>DATIAJ010000035.1:0-26551 GCA_035458105.1 Nocardioides sp. | reverse complement strand
GGCCTCAGCCGACAATCCGGCGGGCCGCGTCGGCGATCGTCGTCGCCCGCGGGAGCGCAGCCGCCTCGAGGTGGTGGGGGTAGGGCACCGGGACCTCGGTCGAGCACACACGTGCGACCGGGGCGTCGAGCTGGTCGAACGCCTGTTCCTGGATCCGCGCGGCCACCTCGGCGGAGACGCTGCCGCTGCGCCAGCCCTCGTCCACGACGATCGCGCGGCGCGTACGCCGCACCGAGCCCACCACCGTCAGGTCGTCGAGCGGGCGGAGCGTGCGGAGGTCGACCACCTCGGCTGAGACACCGTCCGCCGCGAGGACGTCGGCCGCCTCGAGGGCCCGTCCGAGCATCCCGCCGTACGCCACGAGCGTGATGTCGTCGCCGGGCCTGCGGACGGCGGCACGGTCGATGTCGACCGCGCGGGCCTCGGCGTCGAGGGTGCCGCGGAGGTCGTGGAGACCGGCGTGCTCGAGGACCAGCACGGGGTCCGGGTCCGCCAGTGCCGCCGCCAGCATGCCGCGCGCGTCCTCGAGCGTGGCGGGGGCGACGAGCCGCAGGCCGGGGACGTGGGCGTACCAGCCCTCGAGGCTGTGCCGGTGCTGGACGGGGACCATGCGGCCGTGACCGGTGGTCGCCCGGATCACCAGGGGGACGGCGTACTGCCCACCGGACCTGTGCAGCAGGCCGGCGGCGAGGTCGACGAGCTGGTCGAGCGCCCGCAGGGCGTGGCGCACGGTCGTGAGCTCGACGATCGGCCGCATGCCCCCGATGGCGGCACCGATCCCCGCGCCGACGAGCGCCGACCCGGACAGCGGGAGGTCGCGCACCCGATCGGGACCGAACTCCGACCGGAGGCGCCGGCTGGCCTCGGATCGGCCACCGGCCCGGGGGTCCCCGCCCAGGAGGACCACGCGCTCGTCCTCCCGCAGGGCAGCACGCAGCGCCTGGTGCAGGGCGTCGAGGTAGGTGGTCTCGACGACGTCGCTCATGCCCCACCGGCTTCGGCCGTGGCCAGCGTCGAGGTCTCGGAGTGAAGGAAGCGACCGAGGTCGGCGGCGTGCTCCAGCGCGCCGTGCTCGGCCTCGACCACCGCGCGACGGATGGCCGCGTCGACGGCTGCGTGGACCGAGGCCAGACCGGCCTCGTCGATGGCCGTCGACGCGAGCATGCGCGATGCCAGCCGGTCGATGGGGTCGTGGTCCCGGTGGACCCGCAGCTCGAGGAGGACCGGCCCCCCGCCGGCGCGGATCTCGGCCAGCGCACGCTGCGCGGCCTCGGCGACAGCGACGGCATCCATGCCGTCGACGGACCGGGCCGCGACGTCACAGGGAGCAGGAACCGGTGCGAGGTCTCCCTGGCAGCACAGCAGCAGGGGGAGCCGCCACCGGACAGCGAGGTCGATGACGTCGGTGACCTCGCCCCCCGCCACGGCATCCTGCTGGAGGAAGTACGCGGTGACACCCGGCAGACCCTGCATCGACTCGCCGAGCGCCAGGCCCAGGGCGACCGGCGGCCCGCCGACCAGTCCGTTGCCGCCCACGAAGCGGCGTTCGCGCTCGAAGACGTGCATGGAGCCGCCGCGCCCGCGGCAGCACCCGGTGACGCGGCCGAACACCTCGGCCATGAGCGCGGTCAGGGGCACCCCCCGCGCGAGCGCGTGCGCGTGGTCACGATAGGTCGAGACCACCCAGTCCTCCGGCCGCAGCTCGGAGCACACGCCCGCAGGCACGGCCTCCTCGCGCGGGTAGGGCCGGACGAGGCCACGCACGCGGCCGATCCGGTCGAGCTCGGCGCACGTCTCCTCGAACCGTCTGATGAGGAGCATCGTGCGTAGCAGGTCGAGGTGCAGCGCACTCATCCCGGACGCCCCATGGTCGTCCTCCTCTCTCCTTCATTGCAGGACTGCGCCACGGCCGGGGACAGGGACCAAGGTCACCTCGCCCGGGTTCGACGGGCCCGGGCGGACTGGTCGCTCGGCCCTGTGCGGTGCTCACCCGGCTGCGCGACCGTGGTGTCAGCGACCGGCCGGATGACGACCGGTGGACCGTGCGACATCGACGCAAGGAGGCGACCGTGAGGAGCTACCGCGTCGTGTGGGCGGGGGCCGCGGCACTGGTCGTCGGGTCCGCGTCCGTCCTCGACATCGCCGGCGGAGGGCTGCTGCGAATGACGCTCCTCGGGGTGGGGACGGGGTTCTTCGGGGCCGCCCTCGCCTACGCCATCGTGGAGGAGCGCCCGGACCGCTGGACCTGGGTCCGTCGCGCGCTGCTCTGGTGTGCGCTCGGGGCCGTCGCCACGGACGCTCTGGCCGTGGCGTGGGGCAACGCCGGCGTCGCGGTCGGGATCGGCCTGCTCGCGGTGTCACCGCCCGTGGTCTCGCTCGCCCGCGCCGGGTTCGTCCACTGGTCGTCCAGGCGCACCAGCGGGCCTCCGGAGGCGCTCACCCTGCGCGACCTGCACCGGCGCTGGGAGTGGACCACCGCGGAGGTGCTGCGCCCCACCACCTCCGTCGCGCGGCGTGTCGCGCTGGTGGAGGAACGACGACGCCTGCTCGACGAGCTGCAGCTCCGCGATCCCGTGGGCTTCGACGCGTGGCTCCAGACGGCGGTGCCGGACCGGCGTCGGGCGCGGCAGTGGCCGCCCGGGCTGTGAGCCCGACGTGGACGCGTGGGTGGTCAGCGGGAGGCCCGGGGGCCCGGGGCGGGTGGTGCGTGTCGTCCGGCCGGAGCCTCGACCGGCTCCCGACGAGCTCCTGGTGCGGGTCCGTGCGTGCGGCGTGTGCCGGACCGACCTGCACCTGGCTGACCTCGAGCTCGCCCCGCGAGCACCCGAGCGGGTGCCCGGGCACGAGGTCGTCGGAGTGGTCGCGGGTCGTGGCACGGCGGTCACCGGGTGGCACGAGGGCGAGCGGGTCGGGATCGCCTGGCTGCGCGCGACCTGCCGGGCGTGCCGGTGGTGCCGGACCGGTCAGGAGAACCTGTGCCGGTCCTCGCGCTACACCGGCTGGGACGCGGACGGCGGTTTCGCCGAGTACGCCGTGGTGCCCGCCGACTTCGCCCACCGTCTCCCCGAGGGGCTGGACGACGTCGAGGCCGCGCCGCTCCTGTGCTCGGGGATCATCGGCTTCCGGGCCCTGAGGCGCGCGCGGGTCGGTCCCGGTGGCCACGTGGGGTTGTACGGCTTCGGTGCCAGCGCGCACCTCACCGCGCAGCTCGCCCTCGCCGAGGGGCTGCACGTGCACGCCTTCAGCCGCGAGCCGGCGGCGCGCGCCCTGGCGCTGGAGCTCGGTGCGGACTGGGCCGGTGACGTGACGGACGAGCCGCCCATGCCGCTCGAGGGGGCCGTCCTCTTCGCGCCCGTCGGGGAGCTGGTGCCCGTGGCGCTCGCCGCCCTGGACCAGGGCGGCACCCTCGCCGTCGCCTGCATCCACCTCAGCGACGTACCCCCCCTCGACTACCAGGCACACCTGTTCCGCGAGCGCACGCTGACCAGCGTCACGGCCAACACGCGCCAGGACGCGCACGAGCTGCTGTCCCTGGCCGAGTCGCAGGGCCTGAGGCCACGGGTGACGACGTACGACCTGGCTGACACCGACCGGGCCCTCGAGGACCTCGCCTCCGGGCGCGTCACCGGCGCCGCCGTGGTCCGGGTCGGCTGAGCAGGTGGGCTGACCGGAGCGGGGTCCCGGGCCGGTCGCCGGGCGGGTCCGGTCTTCCGCCCCTGCCCGCCGGATCGCGCCCGGACGAGGCTCGGAGTGACCACCACATCACGTACGAGACCACGCACGAGAAAGGCGACTGGCATGGCACTCATGACACGACGGAGCTCGAGCCCCCTCGTCGAGCTGATGGACTGGCTCGACACGATGGCGCCGTTGCACCCGTCCGGGGAGGGGTTCATCCCGATCGAGGAGTACCGCGAGGGCGGCAGCCTCGTGATCCGCGCGGACATCCCCGGGATCGACCCGGAGAAGGACCTGGCGGTGACCGTCGACGACGGCTACCTGCTCATCCACGGCGAGCGACGCCTCGAGGAGCACGACGAGCACCACAGCGAGGTGCGGTTCGGGTCCTTCAGCCGGCGCCTGCCACTGCCGAAGGGCTGCACGGGCGAGGACATCACCGCCTCCTACGCATCAGGGGTGCTGACCGTGACGCTGCCCGCGGACAAGGAAGTCCCCGAACCGACTCGCATCCCTGTCGCGGCGTCCGGCGACTGACGGGTGGGGCCCGAGGTCGGGATGAGCGAGGAGCCCTCGATGGACACGAGCACGAGGGGCGCCGTGGTCGTCGGCGTCACCGGACCGGGGCGGGAGACCGCCGCACTGCGCTTCGCCGCGGACGTCGCCGCACGCGAGGGGATCGAGGTCGTGCTCGTGCACGCGTACGGCACCGCCCTGCCGCCGCCACCGCCGAGCGTGCTCCTGACCTACGCCGAGGCGGCGGACGTCGCCGAGTGGCTGGTGAAGGAGGTCCGGGAGGAGTTCGAGGCCCTGACCGGCGGTTCGGTGCCCGTCCGCGCGACGGCGATCGCCGGCACCGCGTCCCACGTCCTCGTCGAGCAGAGCGGCTCCGCCCGGATGGTGGTGGTGCAGCACCGTGACCCGCACTGGCTGGGGCGGCTGTTCGTCGGCTCGACGATCGGTGGCACGGCCGCCCACGGCCGGTGCCCGGCGGTCTCGGTGCCGATGGGCTGGCAGCCGAGCGACGAGCCCGGCGAGGTCGTCGTCGGTGTGCACGAGGGCGCGGCGCCGCGCGAGGCGGTGCTCGCGGGGCTCGAGTGGGCGGCCTCGACCGGCGCCGCGCTGCGCGTGATCCACGCCTGGCGGCTCGACCCGGCCTACGACGACATCATCACCGCCCGCGTGGCGCCGGAGTGGCGCGCCGAGCAGGTCCGGTCCCTCGAGTCCGCGATCCGCGAGCTGCGGTCGACCCATCCGTCGGTCCCGGTCGCCGTGGAGGTGCGCCACCAGTGGCCGACCGAGGTGCTCGTTGGCGAGTCCCGGACCGCGTCCCTGGTCGTCGTGGGGCGACACGCCTCGCACGGGCACGTGGGTGCGCACCTGGGGTCGACCGCGCGGACGGTGCTGCGCGAGGCCAGGAGCGCCGTCATGGTGGTGCCGGTCAACGCACCGTGAGCCCCTGCGCCCGTGGGGCCCGGCCCCGCCTGCGCGGGACAGGGCGGGCCGTCACCGGGTGGTGGGACCTTCGTCCTCCTCCGACACGTCCTCCGACAGGTCGCCTGCGAGCATCGCGGCGCGGAGCTGGACCACGAGGTGCTCGAGGGTCGTCGTGGCGGCCGCGATCCTCGCCTCGACGTGCGCCTCGTCCGTCAGGCTGCGCGCCGCGTCCAGCTCGAGCTCGGCGCTGAACACGTTGGTGACCACGAGGTCGGCCAGCGACGCCACCCCGTCGCCCGTGCGGAGCGCCTGCGCGAACGGGCCGGCCCGGGTCTCCCGCTCCGGGCACGCGCCGCCCGGGCGACGCGGCGCGAGGAGGGCGTCGATCATGCTCCGGGCGACCCGCCCGGGAGGCGCGTCCTCGCGGACCGCGGGCGCGTCCCCGGACAGCAGGCTGGCCACCTGCTCGCCCGCGTAGGTGGCGTACAGCGCGAACACCCGCAGGTCGGTCCGGGCGGGTCGCCAGGGGCGGCGCCAGTGCGTGGAGATCATGCCCACCGTCCGCCCGGTGTAGTCCCGCAGGGGCGTGGACTGCACGGCACGGAAGTCGTAGCGGGCCGCGGCCCACCGGTACGGGGCGAAGGCCGCATCCGTGTCGACGTCGGCGAAGACGGCCTGGCCCCCCACGGCGACCTGTGCGAAGACGGCGAGGGCGTCCTCGACGACGGCGTACCGCTCGACGAAGTCGTCGTCGAACCCCGAGTGGGCGACGAGTCGCAGCGCGCCGCTCTCGCCGTCGAGGACCTGGACGACGCCGAGGTCGGCCCCGAGCAGCCACATGCCGCGATCGAGAAGGACCGGGAGCGCGCACTCGAGAGCCGGTGGCGGGTCCAGCCCACCGGTGGCGAGGTGGAGGCGACGGATCGCGTCGGGGTGGTCGAGGGCGAACCGCACCGCCCCTGCGAAGTGGTGGACCCCCTCGGGTGGTACGGCGACGACCGGGGGCGTCAGCGGCGGGACGGCCCGCACCTCGCTCAGCAGGTCCTCGACCACCTCGACCCGTCGTGTCATGCCTCCGCCCTCCCCGTCACGGACCTGCGAGTCCGCGAGGGACGGACGCCGGGTGGGGCGACGGGTGGGTGCCCGCCCACGCCGCGAGGCTCCTGCGATCGAGGGCTCCCCGTCAGGATTCGCCCCTTCTGCGTCGCCGTCAAGCGGCGGGTCAGACCGGGGTACGGCTCTCCGGCACCACCGCCACCGGACACGTCGCACGCTCGAGGACGGCGGTCGCGATGGACCCGGTGAGCAGCCTGCCCAGCGACTGCATGGGATGCCGGCCGACGACCACGAGGTCCCACTGCGCGTGACGCGGGGCGAGAGCCTGGTCGGCCAGGCCGTGCTGCAGCGTGAGCGTGACCGGCACGCCGGGGTAGTCCTCCTCCAGGCCGGCCACCGACGCGCTGAGTGCGGCACGGAGGTCGTCGAGCTCCGGCACCTCGGCCGGCTCGCCGCGCGCCTGGTGGTACTGCGCCACCGCGGCCGCGGCGTCGAAGAAGCTGTGCAGCACGGTGAGGGGTGCGCCGCGCAGGAAGGCGTGACGATAGGCGAACTCGATGACCGGGAGGGACTCGGGTGAGCCGTCCGCCCCGACGACGACGCCGGTGCGCCCCGCGCCCGGCTCGACCGGGCGGCAGACGACCACCGGGCAGACGGCGAGCGCGCTCACCGTGGCACTGACCGAGCCGAGCAGCATGCTCCTGACCGCTCCCCGCCCGCGCGAGCCGAGCACCAGCTCGAAGGCGTGCGCCGAGGCGTCGACGAGCACCTGGCGGGGGTCACCGTGGACGACGTGCGAGGTGACCGGCAGGTCGGGGTGCCGCAGCGTCGCTGCTGCGGTCGCCTCGGCCACCGAAGCACCTGCCGTGTCGCCGACGGCGACCACGGTGAGGTGGCGACGCTCCAGGGCGGCCTCGTCCGCCGCCCACCCGAGCGCCCGCTCGGCGTGCTCGGAGCCGTCCACCGCGACGACCACGCTGCCCCGGACGTCGTCGAGGTCCAGGCGGCCGGTCACGGCCGTCAGGCCGGGGCCGGCGAGTCCGCCGAGAGGCGGGGTGTGCCGCTCGCGGGATCGTTCTCCTCGACGTCGGCGACCGCAGCGTCGAGCAGGTCGTGCGCCAGGCCGGACAGGGCCCGGCACGCGGCGAGCTCGTCACCGATCTCCGGGACGTCCCGGTCCCCGGGGTGCAGCCGGGCGACCGCCTCGTGGCGCAGCTCCGGACCCGCATCGGTGCGCAGGATCGCCTCCGCGCGGGTGAGGCCGTCCTGCTCGAACAGGTTGATGGTCACGTGCCACGTCCTCGTGTGCATGGGGCTCCTCCTCGACGGATCCACGGGCGGTGTCGGGCCCAGCCTCGCGCCGGGCCTCCACCCCCCATGCTGCGGGCCCGGGCGTGATCCGGCAGCGGTCGGACGGCCCGCTGGGCCGGGCCGATGGTCCCGGGCGCGGGTCGGCCCGGGCGGCGTCCCGCTCCTCGGTGACGTTCGGCCCTGCCGGGAGGCGCGCCAGCGCGGTGTGGTGGAGGGACTGGCCGCCGGTCGCCGATGGCTGCGGCCCGGGCTGGGAGGAGGGGCCTCATGACCGACGCGATCACGCTCGACGGAGTCGTCAAGGACTTCGGGCCCCGGGCCCGTGCGCTCGACCACCTCGACCTGCGGGTGCGGGCGGGGGAGGTGCACGGCTTCCTCGGACCCAACGGGGCCGGCAAGACGACGACGATCCGGATCCTGCTCGGGATGCTCCGCGCCGACGAGGGCCGGCTCTCCCTGCTCGGCGGCGACCCGTGGCGCGACACGGTCCGGCTGCACCGACGCCTGGCGTACGTGCCCGGTGAGGTGAACCTGTGGCCGAACCTCAGCGGTGGCGAGGTGATCGACGTGCTGGGCGACCTCCGTGGCGGCAGCGATCCGCATCGCCGCGAGGAGCTCCTCGAGCGGTTCCGGCTGGACCCCACGAAACGGATCCGGGCCTACTCGAAGGGCAACCGGCAGAAGGTCGCGCTCGTGGCGGCGTTCTCCTCCGACGTCGAGCTCTACCTGCTCGACGAGCCCACCTCCGGCCTGGACCCGCTGATGGAGGCCGTCTTCCAGGACGTCGTCCAGGAGCTGCGGGCGGAGGGCCGCAGCATCCTGCTGTCCAGCCACATCCTGTCCGAGGTCGAGGCACTGTGCGACCGCGTCACGATCATCCGCGCCGGTTCGGCGGCCGAGTCCGGCACGTTCGACGAGCTCCGTCACCTGACCCGCACGTCGGTGGACGTCCGGACGTCCGCGCCGCTCGAGTCCGTCCGGACGTGGCCCGGCGTGCACGACGCCCGGGTGGAGAACGACCGGGCGAGCTTCAGCGTCGACCCCGACGAGCTCAACCGGGTGCTCGCGCGCCTCGTCGGGATGGAGGTGCGGTCGTTGGTCACCTCGCCGCCGACGCTCGAGGAGCTCTTCCTGCGGCACTACGGACAGGACGTCGCGGCCTCGCCGGGCGAGCGGGACCTCGAGGTGGTGACCCGGCGATGACCGGGACGAGCGGGTTGACCGGCACGCTCCGGCTGGTCCGTCTCGCGGCCCGGCGCGACCGGCTGACGCTGCCGGCGTGGGTCCTGGGGATGGCGGTCTTCCTGGCGGGGACCACGGCCATGTTCGACGCCAGCTACGCCGACCAACCGCAGCTGCTCCGGCCCGACACCGCGATCGTGGTCGAGAACCCCGGCATGCGGGTGCTGGGCCTCGTCACCGGAGCCAGCGTCGGTGGCTACACCCTGCACCGCGACGCCCTGACCCTGGCGGTGCTCGCCGCCATGATGAGCGTCCTGGCCGTGGTCAGGCACACCCGGCAGGCCGAGGAGCTCGGTCGGTCCGAGCTGCTGGCGGCGGGTGTCACCGGCAGGTACGCCTCGCTGGCCGCGGCGGTCGTCGTGACGCTGACCGCCAACGTGGTGCTGGCGCTCGGCCTCGGACTCGCCATGGTCACCGCCGGTCAACCGGCGGGGGGCTCCTTCGTGGGTGGCGCGTCGATCGCGCTGGTCGGTGCCGTATTCACCGGCGTCGCCGCGGTGACAGCCCAGCTCGCGTCCACGACACGCGGCGCGACCGGGCTCGCGGCGGCGGTCCTGGGCGCGTCCTTCGCGCTCGCGGCGCTCGGCAACATGATGGGCACCGTGGACTCCGCCGCCCTGCGGGTCACGAGCGCGTGGCCGGCGTGGCTGTCCCCGATCGGCTGGGGCCAGCAGATGCGGCCGTTCGCGGACGACCTCTGGTGGCCACTGGCGCTCGCCGGGTGCGCCACGTCCGTCCTGGTGGCATCGGCCGGCGCACTGGTCGCACGCCGCGACGTGGGCCGCGGCATGTGGCCCGAGCGGCCCGGCCCGCGCCACGCCCACTCGTCGCTGCTGAGGCCGGTGGGGCTGGTCTGGCGGCTCCAGCGTGGCGCCCTCCTCGGCTGGGCCACCGGTCTGCTCGGATTCGGGCTCGTCTTCGGGGCGCTCAGCGAACGCATCGGGGGGCTCGAGGGAGCTGCCACGAAGTGGTACGAGACCTTCGGCGGGTCGACCGACCTCCTGGGCGCCTACTGGGCCTCCATGCTGCAGATTGCGGGCATGGCGGTCGCGGTCTACGTCGTCACCCTGTTGCTGCGGCTTCGCCACGACGAGGCCGGCGGCGTCCTCGAGCCTGTGCTCGGCACCTCGGTCTCCCGCCTGCGCTGGCTCGGTGCGTACGCCGTCAACGCGCTCGTCGGCGCCACGGCACTGATGCTGCTCTTCGCGGCGGCGATGGTCCTGACGGGCGGCCGGGTGCTGGGCGGCACCGGCTCCCTCGCGCGAGACCTCGTGGGCGCGGCGCTCGTGCAGCTCCCCGCGATCGCGGTGCTCGGAGCTGCGGTCCTCGTGGTGGTGTCGGCCGTTCCCCGATGGTCGGTCGGGGCTTCCTGGGGGCTGGTCGTCCTGAGCGTCTTCGTCGGTCCGATGTTCGGCCCCTCCCTGGGTCTTCCGGCCTGGCTGGTGGACCTCTCCCCGTTCAGCCACGTGCCGAACGCCCCGGCCGTCGACATCTCCGGCTGGCCGCTCCTCGGGCTGGGTCTGGTGACCGCGCTCCTCGCGGTGGCGGGTGCCGTGGTCCTGCGCAGGAGGAACCTGGTCCTCCCGGCCTGACCGTGTGCGGAGCCGATGGTCGTCGCCGACCGGGCCGTTGGTCCCGGGCTGTGTGTTCGCCCGGCCCTGTCGTGGCCGTCACCGCGCGACCGACGATGGAGGCGACGCGACGGGTGCGCGGCAACCCGGGAGGAGACCACCATGGAGCATCGAGCAGACGGCGCCATCGTCGTCGGGGTCACCGGACGCGGGCGCGACTCGGCCGCACTGCGCCTCGCCCTCGACTGCGCGCGCCGGGAGGGTGCCGACGTCCTGCTCGTGCACGCCTTCCAGGACAGCTCGGCGACCGACCTTCCCGGATACGCGCTCTCGCACGAGCAGGCCGCGAAGATCGCCGACACGGTGGTGGAGGAGGTGGCCGAGGAGTTCGAGACCCTCGCCGGGACGTCGGTCAGCCACCGCGCCGTCACGGTGTCGGGCCCACCGTCGCGCGTGCTCGCGGAGCTGAGTTCCCACGCCCGTCTGGTGGTCGTCCAGCACAGTCGCGCGACGGCGCTGGGACGGCTCTTCGTCGGCTCGACCGTGAACGGTGCGTCCGCCCATGCCAGGTGCCCGGTGATCTCGGTCAACGAGGAGTGGGAGCCCGCCGCGCCCCCCGGCGACGTGGTCGTTGGCGTCCACGGTGGGGGAGGGCCGCTCGAGGTCGTGGAGGCCGGCTTCGCATGGGCGGCCGCCACGGGAGCACACGTCAGGATCGTCCACGCGTGGCGGCTCGACACGGCGTACGACGCGTTCGTCACGGACGAAGAGGCAGCGAGGTTCCGTCACGAGCAGGAAGGTGTCCTGGCTGCGGCGGTCACGGACCTGCGCGAGCGCCACCCCGAGGTGACGGTTGCGATCGACGTGCCCCGCCGCCGCACCGTCGACGCTTTGGTCGAGGCGTCGAAGCAGGCCTCACTCGTCGTCGTGGGCCGCCACGGGTCGTGGGCCTGGACGCCCGAGCGTCTCGGCTCCCTCGTCCGGTCCGTGCTGCGCGAGGCCGCGAGCCCGGTGATGGTGGTCCCGCTCCGCACCGAGGACGAGATCGCCTCGGCCTGGGAGACGACCGCGGAGGAGGACTCGCCGCAGACGTGACCGCCTCGCACCGTGTCGGGTGGCCCGCCGAGGAGGAACCATGACTGCCTTCGTCGACCGGGTGGACGGCGGACGACGCCTGGCCGAGCGGCTCCAGCACCTCCGCGGTCGTGACGTGGTGGTGCTCGGCATCCCCCGGGGCGGCGTACCGGTGGCGGCCGAGGTGGCGCGCTCGCTCGGCGCCCCGCTGGACGTGGTCGTGGTGCGCAAGCTGGGTCTTCCGTGGCAGCCCGAGCTCGCCATGGGAGCCATCGGCGAGGGCGGCTACCGGGTGCTCGACCGCGACCTCGTGGCACGAACGGGCGTCAGCGCGGAGCAGCTGCGCGCGGTGGAGCGGCGTGAGCGGCTCGTGCTCGACTCCCGGGTCGAGCTGCTGCGGAAGGGACGACCCCCGGCTGACCTGACGGGCCGTGTGGCGGTGGTCGTCGACGACGGCATCGCCACCGGCGCCACCGCCCGGGTGGCGTGCGAGGTCGCGCGCCACCTGGGCGCCGAGCGTGTGGTGCTGGCCGTCCCGGTGGCGCCGGCCGACAGCCTGGCGGCGGTGCGGGAGGCCGACGAGGTCGTCTGCGTGGCGACGCCGTACCCGTTCACCGCCGTCGGGAACCACTACCGCTCCTTCCGCGCCACCACCGACGACGAGGTGGTGGCGCTGCTCGAGGAAGCGCGAGGCACGTCGCGCCCTCGCCCGACCACGGTGGTCGACACCGACGTCGCCGTCGCGGACGGCTCCGCTGTGCTCGAGGGCCGCCTGCATCTGCCAGCGGACCCGATCGGCATGGTGGTCTTCGCGCACGGCAGCGGCAGCAGCCGCCACAGCCCTCGCAACCAGTACGTCGCCTCGGTGCTCAACGCCGCCGGACTGGGCACCCTGCTGCTCGACCTGCTGACCCGCCACGAGGAGCAGGACCGCAGGCACGTCTTCGACATCGCCCTGCTGGCGCGCCGGCTGGTCGCGGCTGTCTCCTGGGTGGGTGAGCGACCCGGCACGGCCGGTCTGCCCGTGGGCCTCTTCGGCGCCAGCACGGGCGCGGCGGCCGCGCTGTGGGCGGCCAGCGAGCCGGGCCTGTCGATCGGTGCGGTGGTGTCGCGCGGCGGGCGCCCCGACCTCGCCGGACCGCGGCTCGGGCTGGTCACCGCGCCGACGCTCCTCATCGTGGGCGGCGCGGACCCGGTGGTGCTGCGCCTCAACCGCGAGGCACAGGGGCGACTTCGCTGCCCGAACCGGTTGGCCGTGATCGAGGGCGCCACGCACCTGTTCGAGGAGCCGGGGACGCTCGACCGCGCTGCCGCACTGGCGCGGGACTGGTTCGTCGACCGGCTTTGACCGCGCCATCAGCTGTCGCGCGGTGCTCCCCTAGGGTGTCCGCGTGCCTCCTCGTCCCGACCGGTCCGACGGCGTCCGGCCGGGTGGGGCCTCTCGGCTGCGCACGATCGACCCGCTGGTGCCGGTGGTGGCCGTGGTGTCGATGGCCGTCTACGTGCTGCACGGTTTCGAGGGGATGCTGACCCGCGACCTGGGCATCTACAGCTACGCCGGCCAGAGGGTGGCCGATGGCGTCCCGCCCTACCTCGGGGTCCTCAACCGCGCCGGACCGCTGGCGCACGTGCTGCCGGGGGTGGGGGCGCTCGTCGCCCGGGTCGCCGGCCTGGACGACCTGATCACCATGCGGGTGCTCTTCATGCTGATGGCCACGGCGGCCGTCTGCGTCGCCTACCTGCTCGGCCGCGACCTCTTCCGCTCGCGCGCCGCCGGCCTGGTGACCGCGGGCACGATGCTCGCCTTCCACGGATTCATCCAGTACGCCTCCAACGGACCGCGCGAGAAGACGCCGATGACGCTGTTCGTGCTCGGCGCCCTCTGGGCGATGACGCACCGGCGCTGGTTCACCGCGGGCCTCCTGACCAGCCTGGCCACGCTGTGCCTGCAGACGGCGTTCTTCAGCACCTTCACCGCCGTTGCGGTCGGCGCGCTCCTGCTCGCGCAGGGCGAGCGGCTGCGGGCACTTCTCCGGATCGCCGCAGGCGGGCTGGTGCCGGTGGCCGTGCTCGCCACCTGGTTCGCCCTCGCCGGGTCGCTGCGCGCGGCGTGGGACGGCTTCTACGGCATCAACCGCCGCTACACGGTCCCCAACCCGCTCGACGCGGAGCGCGAGCTGGTGTGGGAGGACCTCCAGACCGCGTTCGGTGTGTCCGTGTGGTTGCTGTTCGCCGGGACCGCGCTGCTGGTGCTGGTCTCGCTCGCCGCCATGTCGCGCCGCGCCCGGACCGCCGTGCCGGGGCTGGTGGTGCTGCCCGCCATGACGGCCGGCCTGCTCGCGGGGGTGTGGTGGATCCTGCAGGAGTACGACGCCTGGGCCGACCTCTTCCCGCTGCTCCCGTTCGCGGCCCTCGGGCTGGGCGCGGCCTTCGCCGTCGCCACCCACGGACTCGCTCGCCGCCCCCGACACGTGGTGGCAGCCGTGCTCGCCGTCGCCGCGGTGGTGATGGCGCTGACGTACTCGGTCTCGACCCGCGACGACTCGCTGCAGGACCAGCGGGAGGCCACCGACGCCGTCCTCGCGACCCTGCCCCCGGGCGCCACCATCACCTCCGTCGAGGCGCCGCAGCCGCTGGTGCTGACCGGGCGCACCAACCCCACGCGCTACCAGATGTTCCGCAGCGGGCTTCAGGACTACATGGACGACACGTGGCCGGGCGGCCTCGACGGGTTCAAGCGCGACCTGGTCGCGGACGAGCCCGACCTCGTCGCGGTGGGGGAGACGGTCTCGCAGCGTTGGCGTGCCTCGATCCAGCCCGACTACGTGTACGTCGGCAGCGCGCCGCTGTGGCAGTGGTACGCCCGGGCCTCGCTGGGCGAGGACACCATCGCCGACCTGCGGGCGGCAGCCGGCTACGACCCCGACGACCGGCACGCCGAGCCGCTGGTGCCATGACGCAGCGCCGCGCCCCGCTGCTGCTCGCTGCCGGCTCGGTGGTGAGCGGGGTCCTGGCCTACGTGCTGTTCGCGCTCGTCACGCGCGGTCTGGGCGCCGTTGCGGCGGCGCCGGTGTCGGTGCTCTGGACCGTCTGGGCGCTCGCCGGCGCGGCGTTCACCTTCCCGTTGCAGCACTGGATCGCCCGCTGCCTCACGGCCGGACGGGAGGGTGACGTGCGCGGCTCGGCGGGCCGGGTCGGGGTCGTGGTCGCGGCGGCAGCCGTGGCCACCGGCGTTCTCGCCTGGGTCTTCCGCGACCGCCTGTTCCACCGCGACGACGCGTGGTTCCCCGTGCTGGTCGTGCTCGTGGTCCTCGGCTCGGCAGCCGTCGGCGTGCTCCGGGGTGCGCTGGCGGGCCGCGGCCGGATGGGCGCGGTGGCGTGGAGCATGGTCGCGGAGAACGCCGTGAGGTGCGTCCTCGTGGCCGTGCTGCTGCTGGCGCAGGTGCGCGACCCCGTTGCGCACGGATTGTGCCTCGTCGCCGGCTCGCTCGTGGCGCTGTGGCCGGGCGCGTGGCGGTTCGGCCCAGCCGGGTCGGAACGGGCGGGCTCCCTGGCGTTCCTGGGCGGTGCCGCGACGGGACAGCTGCTGGCGCAGGTCGTGCTGACCGGGGGAGCGGTCGTGCTGGCGCTCCTCGGCGGCTCGCCCGCCGAGATCACGGCGATGTTCGCGACGTTGGCGCTGTTCCGGGCGCCGTACATGGTCGTGCTGGGGACGCTGCCGCAGGTGACCCACCACGTCACCGGCCTCGTCGTGACGGGGGACCTGCCGGCCCTCCGCTCGCTCGCGCGCCGGCTTGCGGTGCTCGGTGCCGTGACCGTCGCGCTGGGAGCGGTCATCGGCGCGACCGCGGGGCCCCTCCTGGTGCGGGCGGTCTTCGGTGGCACCGTCGATGTCGGTGCCGGCGTGGCCGCACTGGTCGCCACGGGTTGCGCGCTCGCCCTCGTCAACGTGGTGGTCATGGTGGGCGCCCTCGCGCTCGACCGCCCGGGCCGGGTCGCCGGCGCATGGGGACTCGCCGTCCTGGTGGGGGCTGTCGCGCTGCTCGCGACGACGGCGTACGTGCCCGTCGAACGGGTGGCGTTCGCCTTCCTCGCCACCGAGGTCGCGGCCGCGGCGCTCCTCGCGGGGACGGCCTCGACGGTGCTCAGGGCCGGTCGGACGTCGGCCTGACGGCTGCGACGAACACCGACGAGCCGAACGGCAGGTCGCGCCGGCGCAGCACGCGCGCCTCGGCCCGGCACACGCCCACCAGCGCCCGGTCGACGCGCGGCGAGACCTCCGGCAGGCGCGAGTCGTCGCCGGCCGCCGGACGGACCCGGCGCCTGAGTCGCTCGGCCGCGAAGAGCGGGAACACGCCGCCGAAGGCGTACGTCGCGCGCACCACCTCCATCCCGGCTCCCTCGACCAGCGCGAGGATGCCGGAGCGGGTGTAGCGCCGGTGGTGGCCCGCCCGGACGTCGTGGTCCGACCACGCCCACTGATAGGCCGGGACCGAGAGCAGCATCCGCCCGCCCGGCACCAGCACCCGCCGCAGCTCGGCGACGGCGCGCCCGTCGTCGGCGCAGTGCTCGACGACGTCGAACGCCGAGACGACGTCGAAGGTCGCGTCCCCGAACGGCAGCTCGGTCGCCGAGCCCACGACCCCCTCGCCGGGGCGGAGGCCGTCCGGGAAGAGGTCGAGGCTCACGTGCTGGCGCGCACCGCGCATCCAGCCGACGCTGGGGGCGTCCGCGCTGCCGACGTCGAGCGTGCGTCCGGGGGCGGCGAGGTGCGGCGCCATCACGGCGGCGAGCAGGTCGGTGCGGGCCCGGTGCCACCAGTAGCCCTCGCGGGTCAGCGACGACGAGCCGGGCTGTGCGACGCTCACCGCTCCGGGAGGGTGACGGTGCTCGCCTCGAGGAAGGAGGCCACCACCCGGTCGAGGTCGGTGTCCGACAGGTTGTTGTGGAAGGGCAGCCGCAGCAGCCGCTCGCTGACGTCCTGCGAGACCGGGCACTCCGTCGGGCGCACGGCGAACGAGCGCCCGGCGTCGGAGGTGTGGAGCGGCTGGTAGTGGAAGGTGGCCTGCACCCCCGCCTTGCGCATCAGCTCCAGCACGTCGTTGCGGCGGTCGCGGTGGGACAGCAGGAGGTAGAACATGTGGTGCGCCGCGCCCCGGTCCTCCGGCACCCGCATCACCTCGAAACCCAGCTCGTCAGCGTACGGCGCCAGCGCGGCGGCGTAGCGCTCGCTGACGCGCTGCCGCTTGGCCTGCACGGCCTCGCGCTGCTCGAGCTGGCCGAGGAGGTAGGCGGCCAGCACGTCGGAGAGCCCGAACGAGGAGCCGGTGTCCTTCCACGTGTACTTGTCGACCTGGCCGAGCATGAAGGCGTGGCGGTTGGTGCCCTTGTCGTAGAGCACGCGGGCGCGGTCGACGTCCTCCGGGTCGTTGAGCAGGAGCGCGCCGCCCTCGCCGCACACGAAGTTCTTGGTCTCGTGGAAGCTCAGGGTGGCGTAGCGGCCGAGGCTGCCCAGCGGTTCGCCCCGCCACGTGCCGAACAGGCCGTGGGCGTTGTCCTCGACCAGTCGCACCTCCGGCCACTCGGCCAGGACGTCGCGGATCCCCTGCACGTCGCAGGCGACGCCTGCGTAGTGCACGATCACGACGGCGCGCACGTGCTCGTCGAGGAGCGTGGCCAGGTGGGCGGGGTCGAGGCCGAGCGTGTCGGGCTCGATGTCGCAGAAGAGCAGGCCGGCGCCCTGCCGGGCGAATGCGAGCCCGGTGCTGGTGAAGGTGAACGACGGGACGATGACCGTGTCACCCTCCTGGAGGTCCATCAGCATGGCCGACAGCTCGAGGGCGGCCGTGCACGACGTGGTCATCAGCACCTCGGCCGATCCGGCGTCGGCCGCGAGGACCTCGGCCGCCCGGCGGGCGAAGTCGCCGCCCGACGACAGGTGCCCGCTCCGGACGGCCTCCTGGACGTGGTCGAGCTCGCGGCCCTCCACCGAGGGGACGTTGAACGCGATGTCCGGCAGCTCCCCGGCCAGGTCGTGCTCGAGCTCCTGTGCGTGTGCCACGACGGGCACCTCCCTCTGTCCTTCTCGTGTCTCCGAGGCGTTCGTGTGGTTGCGGGTCACCACGGCAGCGGCCTCCCCAGCTGGTCGGCCAGGCGGAGGTTGCTCTCCTTGAAGTACCCCTCGAGCGTGCCCCTCACGCCTGCGTCGAGCACGGGAGCGTCACCGGGGCTCGCGTTGACCTGCCCGGCCTCCGGGACCGGCGTACGCCCGGGGTCGAGGCCGAGGTCCGCGACGAGCCCCGGTAGCACGGCCGGGTCGGCCAGCAGCTCCTCGATGAACAGCACGTGCGTGCTCGCGGGGAACGTCGCCATCCACGGCGCGATCTGCTCGGCGTAGCGACCGCGGCGCAGGTAGGCGACCGGCGACACCGACGAGCGCCGGGCGTCCCACGGCTGGTCGTCGTCCAGGTCGGCGAGGAGCGCGTCCGCGAGGTCGCGGTCCTCGAAGCCGTTGGCGGTGCTGAACCGCCAGTGGGACACCGCACGGTGCACGGGGTCGCGCAGCAGCACGACCACCTCCACCGCCCCGAGCATCTCCGCGGCCCGCCCCGGGGCCTGCGGGTCCTCGAGGTAGCTGGTGCTCTTGTCGCCGAGCAGCTCCTCGTCGCGCGCGTGGGCGAACCACGTCCGGTGGTAGGAGTCCGCGCCGCGGGCGGTCAGCTCGGCGTCGCAGAAGACCTTCGGCTCGGGAGGCGACGGCCGGGCCATGGTGAGGTCGGGGTGCGCGTCGAGCGCGCGGCTCAGGTACGTCGTGCCGCACCGCTGCGCACCCACGACGAGGAGGTGCCGGTGGTCGCAGCCGCTCATGAGGACACCCGGCGGGCCACGTGGTAGGTGGTGACGGCGCTGACTGCGTTGAGCGTGCGGACGACGTACTCACCCAGCATCGACAACAGCATGATGACGAAGCCGTTCATCAGCGCGAGCAGCACCGCGATCGTCGTCCAGCCGGGCACGGCGGAGTCCACGAACAGCGCCCGGACCAGGTAGAAGAGGCCGAGCAGGAAGCTGACGCCCGCGACCGCGAAGCCCACGCCGGCCGCCAGCCGCAACGGGAAGACGGAGTAGCTGAACAGGATGGTCAGCACGAGCGAGGCGATCCGTCGCAGGCCGTAGTTGCTGGCGCCGACCGGTCGTGGGTCGTGCCGCACCAGCACGTCGGCCGGGTCGCTGGAGAACATCAGCGCCTGGCCGGTGATGTAGGGGTGGGCCGTGCGGGAGTCGCAGATCCGCTCCACCACGTCGCGACGCAGGATGCGGAAGTTGGACACGGCCAGGCCGGGCGGCTGGTCGAAGACCCGGCGGTTGATCATGCTGATCGCCTTGCTGCCCAGCCGTCGGTAGCCGCGGGCCTGCTTGCGCTCGAAGCGGCCGAAGACGACGTCGTGGCCCTCCATCGCCTTGTCGATCAGCAGCAACACCTGGTCGGGCGGGTTCTGCAGGTCGTCGTCGAGCGTGATCACGTAGTCGCCGGTCGCCTCCCGCATGCCCGCGAGGTTGGCGTGGTGCTGACCGTAGTTGCGCAAGAGGTCCAGGGCGACGATGTGGGGGGACGTGCGCGCGCGCTCGGCGATCACGTCCCAGCTCCCGTCCCGGCTGCCGTCGTTGACGAGCACGACCTGGTAGCGCAGCCCGGCGGACTCGAAGACCTCCACGACGCGGTCGACCGTGGATCCCACGACGTCCTGGCTGTTGTAGACGGGGATCACGACGGAGTAGGAGCTGGCTGACCGGTCGAGGGCGGACGGCAGGGGAGCGATTCGGTCCTCGCCCACCATGCCTCCCGATCGTCGTCACGTCGTCGCCGCAGGGCGGCTCGCGTCGAGCATATGGCCCATCGACCTACTGGGGGGAAGGCCGGTCCTGTCGTCCCACCTGCACGGGCGACCGACCGGTATCCTCCCCGCACCCCATCCGCATCGGGGGCAACGACAGGAAGTGGCCATGACGGGCTCGCGATCGCCGCGCGCGCACGCGTGGTCGCCCGTCCGGCACGCGTGGTGGTCGGCATGGCGCCACCGGCGAGGCCAGGCCCTGGCGCTGGTCGCCATCTCGGCGCTGATCACGGCCAGCACCGCCTTCGCCCCGGTCTACGACCGGGCGATGCAGCAGGCCCTGGTCGACACGCTGCTGGCGCAGGCGACGCCCGCCGAGGCGACCATCACGCTCGTGTCCGAGAGCAGCGACTTCGCAGGCGGGACGGAACCGCGCGACCCACGGGAGGTCGCGGCGCTGCTGCCCGACGACCTGGCTGAGCGCCTCGGGCCGGTCGTGCTCGGCCGCACCGCGATCGTCGTGCCGACGACGGGAGAGGTCCCCCCGTCAGGCCTTCTCCTCTGGCGCGACGGCGCGTGCGAGCACGTGCGCGTGCTGAGCGGCGCCTGTCCGGTGGCCCCGGGAGAGATCCTGGTGAGCGAGGCGGACGTCGACACCTTCGGGCTGCGGCTCGGCTCGGTCCGCAGGGTCGGCTCCTCGGTCACCGGCCTGCCCGACATCCGCCTCGAGGTCGTCGGGACCTACGCCCCGCTGCCGGACGACGCGTGGTGGCAGGGCCAGCGCACCGTCGGCGTCTCGGCCGTCGTGCGCGGGCTCGACCCGTCGGCCAACCACGACGCATGGCTGACCACCGAGTCGACCTTCACCGGCGGCTCGATCATGGCGGCGGAGACGTCACAGGCCGGTGCACCCGTGCGCATCGACGACGCTGACGTCGACAGCGTGCTCGCGCTGGGCGACGGCGCCCGGCAGGTCGCCGACGACCTGGACCTGCGTGGCGAGGACCTGGGGATCCGCACCGGCCTCGACGAGCTGGCGGACACCGTGCGCACCCAGGTCGACCAGGCCCACCGCACCGTGCCGTTGCTCCTGGCCCCGATGGGCGTGCTGTCGGTCTTCGTGCTCTGGCTGGTGCTCAGTGCCGCCACGTCCTCGCGACGCGGCGAGGTCGCGGTCGCGCGACTCCGCGGCCGCGGCCCGTCCGGTGCCGCCGGGCTGCTCCTGCTGGAGCTGCTTCCTCCGCTCCTGGTCGGCGTCGTGCCGGGTGCCGCCCTGGCGCTGACGGGCGGGATGCTCGTCGGTCGCGTGCTGCCGGGGTCCGCGCCGATCGAGGCCGGACCGGGGTTCGGCGCCGCGCTGCTCATCGCGGCCGCGGTGATCATGCTGACCACCCTCGCCGCCGCCGTCCGGACGGCGCGCGAGCCGTTGCCCGAGGTGATGCGAAGCGGCCCCGCCCCGATGAACCGGTGGACGCTCGGTGCCGTCGACGCGTTCATCGTCGCGTGCGTCGGCACGGGTGTGGTCGCCTTCGTGACGGGGAGCCTGCAGGGCCCTCTCGCCCTCGCCGGTCCCGCGCTCGTCGCACTGCTCACCGGCCTGCTGCTGGCGCACCTGGCAGGCCCTGCCGGTCGGCTGCTCGGTCGACGCCGGCTGGCACGCGGTCACCTGGTCTCCGGCACGAGCCTGCTGGAGGTCGGACGCCGGTCGGACGGGCGGACAGTGATCGTCGTCCTCACCGTCGCGTGCGCCCTCGCGGTCTTCTCGATCAACGCCCTGGCCATCGGCGAGCGCAACCGGGCCAACGCCAGCCGGCACGACGCCGGAGCCCCGATGGTGCTCCGGGTCGCGGGCGGGGACGTCGACGGCGTGCGGACGGCGTTGACGGCCGCCGACGCCTCGGGCCGAGCGACGGCCGTCCTGGTCGGGCGCGACACCCTCGCCGTCGACCCCGCGGAGCTGCGGCGGATCGCGTTCTTCCCCCGCGGTGGCCCGACGGCAGAGGAGTGGCGGGCGATCGCCCCACCCGACCGTGAGCCGACGGAGATCACCGGCACGCGCGTCTCGCTTGACGTGGAGCCCGGTGCCGGGCTCTCGTCTGCAGACATCTTCGGCAGCGAGGTCGACGTCCGGCTGAACCTGGTCGTCACCTCCGGCACCGGCGTACGCCGCACCGTCCGGCTCGGGACCCTCCCCCCGGACGGCTCGCGCCAACGGATGACGGGCAGGGCCGACGCTTGCGCCGACGGCTGCCGGCTGGCAGCCCTGCAGCTGACGACCGTCCAGGGCGCCGCCATCAGCGGCGAGCTCACGCTCGAGGGACTTCGCGTCAACGACCAGTTGGTCGACTGGGCGACCTCACCCTCAGACTGGAACACCACCGATGACAGTGATGCCCTCATCTCGCCGGTCGGCGGCGGGGACGGCACGCTGAGGCTCGCGATAGAGGGGGGCGGCTTCTACCCGATCGAGGTGTCCCCGGCCTGGGTGCCGCGGGCGGTCCCTGCGCTGCTGACCGTCGAGCCGCCGCAGGCGCCCGCGGAGCCGCTGCTCCTCGAGGGCGTGGACGGCACCGACCGGCTTGCCGAGCATGCCGGGTCGCTCGTCCTCGTGCCGGCGATGCCCGACGGGTCCAGCCTGGTCGACATCGACGCCGCCACCCGTGGTGCGGCGATCACCGACGACACCCGCATCGAGGTCTGGATGGAGGACGACGCGCGGCTGGTGGCGGCCGTGCAGGCAGCGCTGCGCGACCAGACGATCGCGGTGACCGACGTACGTCGCTCCGCGACCATCCGGCAGTCGTACGACGAAACGGTCGCCAGCTGGAGCCTGGCGCTCGGCGCCGCGGTGGCGCCGGCGGTGCTGGTCCTGGCGCTGCTCGTCCTCGTGGTGCTCGCGGCGATCGGCTGGCGGACCCGGACCCGCGACCTCGCCGTGCTGCGGCTCAACGGGTTGGACGGGCGGACGACCCGCCGCCTCGCCGTCTGGGCCCAGCTGTCGGCCGTCATGCCCGCCATAGTCGCCGGCGTGGCAGCCGGCATGGCGGGCGCTGCGCTCGCCATGCCGGACGTGGCCTTCCTCCCCGAGCCGCCGGAGGCTCCGGTCGTCGACACGTCCACGTCATGGTCGGCCGTTCTCGCGATCACCACGACCTGTGTCGTGGTGCTCCTCGTGGTGGCTGCCGTCGCGGGCCTGGCGGTAGCTCGCCGAGCCCACGTCGAGCGTGTGAGGGAGGGCGTCCGATGAGCGGACTCGCGATCAGAACCCGCGGCCTGGTGCACATCTACCACGCCGAGGGGCACGACGTCGCGGCGCTGTCGGGGGTCGACCTCGACGTCGGGGCGGGAGAGACGGTCGGGCTGCTGGGCCCGTCCGGGTCGGGCAAGTCGACCCTGATCAGCCTGTTGGCCGGGATCTTCCGCCCCAGCGCCGGCAAGGTCTTCGTCGGCGGGACCGAGCTGTCAACCGCGCCGCCGCGCGCGCTCGACCGGCTCCGCGCGACCGATGTCGGCCTGATGCTCCAGGGTGCGAGCCGCAACCTGCTTCCCCACGCCACCCCTGCCGACAACGTCCGCTTCGCCCAGCAGCAGGCCCGTCGCGCCGGCCGTACGCTCGCCGACCCGTTTGCGGTGCTCACCGAGCTCGGACTCGTCGACCGCGCAGACGATCCGCTCACGCAGCTGACCCCCGGTGAGCTGCAGCTCGCGGCGGTCGCCGTCGCGGTGTCCACCCGTCCCGGCCTGCTCCTGTGCGACGAGCCCACCAGCCAGCTCGACCACGCCGCACGCGACCAGGTCCTCGACGCGCTGGCGCACGTCAACACCACCTACGGGACGACCGTCGTGCTGGTCACCCACGACCCTGACGTCGCCCGGGTGCTGCCGCGCACGGTCACCATCCGCGACGGCAGGATCGGTGGCGAGGGACGCAGCGGCGACGAGTACGCCGTGGTCACCGCAGACGGCTTCCTTCCCCTCCTGGGCCACGTCCGCGACAAGCTGCCGCCGGGCACGCTCGTTCGGATCGACGAGGTCGGCGACCACTTCGAGCTCACGGCGGAGGAGCGTTGAACATGAGCGACCTTCGGTGCACCGACCTGGGTGTCGCGTACGGCGAGCTCGTCGCCGTGCGCCCCCTCGACCTGCTGGTGCCCGGCGGGCGCATGGTGGCGGTCACTGGGCCGTCGGGTGCGGGCAAGTCGTCGCTGCTGTGGGCGCTGGCGTGCGGCCTGCGTCCGGCAGCCGCGACGGTCACGGGCGCGGTGCAGGTCGACGGCCGGGCGCTCGGCACGCGGGACGACGCCGCCCTCGCGGGGGTCGTGCTGGTCCCGCAGGGCAACGGCCTCAGCGCGACCCTGTCGGCGGAGGAGAGCATCCTCGTCCCGCTACTCGGGCTCGGTGTGCCCCCCCGTGAGGCATCGAACCGCGTCGCGGAGCAGCTCGACCGCGTCGGGCTGGCGGGGTTCGGCCGCCACCTCGTCGACCAGCTCTCGGGTGGCCAGCAGCAGCGGGTCGCACTGGCTCGTGCCTTCGCCCTCGGGCCGCGGGTGCTCCTCGCGGACGAGTCCACCAGCGACCTCGACGCGGGCAACCGTGAGCTGATGATCACCGCCCTGGGCCAGGAAGCCGCTCGCGGCGCGGCCGTGGTCCTCGCGACCCACGACCCCGAGGCCGCCGCTCGGGCCGACGCGGTTCTCTCGCTCGACGAGGGAACGGCGACCTGGGTGCGCCCGCTCACCTGAAGTCGCGGGACGAGGCGCGAGCCTGGAGCACGGCCCCGGCGCCGGGGACGACGACATCGATGCCCTCGACGCGGTCGGCGACGAGGTTGGTGACGCCCTCGTTGCGCTCGAGACGCCCGCGCACGACGACGGCGACCTTGTTGCGGGCGGCCTGCCGGTGGGCCTTCATCACCCCGATCGAGCACACGACGTTGAGCATCCCGGTCTCGTCCTCGAGGTTGAGGAAGGTCACGCCCATCGCCGTGCCCGGTCGCTGTCGGTGGGTCACCAGACCGCCGACGTGGACGCGCCGGCCCGACTCGGCGTCGGCCAGCTCGGCCACCGAACGCACTCCCGCGCGGCGCAGCTCGTCGCGCAGGTGCTCGACCGGGTGCCGCTCGGGCGAGACGCCGGTGGCCCACAGGTCGGCCAGGGTGATCTCGGGCTCGCTCATCCCCGGCAGCGTCGGTGCCGCAGGGGCCGGGGTGGTGCCGGGCAGGTGCTCGGCGCCCTCGGCGAACCCGGCCGTCCACAGCGCGGAGCGCCGGTCCAGCCCCCAGGCGTCGAAGGCGCCGGCGGTGGCCAGGGCCTCGAGCTGCGTGGACGTCAGGCCGGCACGGCGGGAGAGGTCGGTGATGCCGGTGAACGCGGCCTCGTCGCGAGCGGCCACGATGCGGCGCGCCACGTCGAGCCCGATGCCGCGCACCGAGTCGAGCCCGAGGCGTACGGCGAGCGCGCCGTCACGCCGGTGGGTGGGCACCGGGTCGGGGGTGCCCGGCACCCACTCGACGCGGGTGAACCTCGGCCGGCAGCACTCGTCGAGGCCGGTGGCGGCGACTGGTTCGGACCCGACGGGTGGTTCCTGAGGAGCCGAGGGACGAGGCGTCTCGAGGGGCTCGAGCTGGGCCTGAGCCGCGGACCGGGTGACGTCGGGACGGCGTACGTCGACGTCGTGGCGGCGGGCGTCGTGGACCAGCGACTGCGGGGAGTAGAAGCCCATCGGTTGGTTGCGCAGCAGCCCGGCGAGGAACGCCGCGGGGTAGTGCAGCTTGAACCACGACGAGGCGTAGACGAGGAGGGCGAACGACAGCGCGTGCGACTCGGCGAAGCCGAAGTTGGCGAAGGACAGGATCTTCACGTAGATCGAGTCGGCCAGGTCGCCGGTGATGCCGCGACGCTCCATGCCGGCGTAGAGCTTCTGCTTGACCGACTCGATGCGCTCGACACCCCGCTTGGAGCCCATCGCGCGGCGCAGCAGGTCGGCGTCGTCCCGGCTGCAGTCGCCGAGGGTGACGGCCATCGCCATCAGCTGCTCCTGGAACAGCGGGACACCCTTGGTGCGCTCGAGGACCGGCACCAGCTCCGGGTGGTCGTAGGTGACGGGCTCCTGCCCGGTGGCGCGGCGCACGTAGGGGTGCACCGCGCCGCCCTGGATGGGCCCGGGGCGGATCAGGGCGATCTCGATGGCGAGGTCGTAGAACTCGCGAGGGCGCAGGCGCGGCAGCGTGCCGATCTGGGCGCGGCTCTCCACCTGGAAGACGCCGATCGAGTCGGCGCGGCACAGCATGTCGTAGACCGCCGGCTCCTCCTTGGGCATCGTCGCGAGGTCCCACTCCTCGCCGAGGTGGTCGGCGACCAGCCGCATCATGTGGTCGAGGGCGCCGAGCATGCCGAGCCCGAGCAGGTCGAACTTCACCAGCCCCATCGACTCGCAGGCGTCCTTGTCCCACTGCAGCACGGTGCGTCGCTCCATCCGCGCCCGCTCGATCGGGCAGACCTCCCCGATGGGCCGCTCGGTCAGCACCATCCCGCCGGAGTGGATGCCGAGGTGGCGCGGAGCACCCATCAGCTCCTCGGCCAGCGCGACCACCGGGGCCGGCACGTCATGGGCCGCTGGGTCGCCCATGTCGCCGGCCACGACAGCCTTCCAGCCGTCGATCTGCTTGGACCAGGCGTCCTGCTGGCCGGGGGAGAAGCCGAGCGCCTTGGCGGCGTCGCGCACCGCCATCCGCGGCCGGTAGGCGATGACGTTGGCCACCTGGGCGGCGTTGCGTCGGCCGTAGGTGTCGTAGACCCACTGGATGACCTCCTCGCGCCGGTCGGAGTCGAAGTCGACGTCGATGTCTGGCTCCTCGTCGCGATGGGCGGAGATGAACCGCTCGAACGGCAGCCGGTAGAAGACGGCGTCGACCGCGGTGATCCCGAGGGCGTAGCAGACCGCGGAGCTCGCCGCGGATCCCCGGCCCTGGCACAGGATGCGCTGCTCGCGGGCGAAGGCGACGATGTCGTGGACGATGACGAAGTAGCCGGCGAAGTCCTTGTCCGCGATGACCCGCAGCTCGTGCTCGAGGCGCTCGCGCGCCTCGCGCTCGTGGGGGACCAGACGGTTTATTTTGCGGGCGCGTGGTTCAAATACGGCTTCCATGAGGACGGCTTTACTTCCGCTTTAGACTGCGCCCGGGCGATCACCGGCGAGGCCATTTGGTCATGAACTCATCGCTCTACGAATGCCGAGTTTATCACAAGCGCTTTAAACCAAAGCAGCATGAGTTTGCTTACCGGCTCTTCATGTTCAATCTGGACCTGGACGAACTCGACGAAGTGGCCGGACGCTTAACCTTCTTCG
>DATIAJ010000034.1:0-11470 GCA_035458105.1 Nocardioides sp. | reverse complement strand
ATGACCTTCTGGATCCTGGCCCCGATCATGGTGGCCGCCGCGCTGGGCATCCTGTTCGTCCGCAAGGCCGTGCACGCCGCCCTGCTGCTCGCCGTGGTGATGATCAGCCTGGCGTTCCTCTACGCCGTGCTCGACGCCCCGTTCCTCTTCGCGGTGCAGATCATCGTCTACACCGGCGCGATCCTCATGCTGTTCCTCTTCGTCATGATGCTCATCGGCGTCGACGCGACCGACTCCGTCGTGGAGACCATCCGCGGCCAGCGCGTGATGGCCGTCGTCCTCGGCCTGCTGTTCGGCACCGTGCTGGTGCTCGGTGTCAGCCAGGTCGCGCTCGGCGCGGTGGTCGGGCTCGACGAGGCCAACGCCGGCGGCAACGTGCCGGCGATCGCCAACATCCTGTTCTCCCGCTACGTCTTCGCCTTCGAGGCGACCAGCGCCCTGCTGATCACCGCGGCGCTCGGCGCGATGGTGCTCGCCCACCGTGAGCGCCTGACGCCGAAGTCGACGCAGGCAGACCTGGCCGCCCAGCGCATGCGTGACTACGCCGAGCACGGCAAGCACCTAGGGCCGCTGCCCTCGCCGGGCGTCTACGCCCGTCACAACGCGGTGGACACCCCGGCCCTGCTGCCCGACGGCACCGCCGCCGAGTCGTCGGTCTCCCGGGTGCTCGCCGCCCGCGGCACGGTCCGCTCGGCTCCCGCGCTCGCCGACGACATCGACGACGTACGCCGTCAGATCGGCGACCCGACCGCCATGCCCGAGACCTCCGGCAAGGCCGGCGCGCCCGCCACCACCGAGGAGGACGTGAAGTGACCCAGTACGTCGTTCTCTCGGCGATCCTCTTCACGATCGGCTGCGTCGGCGTCCTCACACGCCGCAACGCCATCGTGGTGTTCATGTGCGTCGAGCTGATGCTCAACGCCTGCAACCTGGCGTTCGTGGCGTTCGCCCGCCAGCACGGCAACCTCGACGGCCAGATCACCGCGTTCTTCGTGATGGTGGTGGCGGCTGCCGAGGTCGTGATCGGGCTCGCGATCATCATGACCATCTTCCGCACCCGACGCTCGGCCTCGGTCGACGACGCCAGCCTGCTGAAGTACTGAGGGAGCACCTGTGAACCTGTTGTCCCACTCAGTCCTCGCGGTCGGCCTCCCCATGGCCGAGGAGGGCGCCCACACGACCCCCGTGGTCGCGCCCGACATGGGCGCGGGCGGTGTCTTCGACCTGCTCTGGCTGGTCATCGCCCTCCCGGCCCTCGGCGCGGTCCTGCTGCTCGGCGTCGCGCCGTTCCTGCCGACCTCGCTCAGGGCGACGGCCGACAAGCACGGCCACCTCCTCGGCACTGCGACGGCTGCGCTGTCCTTCGTGCTCAGCCTCGTGCTGTTCGTCGCGCTGCTCGGCCGCGACGCCGAGTCGCGCCAGGTCGGCCAGCAGCTGTGGACCTGGTTCGAGACCGGCTCGCTGACGGTCGGCATGGACCTGCTCTACGACCCGCTGGCCGCGCTGTTCCTGCTCCTCATCACCGGCGTGGGGTCGCTGATCCACGTGTACGCCATCGGCTACATGGAGCACGACCCGCGTCGCCGCCGCTTCTTCGGCTACCTCAACCTCTTCGTCGCGGCCATGCTCATGCTGGTCCTCTCGGCGAACTTCGTGGGCCTCTTCCTGGGCTGGGAGGGCGTCGGCCTGGCGTCCTACCTGCTCATCGGCTTCTGGCAGCACAAGCCGTCGGCCGCGGCCGCGGCCAAGAAGGCGTTCGTGATCAACCGCGTCGGAGACATCGGCCTGTCACTGGCGATCGCGCTGATGTTCGCCACCTTCGGCACCACCGACTTCGGTGCGGTCAGCGAGCTCGCCGGCGAGGCGAGCCAGGGCACCCTCAACGCCCTCGGCCTGCTGCTCCTGCTCGCCGCGTGCGGCAAGTCCGCGCAGGTGCCGCTGCAGGCCTGGCTGCTCGACGCGATGGAGGGCCCGACCCCCGTGTCGGCCCTGATCCACGCGGCGACCATGGTCACCGCCGGCGTCTACCTCGTCGTGCGCTCCAACTTCATCTACGAGCTCACGCCCCTCGCGCAGACCGCGGTCGTCGTCGTCGCCACCGTCACGCTCCTGTGGGGTGCGATCCTGGGTTGCGCCAAGGACGACATCAAGAAGGCGCTGGCCGGCTCGACCATGAGCCAGATCGGCTACATGATGCTGGCCGCCGGGCTCGGCCCCGTGGGCTACCCGTTCGCGATCTTCCACCTGCTGACGCACGGCTTCTTCAAGGCCAACATGTTCCTCGGTGCCGGCTCGGTGATGCACGGGATGAACGACGACGTCGACATGCGCCACTACGGGGCGCTCAACAAGGCGATGCCGGTCACCTACCTGACCTTCGCGATGGGCTACCTCGCGATCATCGGCTTCCCGGGCTTCTCCGGCTTCTGGTCCAAGGACAAGATCATCGAGTCGGCGCTGGCCGACAACCTCGTGATCGGCCTGCTGGCCCTGCTCGGCGCCGGCATCACCGGCTTCTACATGACCCGCCTGATGCTGATGACCTTCTTCGGCGAGAAGCGCTGGGCCGAGGACGTGCACCCGCACGAGTCGCCCAAGGTGATGACCGTGCCGCTGATCGTGCTGGCTGCGCTGTCCGTGCTGGGCGGTGCGCTGCTGCTCGGCGACTGGATCGTCACCTGGCTCGAGCCGGTGACCGGCGTCGCCGAGCACCACGAGCCGCCGCTGCCGGCCATCGTGATCACGCTGATCATCAC
Source organism: Nocardioides sp. (assembly GCA_035458105.1). Taxonomy (GTDB): domain Bacteria; phylum Actinomycetota; class Actinomycetes; order Propionibacteriales; family Nocardioidaceae; genus Nocardioides. Next base: position 8,714 of record DATIAJ010000034.1, on the reverse strand, counting down.
CGCCGTCGTCGCGCTCGGCGTGGCCGCGGCCTGGTTCCTGGTGGGCAAGCGCGAGATCCCGCGCGAGGCCCCGCAGGACGTGTCGTTCGCGACCCGCGCCGCTCGCGCCGACCTCTACGGCGACGCGATCAACGACGCGGTCGTCGTACGTCCCGGAGCGCAGCTGGTCGGTGGCCTGGCCACCTTCGACCGCGTCGGCGTCGACGGTGTCGTCGAGGGCGGGTCCTCCGCCGTCGGCGGCCTGTCCACCACGTTGCGTCGAGTCCAGAACGGCTTCGTCCGCTCCTACGCCCTGTCCCTCCTCGGTGGCGCCCTGCTGGTCGTCCTCGCTCTGCTGGCGGTGAACCTCGGATGATCCTGACTGTCCTGATCCTGCTGCCGCTCGTCGGCGCGCTCGTCACGGCCTTCGTGCCGGCTGCGGTCGCCCGGCTGGTCGGCCTCGGCTTCGCCGCCGCGACCCTCGTCGCCGGCATCGTGGCTGCGACGCAGTACACGCTGGGCGGCGGCATGCAGCTCACCGAGACCCGCACGTGGATCGAGTCCCTCGGGGTCCACTACGCGCTCGGCGTGGACGGCCTCGGCCTGCTGATGGTCCTGCTCACGGTCGTCCTCGTGCCGATCGTGCTGCTCGCCGGCTGGCACGAGTCGGAGGCCCCGGGCAACAACGGCGCGAGGTCCTTCTTCGCCTGGACCCTGGCCCTGGAGTCCATGTCGCTGGCCGTCTTCACCGCCACCGACGTGCTGCTCTTCTACGTCGTGTTCGAGGCCACGCTGATCCCGGCCTACTTCCTCATCGGCGGCTTCGGTCGGGCCGGCCGGGGGCGTGCCGCGACCAAGTTCCTGATCTACCAGCTCGCCGGCGGCCTCATCATGCTCGCCTCGGTGATCGGGCTCTACGTCGTCTCCGCGAACGCGGGCAACCCGAGCTTCCTCATCAGCGACCTGGCCGCCCTCGACATCGACGAGACGACGCAGCGCTGGCTGTTCGTCGGCTTCTTCGTCGCGTTCGCGATCAAGGCGCCGATGTTCCCGGTGCACACCTGGCTGGCCGACACGACCGAGAAGGCGACCACCGGCACCTCGGTGCTGCTGGTGTGCATCCTCGACAAGATCGGCACCTTCGGCATGCTGCGGTTCTGCCTCGGGCTGCTGCCCGACGCCTCGCAGTGGGCGACACCGGTCGTGGTCGTGCTCGCGCTGATCTCGATCATCTACGGCGCGCTGGTCGCCATCGCCCAGGACGACGTCCTGCGCCTGATCGGTCTCACGTCGCTCTCGCACTTCGGGTTCATCGTGCTGGGCATCTTCGTCTTCAGCTCCAACGGCAGCACCGGCGCGATCCTCTACATGGTCAACCACGGCATCGCGACCGCGCTGATGTTCCTGGTGGCCGGGTTCCTGATCCACCGCACCGGTACCGCCTCCATCCGCGAGATGGGCGGGGTCGAGAAGGCCGCCCCGGTGCTCGCCGGCTTCTTCCTCGTCGGCGGCCTCGCCGCCGCCGGCCTGCCCGGCCTGTCGCCGTTCGTGTCCGAGATGCTCGTCATCATCGCCGCCTTCGACCACCACTGGCTGGTCGGTTCGGTCGCGGTGCTCGCGATCGTCCTGGCCGCGTTCTACGCGCTCTGGATGTACCAGCGCACCATGACCGGACCCGACCGCGTCGGCATGGCCCCGGTGGCCGACCTCGACCGGCGTGAGGTGGGCATCCTCGCCCCGCTGCTGCTCGCGCTCGTGCTGTTCGGCTTCTACCCGATGCCGCTGCTCGACGTCATCAACCCGTTCGTCCACGACTCGCTCGCGAGTGTGGGCATCGGCCAGGAGGGTGGTCCCCAGTGACCGAGTTCGTGAAGCCCAGCGTCGAGTACTTCGAGCTCTGGCCGCTGCTGGTGGTCTTCGGTGTCGCCTGCCTCGGCGTCGTCGTCGAGGCGTTCCTCCCGCGCTCGGTCCGCTACACCACCCAGGTGGTGCTGGCCCTGGCCGGCCTCGTGCTCGCCCTCGTCGGTGTCGTGCTCGTCGCGCAGGACGTCCAGACGTACGACGACGGCGCCGCGCGCGGCGTGCTCGCCGTCGGTGGCACGATCGCGGTCGACGGGCCGAGCCTCTTCATCTGGGGCCTGGTCCTCGCGCTGGCCATCGCCGGGGTGCTGCTCTTCGCCGAGCGCCACCTCGACGGCGGGGTGTCGGCGTTCGCCGGCCAGGCCGCGGCGGTGCCGGGCACCGACGCGGAGTCCGCGTCGATCGCGGCCAACCGCGAGCACACCGAGGTCTACCCGCTGATGATGTTCGCGGTCTTCGGCATGATGCTCTTCCCGGCGGCCAACGACCTGCTGACGATGTTCGTCGGCCTCGAGATCCTCTCGCTGCCGCTCTACCTGCTGAGCGGCCTCGCCCGTCGGCGTCGCCTGCTCAGCCAGGAGGCCGCTCTCAAGTACTTCCTGCTCGGTGCCTTCTCCTCCGGCTTCTTCCTCTACGGCGCCGCGCTGCTCTACGGGTACGCCGGCTCCCTGGACTTCGCTGCGATCAACGAGGCCGTGCGCAACGACGTCGGCAACCAGAGCCTGCTGCTCATCGGCACGGGCCTGCTGTCGGTCGGCCTGCTCTTCAAGGTCGGCGCGGTGCCGTTCCAGGCGTGGACGCCCGACGTCTACCAGGGCGCCCCGACCCCGGTGACCGCCTTCATGGCGGCCGGCACCAAGGTCGCCGCCTTCGGCGCGATCATGCGCCTGTTCTACGTCGCGCTCGGCGCCGACCGCTGGTCGTGGCAGCCGATGCTGTGGATCATCGCCGTGCTCTCCATGTTCGTCGGTGCCGCGCTGGCCATCACGCAGAGCGACATCAAGCGCCTGCTGGCCTACTCCTCGGTCGCGCACACCGGCTTCATCCTCACCGGCGTCGTCGGTCTGCAGGCCTCCGACCAGCTGGCCGTTGGCGAGATCAGCTCGGTCCAGGCCGTGCTCTTCTACCTCGCCACCTACGGCTTCGCGACGATCGGCGCCTTCGCGGTCGTCAGCCTGGTGCGCGACGGTGGTGGCGAGACCACCGCCATCGACCGGTGGGCGGGTCTCGGCAAGGAGTCCCCGGTCGTGGCGGCCGTCTTCGCGTTCTTCCTGCTGGCCATGGCCGGCATCCCGCTCACCTCCGGCTTCGTGGGGAAGCTCGCGGTCTTCTCCGTGGCCCTCGCGGCGGGTGCCTGGCCGGTCGTGGTCGCGGCCGTGCTCGCCAGCATCGTCGCGGCGTTCCTCTACGTCCGCGTCATCAAGGTCATGTACTTCGACAAGCCGGTCGGCGACGGTCCGAGCGTGGCGTACCCCTCGGTGCTCACCGCCACGACCATCGCCGTCGGCGCCGCGATCACCCTCGTCCTCGGTGTGCTGCCGGGCCCGGTGCTCGACCTGGCGGCGGTTGCGGGAGAATTCATCAGGTGACCGACTCGCCCCTCGCCATGCCCGTCGTCGACGCCGCTCTCGAGCAGCGGCTGGTCGAGCGGCTGGCGCGCATCGAGGAGATGCTCGCCGACCACTGCAAGGGGCGTGCCGAGTTCGTCTCGGAGGCCGCGACCCACCTGATGATGGCCGGCGGCAAGCGGTTCCGGCCGCTGCTGGTGCTGCTCGCTGCCGAGGCAGGTCCCGATCCCGACGCGGAGGCGGTCGAGACCGCAGCCTGCGTCGTCGAGCTCACCCACGTCGCCTCGCTCTACCACGACGACGTGATGGACGAGGCGTCCCTGCGGCGCGGCGCCACCACGGCCAACGCCCGCTGGGACAACAACGTCGCCATCCTCACCGGCGACTTCCTGTTCGGCCGCTCCTCCGAGCTCACCGCCGAGCTCGGACCCGAGGCCGTCCTCATCCAGGCCCGCACGTTCACCCGTCTCGTCGAGGGCCAGATCATGGAGACGGTCCCGCCGGGCCCCGGTGAGGACCCGCTGGCGCACTACCTCGACGTCGTCGCCGGCAAGACGGGCTCGTTGATCGCGACGTCCGCCCGCTACGGCGCGATGTTCAGCGGCGCCCGCCCCGAGGTGGTGGAGGCGCTGAGCTCCTACGGCGAGATCGTCGGCTCCGCGTTCCAGCTGACCGACGACATCCTCGACATCGCCTCGGAGTCCGACACCTCCGGCAAGACGCCCGGCACCGACCTGCGCGAGGGCGTACCCACCCTTCCCGTCCTCATGGCCCAGGCCTCGACGGACCCGGCCGACGCCCGCTTGCTGTCGCTGCTCGGCCGCCCGCTGGCCGACGACGCCGAGCACGCCGAGGCCCTCGAGCTGCTGCGCCGCCACCCGGCCATCGATCAGGCGCGCGACCACGTGCTCGCCGAGGCCGCCCGCGCCAAGAAGCTCCTCGAGGCCCTCGACCCCGGCCCCGTCCGTACCGCGCTGGAGTCCTTCGCCGACATCGTCGCGACCCGCACCTCCTGACGGTCCCCCCGGGCGGTGCGTGAGGCAGGTTCTGCGGCCCGAGGACCTGCGTGACTCACCGCTCCAGCGGTGGCGGACGCCGCCGCGCCGGGGGGCGGTGCGTGAGGCAGGTTCCGCGGCCCGGGAACCTGCGTGACTCACCGCTCCAGCGGGGTGTACGCCGCCGCGCCGGGGGGGTGCGTGAGGCAGGTTCTGCGGCCCGCGAACCTGCGTGGCTCACCGCCAGCGGGCACGTCGTACGCCGCCGCGCCGGGGGGCGGTGCGTGAGGCAGGTCCTGCGGCTCGGAAACCTGCCTGGCTCACCGCTGGAGCGGTGGTGGAGCGATGTTCTCGGCCGCCCGAATGTGGGTGAGCCACCGCTGGCTCGCGTGTCGTACGCCGCCGCGGCTTGAGCGGTCGTGGAGCCACATTCCCGGCAGTCAGAATGTGGGTGGGCCACCGCCCGACGTCGGGCCGCGCTCAGACGGCGCTGGCCTGGGCGACGAGGCGCAGCTGGCGGCGGCGGTGGTTGAGCGCCTCGACGGTGAAGATCACGAGCGCGACCCAGACGAGACCGAAGCCGATCCAGCGGCTGGCGGGCATGTCCTCGTGGAAGACGAGGATGCCGAGGGCGAACTGGATGGTGGGGGCGAGGTACTGCAGCAGCCCGAGCGAGACCATCGAGACCCGGATCGCGGCGGCGCCGAAGAGCATGAGGGGCACGGCGGTGATCAGACCGGTGGTGGTGAAGAGGAGGGCGTGCCCGACGCCGTTGCTGCCGAAGCTGGAGGCGCCGGTCGCGACGAGCCAGGCGACGTACGCCGCTGCGAACGGCGCGATGACCATCGTCTCCAGCGTGATGCTCTCCACGGCGCCGACGCCCGCCTGCTTCTTGAGCAGGCCGTAGGTGCCGAAGGAGAAGGCGAGCACGAGCGCGACCCAGGGCGGGCGGCCGTAGTCGACGGTCAGCACGACGACCGCGACGAAGGCGATCGCCATCGCGACCCACTGCAGCCGTCGCAGGCGCTCGCCGAGGACGACGACGCCCATCAGGACGGTCACGAGCGGGTTGATGAAGTAGCCCAGCGACGTCTCGACGACGCGCTCGTTGTTGACGCCCCAGATGTAGCCGCCCCAGTTGACGGTGATGACGACGGCCGCGCAGCTGATCAGGAGCAGCCTGCGCCGGTCGCGGAGCAGCGCGCGGAACTGCTCGACGCGTCGGGCCAGCACCAGGATGACCAGCATCGTGAGCACCGACCAGACGATGCGGTGGGCCAGGATCTCGAGCGCCCCGGCCGGCTCGAGCAGCGTCCAGTAGAGCGGGAACGTGCCCCAGAGCGTGTAGGCCAGTGCGCCGAAGATCAGTCCGCGTCGGCTATCTGGCACTCCCGGAGTCTAGAGGCGCCCCGTCGCCTACGATGGGGTGGCCTCGGGGTCGGGACCCCGCGGCGGTCACACATCACCACTCGAGGGGGAACTCACCATGCGGACTCTCCGCACCGTCCTGGCGGCACTCGTCGCCGCCCTGCTCCTGGTCGGCGGGCTCAGCACGACCGCCGGCGCCGGGTCGCTTCCGAAGCGGATCATCGACGAGGTGCCGCCGAAGACCAAGCAGGTCTCCTACAACGCCTTCAAGCTCAAGGGCACCGTCATGGAGCCGCAGCTCGACGGCACCCTGCTGCCCTACGCCGAGCAGAAGGTGAAGATCCTCAAGAAGAAGTGCGGCAGCTGCAAGTGGAAGACCGTGAAGAAGGTGAAGACCAACGAGAGCGGCGTCTTCAAGACGCGCATCTACGCCCCCGACCGCGGCCGGTGGAAGTGGCGCTCGAAGGTCGACCACTCCAACGGCTACGGCAACACCAAGGGCAAGGTCTGGACCCTGTTCTTCGAGTGAGTCCCGGTCACCGCACCCGGACGGTCAGATGATCGTCCAGGTGTCGCCGCCGCCGATCAGCTCCGCCAGACGGGTGGAGCGGTCGGCGGCGTCGCCGTCTCCGGCCACGGTCGTCGCGGACGTGACCTGCTCGCGCGCCTGGTCGTCGTACGTCGGTCGCTGCACCTGGCGGAAGATCCCGATCGGCGACTGGTCGAGGTAGTCGGCCGCGGTCAGCCGCGAGATCGCGAAGGCCATCGTCGGGTCGTCGTTGTGGGCGTCGTGGACCAGGATGTCCGCGGCGTCCACCTCGGTGGTCGCGACGACCGAGACCCCTCCGGTGGCGGCGTCCCAGACGAGTGCCTTGGACCCTCGCCCGTCCTCGAGGGTGGCGCCGAACGTGATCGGCTCGCCGTGCACGAGCGGGATGATCGCGTCGGCCTTGGTGTCGGGCGACTTGATCGCGTCGAACGCGCCGTCGTTGAAGATCGGGCAGTTCTGGTAGATCTCGACCAATGACGTGCCGCGGTGGGCGGCGGCCGCGGCGAGCACCGAGGTGAGGTGCTTGCGGTCGGAGTCGATCGTGCGGGCGACGAACGACGCCTCGGCACCCAGCGCCAGCGACACCGGGTTGAACGGGTGGTCGAGCGAGCCCATCGGCGTCGACTTGGTGACCTTGCCGGTCTCCGACGTGGGGGAGTACTGCCCCTTGGTGAGGCCGTAGATCCGGTTGTTGAAGAGCAGGATCGTCATGTTGACGTTGCGGCGCAGCGCGTGGATGAGGTGGTTGCCGCCGATGGACAGTGCGTCACCGTCACCCGTGACGACCCACACCGACAGGTCCTCGCGGGCCGTGGCGATGCCGGTCGCGATCGACGGCGCGCGGCCGTGGATCGAGTGCATGCCGTAGGTGTCGAGGTAGTAGGGGAAGCGAGAGGAGCAGCCGATGCCCGAGACGAAGACGATGTTCTCGCGGCGCAGGCCCAGGTCGGGCAGGAACGACTGGACGGCCTTCAGCACGGCGTAGTCGCCGCACCCGGGGCACCAGCGCACCTCCTGGTCGGAGGTGAAGTCCTTGCCGGTCTGCGGACCGTCGGCAGCCGGCACCTGCTCGGTGCCGGAGCGCAGGCCCGGGAGGCCGAGGTCGGTCAGGGGAGAGGTGCTCATCAGGCGTGCTCCTTCTGGGTCGGCTCGCCCCACACGCCGAGCTCGACGTCGATGCCCTCGGCCTGCCCGACCAGCTCACCGATCGCGTGGGCGAGCTCGGTGGCCTTGAGGGGCAGTCCGCGGACGTGGTTGTAGCCCACGGCGTCCACGAGGTACTTCGCGCGCAGCAGCAGCGAGAGCTGGCCGAGGTTCATCTCGGGGACGAGCACCTTGTCGTAGCCCTTGAGGACCTCGCCGAGGTTGCTGGGGAACGGGTTGAGGTGGCGCAGGTGCGCCTGGGCGACGTGGTAGCCGGCCTTGCGCACGCGCCGAACGCCGGCACCGATGGGGCCGTAGGTCGAGCCCCACCCGAGGACGAGCACCTTGGCCTCGCCCGAGGGGTCGTCGACCTCGACCAGGGGGATCGTGTCGGCGATCCGGTCGACCTTGGCCTGCCGGGTGCGGACCATGAAGTCGTGGTTGGCCGGGTCGTAGGAGATGTTGCCGTGCCCGTCGCCCTTCTCAAGGCCGCCGATGCGGTGCTCGAGTCCGGCCGTGCCCGGGATCGCCCACGGACGCGCGAGCGTCTTCTCGTCGCGCAGGTAGGGCCAGAACTCTGCGTCATCGCCGCTGCCGTGGTTCTTCTCGGTGGCGAAGGCGGGGTCGATCACGGGCAGCTCGTCGATGGCAGGCACGCGCCAGGGCTCGGAGCCGTTGGCGAGGTAGCCGTCGGAGAGCAGCAGCACGGGCGTGCGGTAGGTGACGGCGATCCGCGTCGCCTCGACCGCGGCGGCGAAGCAGTCGCCGGGGGACTGGGGCGCCACGATCGGCACCGGGGCCTCGCCGTTGCGGCCGAACATCGCCTGCAGCAGGTCGGCCTGCTCGGTCTTGGTGGGCAGGCCGGTGGAGGGACCGCCGCGCTGCACGTCGACGACGACCAGCGGCAGCTCGGTCATCACGGCCAGGCCGATCGCCTCGGACTTCAGCGCCACACCGGGGCCCGAGGTGGAAGTGACGCCGAGGTGCCCGGCGTACGACGCCCCGATGGCGGCACCGACGCCGGCGATCTCGTCCTCGGCCTGGAACGTCGTGACGCCGAAGGACTTGTGCTTGCTCAGCTCGTGGAGGATGTCGGAGGCAGGGGTGATCGGGTAGGTCCCGAGGAACACCGGGAGACCGGCCTGCACGCCGCCGGCGACCAGGCCGTAGGCCAGCGCGAGGTTGCCGGTGATGTTGCGGTAGGTGCCGGGGGGCAGGACGGCCGGCTTGACCTCGTACTGCACGGCGAAG
>DATIAJ010000033.1:0-4129 GCA_035458105.1 Nocardioides sp. | reverse complement strand
GGCAATTCCTCCCCGGGTGTCCCCGGCCAGCAGGTGGTAGAGCACGGCCATCCGGATCGCCAGGCCGCTGGAGACCTGCTCCAGCACGACCGACTGGGCCGCGTCGGCGGCGTCGGCGGCGATCTCGAGGCCGCGGTTCATCGGTCCGGGGTGGCAGATCGGGACGTCCGGCTTGAGCAGGGCGAGGCGGTTGCGCGTCAGGCCGTAGCCGACGGTGTACTCGCGCGGGCTCGGGAAGTACGCCCCTGACATGCGCTCGCGCTGGACCCGCAGCATCATCACGGCGTCGGCGTCCGGCAGCACTGAGTCGATGTCGTACGACGTCTCGAACCCCGCCGCGGCCGACCAGGCGCCGATCCCGCTGGGCATCAGCGTCGGCGGGGCGACGACGGTGACGCGGGCCCCGAGCCGGGTCAGGCACTGGATGTTGGAGCGGAAGACCCGACTGTGGGTCAGGTCGCCGATGATCGCGACGTGGCGTCCCTCGAGGGAGCCGAGGTGGCGCTGGAGGGTGTAGGCGTCGAGCAGCGCCTGGGTGGGGTGCTCGTGCATCCCGTCGCCGGCGTTGACGACCGCGGCGTCGACCCACTGGCTGACCTGCACGGCGGCACCACTGGCGGGGTGGCGGATGACGAGGCCGTCGACCCCCATCGCGCAGACGGTGAGCACCGTGTCGCGCAGGCTCTCGCCCTTGGACGTGCTGGAGCCCTTGGCGCTGACGTTGATGACGTCGGCGGAGAGCCACTTCCCGGCGATCTCGAACGACGACCGGGTGCGGGTGGAGTCCTCGAAGAACATGTTGACGACCGTCCGGCCGCGCAGCGCGGGCAGCTTCTTGACCTCGCGGCTCTGCACGTCGTGCATGTCGGCCGCGGTCTCGAAGAGCTGGTGGATCTCGTCGGTCGACAGGTCGTCGATGGAGAGCAGGTGCTTCACGAGATCGTCACCTCGTCGCTGCCGTCGACCTCGGCCAGGCGCACGCTGACGCGCTCGGCGAGGGCGCTGGGGAGGTTCTTGCCCACGTGGTCGGCGCGGATGGGCAGCTCGCGGTGCCCGCGGTCGACGAGCACCGCGAGGCGTACGGCGGCGGGCCTGCCGAGGTCGGCGAGCGCGTCGAGGGCGGCCCGGATGGTGCGCCCGGAGAAGAGCACGTCGTCGACGAGGACAACGACCTTCTCGTCGATCCCGCCCGGGGGCAGCGCCGTCTTGTGGGCGCGTCGGGTCGGCTGGGAGCGCAGGTCGTCGCGGTACATCGTGACGTCGAGCTCGCCGACCGCGACCGGGGCGCCCTCCACGGTCGCGATCTTCTCGGCGATCCGCTTCGCGAGCGGCACGCCGCGGGTGTGCAGGCCGAGCAGCACCAGGTCGGTGGCGCCCTTGTTGCGCTCGAGCAGCTCGTGCGAGATCCGGGTCAGCGCCCGGGAGATGTCACGGGCGTCGAGGACGGTGCGGTCCGGCCGCTCACTGCCGTGCTCGGGGCCGGTGTCTTCGGTGGTGGCAGGCATCTGCGCGCCGGACCTCCTTCTCCGCCTCACGGGACGGCTCGTTAAAGGATGTCGATCGCTGGCGACCCTAGCAGCCGGGCGTTCGGGAGCCGGGGCAGGAGTACGCTCGAAAGGAGCGGTACTTTCCGCTCACGCAGGTCAGGAACTCCACATGGGCATCGGCTACGCCACCGCATATCGCGCCGGGATCATCCCGTGGGAGAAGGCCGGCCGTCAGGACCGGCCCACCCTCGAGCACCTCCTCGAACGTGAGGAGGCGCTGCGGCCCAACCGGGTCCGTCGCGCCATCGACCTCGGGTGCGGCCGCGGCGCCAACACCAAGCTCCTCCTCGATCGCGGCTGGGACGCCATGGGGGTCGACAACGTGCGCCAGGCCGTCGACATCGCCGTACGCCGCAACGGGCTCGACGACGCACGTTTCGTCATCGGCGACGTCCGACACCTCGTCCACTCGGGTGTCGGCAGCCACTTCGACCTGTTCCTCGACGTCGGCTGCTTCCAGAGTCTCGACGACGCCGGGCGCACCCTCATGGCGGGCGGCGTCACCGAGCTCGCCCAGCTGGACGCCACCATCCTGATGCGCACAGGCGGCCCGCGAGCGTGGCCGGTGCGCCCGAGGCAGGTCGTCCGCCACGACATCGAGCGGGCCTACCGCGGCTGGACCGTCACCGCTGTCTCCGGCATCGGATCGACGACCGACACGGCGGCACCCTCTCGAGCGTCGACCGGCCGGAGCGGCGAGTGGTTCCGGCTCACCCGCACCTGACCCTGCCCGGTCAGCGCTCGAGAATCGCGACGACGCCCTGCCCGCCGGCGGCGCAGATCGAGATCAGCGCCCGGCCCGAGCCACGCTGGGCGAGCAGCTTGGCAGCGACGGGGAGGATCCGCCCGCCGGTCGCGGCGAACGGGTGCGCGGCCGCGAGCGAGGAGCCGTTGACATTCAGCTTGTCGCGGTCGATCACACCGAGGGGAGCGTCGAGCCCGAGGCGCTCCTTGCAGAACACCGGGTCCTCCCAGGCCGCGAGCGTGGACAGCACCTGGGAGGCGAAGGCCTCGTGGATCTCGTAGTAGTCGAAGTCCTGAAGCGTGAGGCCGTTGCGCTCGAGCATCCGGGGGACGGCGTACGCCGGTGCCATCAGCAGGCCCTCGTGGCCGTTGACGTAGTCCACCGCTGCGGTCTCCGCGTCGACGAGGTGCGCCAGCACGGGGAGCCCGCGCTCCTGGGCCCAGTCGTCGCTGGCGAGGAGGACCGCGGAGGCGCCGTCGGAGAGCGGGGTGCTGTTGCCGGCGGTCATCGTGGCGGCCGCGCCCTTGCCGAAGACCGGCTTGAGGGTGGCGAGCTTCTCGACCGTCGAGTCCGGGCGGAGGTTGTTGTCACGCTCGACGCCACGGAAGGCGGTGACGAGGTCGTCGTGGAAGCCCTCCTCGTAGGAACGAGCGAGGTTGTGGTGCGAGCGCGCGGCCAGCTCGTCCTGTGCCTCGCGGGTGATCCGCCACTCCAGCGCGGTGAGCGCGGCGTGCTCGCCCATCGACAGCTTCGTGCGCGGCTCCCCGTTCTGGGGGATGTCGAGGCCGATGTCGCCGGGACGGATGGCGCCGAGGGCCTTGAGCCGCGACGCGGTGTCCTTGGCGGAGTTGACCCGCATCAGCTTCTTGCGGAGCTTGTCGCTGATCGCGACCGGTGCGTCCGACGTCGTGTCGGTGCCGCCGGCCACGCCGGCGTCGATGACACCGAGGGCGATCTTGTTCGCCACCTGGATCGCCGCCTGCAGCCCGGTGCCGCAGGCCTGCTGGATGTCGGTGGCGGGGGTCTCGGGCGCCAGCCGGGAACCCAGCACGCACTCGCGGGTGAGGTTGAAGTCGCGCGAGTGCTTGAGCACCGCACCGGCCACGACCTCGCCGAGCCGCTCACCGCGCAGCTCGAACCGGTCGACGAGGCCGTCGATCGCCGCGGTCAGCATCTCCTGGTTGGAGACGCCCGCGTAGACGGTGTTGGACCGGGCGAACGGGATGCGGTTGCCGCCGACGACGGCGACCGGGCGGGTGGTGGGCTGCATGTTCCTATCCTTGCCGGAGAGTCGCCCCCGGCCAACGGCGTGAGGGGCACGTCACGAAAAGTGGACTCCGAGTTGCAGCACCCGTTACACATCGACACCACCGTCCCGTCCGACCAGCGAAGAGGGAACACCGCCACCATGAGCGACCGCTACCAGGGCTTCGTGTCCACCCCGATCGGCAAGCTGCTCGTCAAGAACCTCGGCCTGCCCAACCCCACGCCGCTGGAGCGGTGGTCCGACGGGTCACCGCTGGTCGACGGGCTGGTCGTGCTGGGTGGCGAGGGCCGGCTCACCGAGGCGCTGCCCATGACGCTCGACGGACTGGGGATCTCCTCGACCACGACGCTGGAGGACGGCGTACGCGCCAAGGCCCTGGTGTTCGACGCCACCGGCATCACCGACACCGCCGGGCTCGTCGCCCTTCAAGAGTTCTTCACCCCGCTCATGCGTCGCCTGGAGACCTGCCCGAGGGTGGTCGTGATCGGTACGCCGCCGGAGCAGCGCACCGGCTCCGAGCGGGTGGCGCAGCGCGCGCTGGAGGGCTTCACCCGCTCCCTCGGCAAGGAG
>DATIAJ010000032.1:0-4521 GCA_035458105.1 Nocardioides sp. | reverse complement strand
CCAGCGTGACGAGGGGGAGGACCGTGGCGGGGACCAGGGCGGGGAGGTAGCGGGTGACGTAGGGCTCGACCCCGGCGACGCCGCGGGTGGCGAGCACGACCAGGCGAGCGGGCGTCAGCTCGTCGTTTCGGCGAGCGGCGTTCAGCAGCCGCTGCCGCAGCGCCCCGGAGACCTCGCCCGCCGCGCGGGCCGCCGCCCGCTGGCCGACGTACGCCGCCGCGGTCCGCAGCAGCACCAGACCGGCGAACGCCCACGCGGGGCCCTGCCAGCCGCCAGCCGGCGGGGTGACCGCCGCGACCACGAGCGCCCCGAGCGCGAAGGCCTGCGCAACCGTCGCCAGGCCTCCGACGACCCCGCTCGCCACCACCAGCGACAGGGCGCCGCGGGCGGGTCGGAGGTGCGGGAGCGCCGCCGGGTCGAGCGGCTTCACGAGGCCGGGGTCTCAGCCAGCTCGGCCGCGGGGATGTGGTGCACCGCGATCCGCCTGCGGAACACCCAGTAGGTCCACGCCTGGTAGCCCAGCACGATCGGGGTGAAGATCACCGCCACCCACGTCATCACCTTCAGCGTGTACGCCGTCGCAGCGGCGTTGGTCGTCGTCAGCGAGTACGCCGGGTCGGTCGTCGAGGGCATCACGTCGGGGAACAGCGCGAGGAACAGGCCGCTGACCGCGAGGGCGATGGTCAGGAACGTGCCGATGAACGCCCAGCCCTCGCGACCGCGCACCGCCGCGAGCAGCCCGCCGACGAGTGACAGCGCGGCGAGCACGAAGACGACCGCCGAGACGGCGGTGCCCGTCTTCGCCTGGGTCCAGGCCAGGAACACCACGGCCAGCAGCGCGGCGACGGCACCGACCCGGACCGCCAGGTCCCGGGCGCGGTGGCGGATGTCGCCGTCGGTCTTGAGTGCGACGAACATCGCGCCGTGCGCGGCGAAGAGGGTCAGCGTCACGAGACCGCCGAGCAGGCCGTAGGGGTTGAGGAGCGTGAAGAGCGTGCCGGTGTACTCCTTGTCGGCGTCGATCGGCACGCCGGCGACGATGTTGGCGAAGGCGACGCCCCAGAGCAGGGCCGGCACGAACGAGCCCCAGATGATGGCGAGGTCCCACCGGCCCTTCCAGGTGTCGTGCCCGCGCTTGTGGCGGTACTCGAAGGCGAGCCCGCGCACGATGAGGGCGACGAGGATCAGCAGGAGGGGGAGGTAGAACCCGCTGAACAAGGTGGCGTACCACTCGGGGAAGGCGGCGAAGGTCGCACCGCCCGCGACGAGCACCCACACCTCGTTGCCGTCCCACACCGGGCCGATGGTGTTGATCATGACGCGTCGCTCGGTCTCGTTGCGGGCGAGCACCGGCAGCAGCATCCCGACGCCGAAGTCGAAGCCCTCCAGGCAGAAGTAGCCGACCCACAGCACGGCGATCAGGGCGAACCAGACGGTGGTCAGTTCCATGATGTCTCTTCCGGTGTCTCTCTCGTCAGTCCAGCAGGCGGGTCAGTAGGCGAAGGTGAGCGGGGCGTCCTCGTCGTCGGAGCCGCCGACCTTGACGCGGGGCGGCTCCTCGTAGGGATCGGCGCCCTTCCTGATGTAGGTGACGAGCAGCTTGACCTCGATCACCGCGAGCACGGCGTACAGCGAGGTGAGCACGACGAGGGACGTGGCGGCCTCGAAGGTCGAGACGCCGGGAGAGACGCCGGACTCGGTGGTCATCAGGCCGAACACGACCCACGGCTGACGTCCCATCTCGGTGAAGATCCAGCCCCACGACGACGCCAGCGTGGTCGCGATCGGCAGGCTCAGCCCGAGGACGCCGAGCCAGCGGACGCCGGGCGTGCGCCCCTTGCGGGTCAGCCACAGGATGAGCGCAGCGCCGCCCGCGGCGAAGAAGCCGAGGCCCATCATGAAGCGGAACGACCAGTAGGTCACGGGGATCACGGGGGTGTAGTCGCCCTCGGTGAAGGCCTTCGACGTCGGGTCGGAGCCGTAGGTCTCGGCGTACTCCTCGCGCAGCGGGTTGATCCCCTCGACGGTGCCGTCGAAGGACCCGGTGCCGAGGAAGGAGAGCAGGCAGGGGACGGTGACGGCGAACTTCTCCTCCTTCCCGTCGGGCGTGCCGATGGTGAAGACGGAGAACGGCGCGCAGCCCTCGCTGGTCTCGTAGAGGCCCTCGGCGGCCGCCATCTTCATCGGCTGGACCTCGGTCATCACCTTGCCCTGCAGGTCGCCGGTGACGGCGACGCCGATCCCGGCCAGCAGCGTGACGACCGCGCCGATGCGGATGGCGCGGTGGTACATCGGGCGGTCGGCCTCGTGCTTCTTCTTCATGTAGAGGTAGGCCGCGACGCCGAGCACGAAGGTGCCCGCGGTCATGTACGCCGCGAAGATCACGTGGGGGAACGTCACCACCTGGACCTTGTTGAACATCACCGCCCAGAAGTCCGTCAGCTCCGCCCGACCGGACTCGGCGTTGAAGCGGTAGCCCACCGGGTGCTGCATCCACGAGTTGGCGGCCAGGATGAACCACGACGAGGCGAGCGTGCCGAGGTGCACCAGCCACATGCAGCCGGCGTGCAGCCCGCGGGGGAGCTTGTCCCACCCGAAGATCCAGAGCCCGAGGAACGTCGACTCGAGGAAGAAGGCCAGGAGCCCCTCGACGGCCAGCGGGGCCCCGAAGACGTCGCCGACGAAGCGCGAGTAGTCCGACCAGTTCATCCCGAACTGGAACTCCTGCACGATCCCGGTGACCACGCCGATGGCGAAGTTGATGAGGAAGAGCTTGCCGAAGAACTTCGTCAGCCGGAGGTAGTCCTCCTTGCCGGTGCGCACCCACGCGGTCTCCAGACCGGCGATGACAGCGGTGAGCCCGATCGTCAGCGGCACGAAGAGGAAGTGGTAGACGGTGATGATCCCGAACTGCCAGCGGGCGATCTCGAGGACGTCCATGGGGACCTTTCGGCGAAGGAGTTACTACAAAGTGTAGTAGATACTACGCCGTGTCGTAGTTCCGGGGTCAGGGCCTCTAGACTCCTGATCCATGAGTCCTAGGTCCCGGATGGGCGAGCTCGAGCAGGCCGTCCTCGAGGTGCTCTGGGACCTCGACGCGGCCGGACGCACCGCGACCCCGGACGGGCCCGGGGTCAGCGGTCGGGAGGTGCACGACCGGCTCGCCGGCCGCAACCTGGCCTACACGACCGTGATGACGGTGCTCGACCGGCTGGCTCGCAAGGACCTCGTCGTACGACAGCGCGACGGCCGCGCGTTCCGCTACGCACCGCGACTCACCCGCGCCGCGATGACGGCCGAGCTCATGCACGAGGCCCTCGAGGGCACCCGCGGCGACCGCGAGCAGGCCCTGGTCTCGTTCGTGGGGGAGGCCAGCGCCGAGGACCTGGCCGCGCTGCGGCGCGCCCTCGACGACCTGTCCTGACTTCGGCCGCGATGCCGACCCCTGTCGTGCTCGGCGTGCTCGCCGTGCTGCTGGCCGGGCCGTTGCCGTGGGTGCTCTCGCGGTGGACCGGGCTCCGTCGTACACCGGCCGCGGCCATGCTGCTCTGGCAGAGCACGGCGCTGGCCGCGGTCCTCGCCGCCCTCGGCGCTGGGCTGTCGCTGGTGACCGAACGGCTCTGGGAGGACCCGGCGGGACCAGGGGACGTCGTGGTGGCAGCGCTCGCCGGAGCGATCACCGTCGTCGTGCTGGGCCGGCTCCTGCTGAGCGGACACCGCACGGGCACGTCGCTGCGCCGGATGCGACGACGGCATCGCGAGCGCGTCGACCTGGTGGCGCGGACGGACGGGGGAGTGTCGGTCCTCGACCACGACGTGCCCGTGGCCTACTGCGTGCCGGGGATGATCGGGTCGCGCATCGTCGTGTCGCGCTCGACCCTCACCAGCCTCTCCCCGGTCGAGCTCGGTGCGGTCCTCGAGCACGAGCGCTCGCACCTGCGCGCGCGTCACGACCTCGTGCTGGAGGCGTTCGCGGCCCTGCACCTGGCGTTCCCACGCTGGGTCGCGAGCGCCGCGGCCCGCCGCGAGGTGGAGGTGCTGGTCGAGGTGCTCGCGGACCGGGCGGCCTGCCGCAGCGGCGACCGCCGTGCGCTCGTGTCGGCCCTCCTCGCCCTCGCCGGGTCGACGGCGCCGGCCGGTTCGCTCGGGTCGGCCGGCTCGCTCGCCGCCCGGGTGGACGTGCTGCGCGACACCCGTTCCCACCCCTGGCAGGCGGCTGCCGTGTCCGGGCTCGCCGTCGCCCTGCTCGCACTGCCCACGCTGCTCGTGGTGCTGCCCTGGCTGCGCGGCCTCGCCTGACAAGGATGACGGGGCCCTCGGGTGCTGCGAGTGGTGGTACGAGCGCTCTCGTGGTTCGCAGCTGCGCACGACACGCACTCATGTGGTCCCTGTGACTGGTGTGGCGTGGCCGTAGGGTCGGACCATGGCGACCCGTACGTCTTCCCCGCCGGGGTCGCGGAGCTCGAGCACGTCTGGATCCAAGCGCACCACCAAGGGTTCGAGCACCCGATCACGGAGTAC
>DATIAJ010000031.1:0-18731 GCA_035458105.1 Nocardioides sp. | reverse complement strand
AGCTGCTCGAGCGCCACGGCATCGAGATCGGCGCCGGCGCGGGGGAGTACGGCGCCAGCGTGTGGCGCATCGGCCTCATGGGCCGCAACGCCCGCCCCGACGCCGTACTCCTGGTGCTGGCGGCGCTGGAGGACGTCCTCGACCGTGCCTGAGCTGTCGTTGCGTCCGATGACGCAGGAGGAGTACGACGCCTGGCGCGCGCAGTCGGTGCGGGACTACGCCGCGGACATCGCGAAGTCGCGCGACCTCGACCCCGAGGCCGCCATGGCGCAGTCGGCGGGGGAGTTCGCCCAGCTGCTCCCCGACGGCTTGGCGAGCACGGACATGCACCTGTGGACCGCGGTGGTGGACCACGAGCCGGTCGGCATGGGGTGGATCGAGCTGCGGCAGCGTGCCTCGGGTGTCTCGGCCTGGATCTACGACATCAGCCTCGACGCCGACCACCGCGGTCAGGGCCTGGGTCGCGGGTTGCTCGACGCCCTGCACGCCGCGGCGCGCGACCTCGGTGCCACGTCGATGGCGCTCAACGTCTTCGGCGACAACACCGCCGCCATCCGGCTCTACGAGACGTCGGGCTACGCCGTCACGGCCCAGCAGATGAGGAAGGATCTGTAACCGAGGTCAGCTCGGCTCGTTGAGCCTGCATGCGACTCGCCACCCCCGCACGGCTGCTCACCGTCGGCGCCCTTGCCCTTGCTCCCCTCACCCTCGTCGGCTCAGCGGACGCGCACGGCGACCGCGACCGGGCCGAGAAGATGGCCGAGATGTACGACGCCGGCCTGACCGTGCCGTTCGTCGCCTCGCCGAACGTCCGCCTGGCAGCGGTGCGACCCGGCAGCGCCGGCGTCTCGGGCTGCTTCCTGCACACGGCCCCCTACTTCGTCATGTCCGGGCTCGACGACGTCACCGTCTACGACGTCAGCGACCCGGTTTCTCCGCGCGAGGTCGGCTCGATGCCGAGCGCCCAGTTCGAGAACGAGGCGATGAACTGTGGTGAGCGCAAGATCAGCCGCACCCGCACAGACCGGTTCGCGATGATCGGCGTCGACCTCTACCAGGCCTCGCCCGACGACCTGGAGCACGTCAACGACCCCGCCACCGGCGACTACGAGCTGGTCATCGTCGACGTCAGCGACCCGACGTCGCCGCGCGTCAGGTCCCGGGTCACGTCGACGACCAGCACGCACACCGTGACGTGCATCGATGGCACCGACTGCCGCTATGCCTACTCCGCCGGCGACGACTCGGAGGTCGCCGGACAGGGCAGCTACTCGATCTTCGACCTGACCGACCTCGACCGTCCGGTCGAGGTCGACAGCGACCCGGCCACGCCGGGCACCCAGCCCTTCCGCTCCGACGCGGTCGGCTGGGGAGGCCACAAGTGGAACCTCGACGAGGCCGGCTACGCCATCCACACGGGCGCGGGCGGCTCCTACGTGTACGACGTCCGCGACCCGCTCCGCCCCCGCGAGGTCGCCAACACTGGGGCCGCGGGCGACTCCGCCCGCGAGGGCGCGGTCAACCACTTCAACGACTTCATCCACCACAACAGCGCTCGCCCCAACGCGAAGGCGTTCCGGCCGGACGCCCCGCCGTCGCTGGCCAACGGCAACGTCCTGATCGTCACCGAGGAGGACTACGAAGACCCGGACTGCTCGACCGCTGGCTCGTTCCAGACCTGGCACGTCAAGCGCCTCGACGGGTCCGACGGCTCGATCGTGCCGCTGGCCAAGGTCGAGCTCGCCGACCTCGGCACCTATCCGGTGCCGGTGGGTGCGTTCTGCTCGGCGCACTGGTTCGACGTCCACCCGAGCGGCATCGTCGCGGTCGGCTTCTACGGAGGGGGGACCCAGCTCATCGACGTCACCGACCCGACGAGCCCGGTGAGCCACGGCTTCGCGACGTGGGGAGCCTCCGAGGTCTGGGACTCGATGTGGGTGCCGGTCTACGACCGCAAGGGCATCGCCACCGAGCAACGGACCAACCTGGTCTACTCGGTCGACCTCGTCCGCGGCCTCGACGTCTACGTCGTCGACGTGCCCGGTGACGGGATCGGCACCCTGCCCTCGGTGGAGCCCTCGTCACCCGACGTGGCGGTCGCGCCCGGGCTGTTGCTCGGCGGGAGTGCGGCTGTGGCCCTGCTGCTGCACCGGCGCCGCCGACGCGTGCCCGCTGCGTGACGTCCCGCCGAACCTGCCGGCGGCACCCCCGCCGCAGGCTCAGCGCACGCGATCGACCGCGAGCCGGCCCAGGGCAAGCACACCGCGCTGCGGCGGTCGTACGTCGGTGAAGCTCACGTCGAGCACCGACACGGTGCGGCCGGTGCGCACCACCAGCACACGTCGCCAGTCGACCGCGCCCCGCGAGAACCAACCGATCAGCATCCCGGCGGACTCGTCACCGAGCAGCGGCGGGAACCACGCCCGGTTCTTGAGGAGCACGTCACCGCCCTCGCCGTCGTCGGTGTCGACGTCGCCCGCACAGCGCTTGCTGAAGTCGCGGTAGCGCTTCACGAGGGCGCGGGCCTCGCGCACCGAGTCGAACCGCACGAGGTTCTGGTCGATCAGCGACACCGACCGGCGTCTGCTGGTGACCGAGAGACCGCCCTGGATCCGGCTGCTGCCGCGCACCGCGACGCCCCGGTCCTCGCACCCGCGCGGCGCGAAGACGGGTGACCGGTAGACGCCGCGTGACGGGTTGCGCACGTCCGGGTAGACGACGACGTAGTCCTCGAGCGTCAGCAGGTGCTCGCGCGTCACCGGCTCGGGCGGTGCCGGCGCGGCGACGACCGGGGACGGCGCGAGGAGCGCGGCGAGGACGGCCAGGACAGCTGCCAGAGGTCTCAACAGGCTCCGCATCGCCTCAGCATGGCGCGGTGCCACGCCGCGTGCAACGGCCTCCGGCGGCGGCCGGTGTCGTAGGGTGAGCCGCGCTGAGCTTCCCCAGTTGTCAGTGGCCGTCTCTCGACCCGGTGAGGAGCCCGCGTTGTACCTGAAGAGCCTGACCCTCAAGGGGTTCAAGTCCTTCGCGTCCTCGACGACCATGCAGCTCGAGCCGGGCATCACCTGCATCGTCGGCCCCAACGGGTCGGGCAAGTCCAACGTCGTCGACGCGCTCGCCTGGGTCATGGGCGAGCAGGGCGCCAAGAGCCTGCGCGGCGGCAAGATGGAGGACGTCATCTTCGCCGGCACGTCCGGCCGTCCGCCGCTGGGGCGCGCCGAGGTGCAGCTGACCATCGACAACTCCGACGGTGCGCTGCCGATCGACTACGCCGAGGTCACCATCAGCCGCACCATGTTCCGCAACGGCGGCTCGGAGTACGCCATCAACGGCAACGGGTGCCGGCTGCTCGACGTGCAGGAGCTGCTCAGCGACTCCGGCATCGGCCGCGAGATGCACGTCATCGTCGGGCAGGGCCAGCTCGACTCGATCCTGCACGCCACCCCGGAGGACCGTCGCGGCTTCATCGAGGAGGCCGCCGGGGTCCTCAAGCACCGCAAGCGCAAGGAGAAGGCGCTCCGCAAGCTCGACGCGACCGACGGCAACCTCACGCGCCTCGCCGACCTGCTCTCGGAGATCCGTCGCCAGCTGAAGCCGCTGGGGCGCCAGGCCGAGGTCGCACGCCAGGCGCAGACCGTGCAGGCCGACGTGCGCGACGCCCGCGCCCGCCTGCTCGCCGACGACCTGGTCACCGCGCGCACGGCGCTCGAGTCGGAGCTCGCCGACGAGTCGGTGCTGCTCGAGCGTCGCGAGGAGGTCGAGGCCGCGATCACCGCTGGCCGCGAGCAGGAGTCGCGCCTCGAGGCAGCCCTGCGCGACGACCTGCCCCGACTGGCCGCGGCGCAGGAGACCTGGTTCGCCCTCTCCGGCCTCAAGGAGCGGTTGCGCGGCACCGCCTCGCTGGCCGAGGAGCGGATCCGCAACGCGGCAGGCGCGGTCGAGGGCGACACCGTCGACTCCGGCCGCGACCCCGACGACCTGGAGGCACAGGCCGAGCGAGTGCGCCGCCAGGAGGCCGAGATCGCCGAGCAGGTCGAGCAGCAGCGCGCGTCCCTCGACGCCGCCGTGGTCGCCAAGCGCGCGGCCGAGGAGGCCGCGGCCGAGGAGGACAAGCGGATCGCCGGCCTGCAGCGCGCAGCCGCCGACCGACGCGAGGGGCTTGCCCGGCTCACCGGCCAGGTCAACGCGCTCACGTCCCGCTCGGAGGCGGCCGACGCCGAGATCCAGCGGCTCGCCGACGCCCACGAGGACGCCGTCACGCGCGCCGAGCGGGCCCAGCGTGACTTCACGGCGCTCGAGACCCGGGTCGCGGGCCTCGACGCCGGTGAGGAGGGTCTCGACTCCGAGCACGAGGACGCGGTCGCCGCCCTCGACGAGATCGAGGAGCAGCTCGCCAGGGCGCGCGACGAGGCGCAGCAGGCCGAGCGCGAGCGTGCCGGCCTCGTCGCTCGCCGCGACGCGCTGGAGATCGGGCTCAACCGCAAGGACGGCGCCGGGGCCCTGCTCGCCGCGAGCGACGAGGTCGGCGGCCTGCTGGGCTCGGTGGCAGCGCTCCTCGACGTCGACCACGGCTACGAGACGGCCGTCGCCGCCGCACTCGGCGCTGCCGCCGACGCGGTCGTCGTCTCCGACGCGGGCTCGGCGGTCTCGGCGATCGCCCACCTCAAGCACGACGACCTCGGGCGCGCCGGGATGCTGCTGGGCGGGGCACCGGCCGCCGACCGCGACTGGCCCACCCTCCCCGACGGTGCGACGTACGCCGTCGACGTGGTGTCGGCGCCCGACGACGTACGGCCCGCGCTGGTGCGGTTGCTGCACCAGGTCGCCGTCGTCGACGACCTCCCCACCGCCCGGAGCCTCGTCGCCGAGCTCCCCGAGGTCGTCGCCGTGACCCGGGAGGGCGACCTGCTCGGCGCCCACTTCGCGGCCGGCGGGTCGACCAGCCAGCCGAGCCTGATCGAGATCCAGGCGGCCGTCGACGAGGCGGGCGAGAAGCTCGCCGAGGCGACCGCCTCTGCCGAGCGGCTCGGCTTCGACATCTCCCGTCTCGAGGCCGCCCGGCACGACGCCCTCAAGCGCGTCGACGTCGCGCTCGCCAAGCTGCACGAGTCCGACGCCACCCTCGCCGCGGTGGCCGAGGAGCTCGGGCAGTACGGCTCGCAGGCCCGCGCCGCCAAGGGCGAGGCCGAACGCCTCGAGCGGGCCATCGCCACCGCCCAGGAGGCCCGCGAGACCGCCCTCGCCGGGCTGGTCGACCTCGAGGCGCGCCTCGCCGCCGCCCAGGACGTCACCGACGAGGAGCCCGACACCGCCGAGCGCGAGCGGCTCGCCGCGGCGGCCCGCGATGCCCGGCAGGCCGAGATGGACGCCCGTCTCGCGCTGCGCACCGCTGAGGAGCGGGCACGTGCGCTGCACGGCCGGGCCGACTCCCTCCTGCGTGCCGCGCAGGCCGAGCGCGAGTCGCGCGCCCGCGCCGCCGAGCGCCGCGAGCGGCTGATCCGCGAGGGCCGGGCGGCGGAGGCCGTGTCGTCCGCCGTCCGCGTCGTCCTCCACCAGCTCGAGCGCTCGGTCATGCTGGCCGCCGACGAGCGCGCCGCGGTCGAGGAGTCCCGGCAGGGGAGCGAGCAGGAGCTCATGGCCGTGCGCACCCGGCTGCGCGACCTCGGTCGCGAGCACGACGAGCTCGTCAGCTCGGTCCACCGCGACGAGATGGCCCGCACCCAGCAGAAGATGCGCATCGAGCAGCTGGAGGAGCGCGCGCTGGAGGAGCTCGGGCTCGACCCCGACGGCCTGGTGTCCGACTACGGCCCGACCACGCCGATCCCGTTCACCGGCGAGGTGCCCGAGGGGGAGGAGCCACCGGAGCCCACCGCCTTCGTGCGCGAGGAGCAGGTCAAGCGACTGCGGTCCGCCGAGCGAGCGCTGTCGATGCTCGGCCGGGTCAACCCGCTCGCCCTGGAGGAGTTCTCTGCGATGGAGGAGCGGCACAAGTTCCTCACCGAGCAGCTCGAGGACCTCAAGCGCACCCGCAAGGACCTCCTCGACATCGTCCGCGAGGTCGACACCCGCGTGGAGCAGGTCTTCACCGAGGCCTACGCCGACGTGGAGAAGGCCTTCGACCAGACCTTCGCCAGGTTGTTCCCCGGGGGCGAGGGCCGGCTGGTCCTCACTGACCCCGGTGACATGCTGACCACCGGCGTCGAGGTCGAGGCGCGGCCGCCGGGCAAGAAGGTCAAGCGGCTCTCGCTGCTGTCGGGTGGCGAGCGGTCGCTCGTCGCTGTCGCGTTCCTGGTGGCGCTCTTCAAGGCCCGGCCGTCGCCGTTCTACATCCTCGACGAGGTCGAGGCGGCGCTCGACGACACCAACCTCGGCCGCCTGCTGCAGATCTACGAGGAGCTCCGCGAGAACTCCCAGCTGCTCGTCATCACCCACCAGAAGCGCACCATGGAGGTCGGTGACGCGCTCTACGGCGTCACGATGCGCGGTGACGGGGTGTCCGCCGTCATCAGCCAGCGCCTCCGTGACGCAGAGTCGGCATGAACGACGAGTCGAGTGCGCAACCGGTCGTAGTCGCCGCGGGGGCCAGCACTCGACCTGCGCGCCCGACGCGGGCCGACTACGTCGCCTGGCGCACCGCCACCACGCGCTGGCGCGACGACGACGCCTACGGCCACCTCAACAACGCGACCTACTACGAGCTGTTCGACACCGCGGTCAACGCCTACCTCTACGAGGCGACCGGGGTCGACGTGCGCGGGCTGCCGCAGATCGGCGTGGTCGCCGAGACCGGGTGCCGCTACTTCCGCGAGATCGGCTTCCCCGAGCCGATCGAGATGGGGCTCGTCGTCGACAAGGTGGGGACGAGCTCGATCGTCTACCGGATCGGGCTGTTCCAGGGCCCGTCGGACGAGGCGGCTGCCGAGGGGCGCTTCGTCCACGTGTACGTCGACAACTCCCGCGGCGCGGGCGAGCGGCCGGTGACCCCGATGCCCGACGTCGTGCGCGCGGCCGTCGTACCCCTGCTCCGTCCGTCGCGCCCCCTGGAAGGGTGAGCGTCCTCACCCCGACGCGCCGGTGACGGGCGCCGATGCACGAGGGTCACCCGTCGTGTGCCACCGTGGTGGAGACCCGCCCGGCCCACCTCGGAGGAACCCCGTGCTCGCGATCGTCCTGATGATGTCCCTCGGCGTGCTCGTCGCCGCGGCCGTGGCTGTCTACGTCGCGTACCCGCACCGTGGCGAGGAGATGCCGGTCGCGCCGCAGCTCGGCGACGCCATGCGCAAGGGCGTCGACGCCCTGCCGACCCTCGAGGACTCCGAGTCCCGCGTCTGACCCCGGCAAGCCGGTGACCACCGGCGTGGCGCCTCGCGACGGGCGGCTCGCGAACTAGCGTGCGAGAGGTGACCGGCTCCCGCCAGGACGTCCCCCAGGGCTACTGCGCGGCCTGCGGGGCGATGGTCTCCCGTGGCTTCCGGCCCGGACCCGACGGTCGTCCCGACGCGAAGTGCCCCCGGTGCGGGAGCCTGGAGCGGCACCGCTTCCTCTCGCTCCTGCTCGGCGTCCTCTCGCCGGAGCTGCGCGACCTCGACACGGTGGTCGAGATCGCACCGTCGCGGCAGTCGAAGGTGCTGCTCCACCGCCTCGAGGCCCGTCGCCGGGTGAGCCTGGACGCCGGGTACGACGCGCGCGACGTCGATGCGCTCGCCAGCCTCACCCACCTCCCGCTCCGGGACGGCTCGGTCGACCTGCTGGTCTGCTACCACGTGCTCGAGCACGTCCCGGACGACTGCGCGGCGATGCGCGAGATCGCCCGGGTGCTCAGCCCGCGCGGGATCGCGCTGCTCGAGGTGCCCATCAAGATGGGGGTCGCGACCGACGAGGACCCGTCGGCGACGCCCGAGGAGCGCACCCGCCGCTTCGGCCAGCACGACCACGTGCGCTGGTACGGCGACGACTTCGACTCCCGGCTTGCAGCGGCAGGCCTGGCGTCCGTGCGGGTGACGCCGCCGGCGCTGGTGGGGGAGTCGGCCGTGCGGTGGTTCCGGCTGATGCCCCACGAGGTCGTGTGGGTCGTGCACCCGGGCGAGGGGGCGGCGTCCCCGATGCTGGCCGGGGGCGCCGGGTCCGGGCTGACCGCCGCCTTCGACGCCGTGCTCGCCGACCTCGCGAAGGCGCAGGGCCGCCTCGCGCGCGAGCGCGAGCGGGCCGACCGCCTCGTCGCCCAGCGCGACGACCTGCGGGCCCGTCTGGCGGCCGAGCAGGCCCGTCACGACCCCGGGGTGCTCACCCGCCTCCGGCGCGTCGTGCCCCTCTGATTGGATTGGCCCCATGGGTGACTGGCTCTATCTGATCATCGCCATCGCGGTCGTCGGCGTGCTCACGCTCGCCGGGCTGCTGACGTCCGGACGCCGGCGCAAGGAGGTGCCGCCGCCCAGCGGCCGCACCGACGTCATCGCGCCGCCCCCGACCGAGGCCGACGTCGCGACCGGGGCGCCGCCCGAGCCGGCGGTCGACACCGTCGAGCCGGTCGTCGAGGCCCCGACCGCCCCGACCGTCGAGAAGCCGGAGAGCACCGCATCGCGCCTCGTCCGTCTGCGGCAGCGGCTCTCGCGCTCGCAGGGCGGGCTCGGGAAGGGCCTGCTCGCCCTCCTCAGCCGGGAGCGCCTTGACGAGGACACGTGGGAGGCCATCGAGGACACGCTGCTCACCGCCGACGTCGGCGTCGCGCCCACCCAGGCCCTCGTCGAGCGGCTCCGCACCCGCCTGCGGGTCGAGGGCGGCAACGCACCCGACGCACGCGAGGTCCTGCGCGAGGAGCTCATCGAGCTCGTCGGCACCGACCTCGACCGCCGCGTCCAGGTGACCGGCACCGACGGCAAGCCGGGCGTGGTGCTCGTCGTCGGCGTCAACGGCGCCGGCAAGACCACCACGGTCGGCAAGATCGCCCGGATCCTGGTGGCCGAGGACCTGTCGGTCACTCTCGGTGCCGCCGACACGTTCCGCGCCGCGGCCGTCGACCAGCTCGCCACCTGGGGCGAGCGCGTGGGCGTCGAGGTCGTACGCGGCCCCGAGGGCGGCGACCCCGCCAGCGTCGCGTTCGAGGCGGTCAAGCACGGCGTCGACAACGGCGTCGACACGGTGCTCGTCGACACCGCCGGCCGCCTGCAGAACAAGGCCGGCCTGATGGACGAGCTCGGCAAGATCAAGCGCGTCATCGAGAAGCAGGCCGACGTCACCGAGGTGCTGCTCGTGCTCGATGCGACCACCGGCCAGAACGGCCTCATCCAGGCGCGCGTCTTCAGCGAGATCGTCGACGTCACCGGCATCGTCCTCACCAAGCTCGACGGGTCCGCCAAGGGCGGCATCGTGGTGCAGGTGCAGCGCGAGCTCGGCGTACCGGTCAAGCTCGTCGGCCTCGGAGAGGGTCCAGACGACATGGCGCCCTTCGACGCGGCCGCGTTCGTCGACGCACTCCTGGGCTGACCCGACCCGTCAGCGGCGGGCGAGCAGCGCGCGGACCGCGTCGTCGATCAGGGTCTCCGCACGCTTGTCGAAGCTGTGCTCGGCGATGATCCGGGTCGCGATCTCGCGCCGGGCGGCGTTGTCGGGGAAGGCGTCGTACGGCGGCTCCACCAGGCGCGCCAGCTCGTGCTCGTCGTCGAAGGGCAGCACCAGACCGGAGAAGATCTCCTCGAGACCGTCGATGCGGTCGCTGAGGATCCGGGCCCCGCAGGCAGCCGCGTCGAAGAGGCGGTTGGAGGCGAAGCTGTCGCGCCGCATGTCGAGGTGGTGGTCGTTGAGCACGATGCCCGCCGAGGCGTAGAGCGCGCCCACCTCACGGTTGTCGACGCCCCCGGAGGCGATCTGGTCGCGCTCGACGAAGTCGGTCCAGTCGTTGCCGTGCAGGGTGAGGTCGGCGCCGATCGCCAGGGCGCTCCGCACGGCGTAGCGGTAGATGCCGCGTGAGTTGCCCACGAAGAGCAGCGCCGGGCCTGTGTCGGGCTCGGCCCGGTCCGGGTGGAACCAGCGGGTGTCGGTGCACTGCAGCAGCGACGTGACGGGCGTGCCCCACTCGCGGCTCACGCGCGCCGACCAGCTCGTGCTGGCGGCGTAGACGAGGTCGAAGCCGGCCACCTCGTCAGGCGTGATCATGTCGGGGTGGCTGATGATCCACTCCACGTTGAGCAGACCCGGCCGGGGCGTGACGCGATCCAGGCCGCGGAGCACCAGCAGGACGTCGTCGTGGTCGCGTGAGTCGCGCTGCCGGGCGTCGCGACGGTCGATGGCGACGTGCTGACCGCGTCGCTCGAGGGCGTCGGCCAGCGAGCGCGCGAAGTAGGTGTCGCCCCACCGGTCGCCGCGCTGGGCGGCGGGTGCGGCGATGTCGACGGCCCACCGCAGGCGCGGGGGCGACTCGCGGATGCCCTCGACGGCGCGAAGGACGAGCTCGGGGACCAGGACCGACGGCGCGGCCCGGTCGTCGGGGTCGGCTGCGACCCGCCGGTTGCGTTCGTCGGTCACCTCGAGGCCCGCCGTGCGCAGCTGGTCGCGCGAGCGGTCGGCCGGGGGCGGCGGCCCGGCGAGGACGGTGGAGCGCAGCGACGCCATCGCACCGATGAGCTGCTCGGGCTCGGCGTAGGGGGTGCGGGAGGTGATCACGGCGTCCGGCACCAGGATCGATCCACCGAGTCCGCCCCGCTGTGCCCGCAGGCCGAGGTCGGTCTCGCCGAGGACGGAGTGGTAGCGCGCGTCCAGCCCGCGGAGCGCGACCGCCGCCTCGGTGCGCAGGGCCACCACCGGAGCGGCCGGCGCGGCGATGTCGCACGTGCCGATCCGTACGGCGTCGCTGGTGGGCAGGCCGGCGAGGAACAGCTCGGGGTGGGGGTTGTCGGAGGTGAACCGGGCACCGGCGCTGAGCACCACGCCGTCGAGGTCGACGACCAGGGGCTGCACCACCCCGACCCCGGGCTCGCGCAGCGCCGCGGCGAGCCGCTCGGCGATCGGCTGGCGCGGTGGCATCGCCTCCGGCCGGACCAGCACGACGGTGCTGCCGGTCGCCTGGGCGACACCGACGTTGGTGGCGACGGACATGGAGACCGGGGCGGGGACCGAGACGAAGCGGGCGCCGGGGATCACCGCGGCGATCGAGGCGGCCAGGACGTGGTGCGCCCGGCGCATGCGGACGCCGACGAGCACCAGCTCCGACCCCTCGCGCGGCACCGAGCCGAGCCACTCCACGGTGCGCCGCGGCTCGGGCCCCAGCGGCATGACGTGGCTGACGACGGCCTCGTCCGTCTCGCGGGTCGCAGCGGCGTCCCAGTCGACGAGCTGGCGCTCGAGGACGACGGAGTCCCTGTCGTCGGCGAAGCCGGGCTGCGGGGTCTCGGGGCGCCTGAGGACGGGTACGTCGACCGCGAGCGGCTCGTGGTCGCGGGTGAGTCGCAGCACGAGATCGCGCTCCACCGCCCCGTCGAGGCCCTCGTCGAAGCCGCCGACGTCCTTGACCGCGTCGCGCCGCAGGAGCGCGGTGGCGAGGTCGACCGGGCGCCCGCCCAGGAGCTCGTGGCGCGACCGGGCTACAGCCCCTGCGCCGGCGACCACTGCCGCCGCCCCGCTGTGGTGGGCGTGCGCCAGCAGGTCGCCGAGCATGTCGGGGAGCCATTCCCGCCCGAGCGGCAGGAAGGCGACGTGCTCGGCGGTGCCGTGCTCGAGGGCCACGTTGAGCGCCCGGGCCGCCCCGCAGCGCGACTCGCGCACGACGGTGATCCGGTCGTCGAAGGCCGCGACTCCCTGGAGCACGGCGGCGGTGTCGTCGCCGGACCCCCGGTCCACGGCCACGAGGTGCCAGTCGGTGAAGGTCTGGGCCTGCAGCGAGGCCACCGTCTGGTGGACGAGAGGTCCGGCGTCCTGCGCCGCCATCACGACGGTCACCGCGGGGGACGTGCCGAGGGTGGTCGGGAGCGCGGGGGTGGGGCCGACGAGCTGCGGACGCTCCCGCACGACCTCCTCGCGCCACTGCGTCGCGGCCTGGACGGCGGCGGCACGGTAGGTGGCCCACGAGACCTTGCGAGGCAGGATGCGGGTGGGCAGCGGCGTACCGGGCCCGGACGCGGACAGCCAGTAGGACAGCGCGCCGTAGGGGTGGTGGCGTGCCTCGGGGTAGGCCGCGAAGATGATCCGCGGGTCGACCAGCGGGTGGGGCGCGATGCGGTTGCGGCGACGGCGCTCGGCGACGTACCAGAGCACGGGGTGCTGACCGGCTCGCTGCCACGAGCGGCGGCGCCCGATCCACTGGGCCTCGAAGAGCGGGTGGGGCGAGACGTCGCCGGCCTCGACGACGGCGCGGGCCGCCTCGAGGGGCGAGCCGAAGGTGGTCCCGAGCTGCGCGGCGACGTAGTCGACGTCGACGAGCCCGGAGGCGACCATCACCTCGGCGGCGTCGTCGAGCCGCACCTGGCTCGGGCGGCGACGCTCACCGCGCATCGGAGTACCTCACCCTCGGGAAGAGGGGCTCGAGGGCCAGGGGCGTGGGGAGGAGTCGCTCGGTGTCGCGCAGGGGGTAGTACTGCGCGGTCTCCTCGAGGAACTCGCGCACGCCTTCGAAGCGCTCGGGATAGCGGCGCTCGCACAGCTCGAGCAGGCGCTTGGCGTCGAGGTTGTACGGGTCGTAGCGCAGGGTGTCGATCTTGACGTAGGGGAGCCGGGCGTCGTCGAGCACCCGGTCGGCCAGGCTGCGGGCCGGGTTCCACGGCTCGTTGGCCCGCTCGCGCCACTCGCGGACCTCGGCGCGGGTGCGCGGGAAGTGGGAGCGGTGGGCGGCCCACCAGCGCATCCGCTCGCGGGCGATGCGCCGGTCCTCGGGGGTCTCGACGAAGTAGGTGTCGGAGACGAAGCCCGCCTCGTAGAGCCGGCGGGACATGCCGACCTCGTAGCGCCGGATCACCTGGCGGCGCTTGGAGATCGGCTCCATCTCCTCCCAGAAGGTCGTGAAGGCACGCGAGCCGACCACCCACGGCCGGAAGGCGATGAAGAAGGACTGGATGTGCGGCGCGACGCGCTCGGCCCCGGTCAGGCCCCAGAAGTCGCACGGCCGGGTGGCCATCTCGGCGAAGACGGGCTCGTAGGAGTCGAGGGCGAAGACGTAGGTGTCGTTGCACACCACCACCTCGTCGTACGCCGTCAGGTCGCCGGCGGCGTCGAGGCCGACCTTGTAGCTGAAGAAGTCGTAGCCGTAGTTGGCCCGCTCGACCAGGACCGCCCGCTCGGCCAGCCAGGCACGCGCGGAGTCCTGCAGGCTGGCCGTCGTGCACACCAGCAGCGTGTCGACCGACGCGGCCAGTGCCTCCACCTGACCACGCACGTGGGGCCGAAGCTCCCCGGCGACGTCGTAGTGCGCCATCACGGCCAGTCTGGACACGGCCGAACACTAACAAGGCGGCCTCGGGGGCCGATCCGTTCACACACCCGTAACACGAGGGCGCATTCCGTTGCGTGCATGCAACATCCGTCGCCGCAAGGCGAAACCTCGCCAGCACAGGCTGCGGGTCATCACGTGGGCACCGCCATGACATCGGCGTCGCAGCGGCGTCCACCCCGTTTCGTTCCTGCTTGAACCCTTGGAGGTCCTGTGGACGGCTATTACGCCTTCATGCTGGTGGCGACTGCCTTCGTCCTGATGATGACGGTGCCCGCGCTGGCCCTGTTCTACGGCGGCATGTCGCGGTCGAAGTCCGTGCTCAACATGATGATGATGTCCTACGTGGCGGCCGCCATCGTCGGCATCCTCTACGTCGCCGTCGGCTGGTCGATGGGGTTCGGGGGTGACGGCACCTTCTTCGCGAACCCCTTCGAGCTGCTCTGGCTCGACGGCGTCACCACCGACACCTACATCGGCGTCATGTTCCAGATGACCTTCGCGATCATCACCGCCGCCCTGATCAGCGGCGCGGTCGCCGACCGGCTGAAGTTCTCGGCGTGGGTGGTGTTCGTCCCGCTGTGGTCGCTCATCGTCTACTTCCCGATGGCCCACATGGTCTTCAGCTGCACCGAGGACTCGCTCATCTGCGGCCGGATCGGTGCGCAGGACTACGCGGGCGGCACCGCGGTCCACATCAACGCCGGCATCGCCGCGCTCGTGCTCGTCCTGCTCCTCGGCAAGCGCATCGGCTGGCCGCGTGAGCAGATGCGGCCGCACAACCTGACGCTCACGATGCTCGGCGCCGGTCTGCTCTGGATGGGCTGGTACGGCTTCAACGTCGGCTCGATCGTCTTCGCAGGCGAGGAGGGCGAGGCGTTCACCGAGCGCTTCATGTCCGAGACCGGCCGCACCTTCGCCAACACCACGCTGGCCACCATGGCGGCCATCCTCGGCTGGCTGCTGGTGGAGCGCCTGATCCACAAGAAGGCCACCTCCCTCGGCGCCGCGTCCGGCATCGTCGCGGGCCTGGTCGCGATCACCCCGGCCGCCGGTGCGGTGAACCTCTCCGGTGCCGTGGCGATCGGTCTCGTCGCCGGTGGCGTCTGCGCCTGGGCCGTGGGCCTGAAGTACAAGCTCGGGTACGACGACTCGCTCGACGTGGTCGGCGTCCACCTGGTCGGCGGCGTCGTCGGCACCGTCCTGATCGGTGTGTTCTCCACGGCCGAGGGTGCCGGCGGGGTCGACGGGCTCCTCTACGGCGGTGGGTTCGGCTCGCTGGCCGACCAGACCCTCGGCGTCGTGGTGGCCGTCGTCTACTCCGGCATCCTGACCGCTGTCATCGCCGTGGCGATCAAGTACACGATGGGCCTGCGCCTCGACGAGGAGGACGAGGTCAACGGCATCGACCTCGTCGCCCACGGCGAGTCGGCGTACGACCTGCACAGCGGCACCAGCGGCGGGGGCAGCAGCGTGCTCGCTGCCTCGACCGCCCCCGCCACCACGACCAGCAAGACGGAAGGAGCCAGCGCATGAAGCTCGTGACCGCGGTGATCAAGCCGCACAAGTGGGAGGACGTCCGCGAGGCGCTCGAGACCTTCGGGGTGGCCGGCATGACGGTCTCCGAGGTCAGCGGCTACGGCCGCCAGAAGGGCCACACCGAGGTCTACCGCGGGGCGGAGTACGACATCGCTCTCGTGCCCAAGATCCGCATCGAGATCGTCGTCGACGACGCCGACGCCGACGACATCGTCGGGATCGTCGTCAAGACGGCGCAGACCGGCCGGATCGGCGACGGCAAGGTCTGGGTCAGCCCGGTCGAGACCGTCGTCCGCGTCCGCACCGGCGAGCAGGACGCGTCGGCACTCTGATGGGCGGACGTCTCGGGGTCGTCCGCCCGACCCTCCACGCGGGGGACCAGGCATGAGCACCCCACGTCGTTCCTCTCCTCCGCTTCGCTCCTCCGAGCAACGACGCAGGGACCCCGCATGACCGCAGCAGATCGACAGACCAGGGCCACCTCGGCCGACGTGCTCTGCCGGGAGGCGTACGCCGCCTCCGGCGGGCCCGTCACCGGGGTGGCCCTGGTCGCCGTCGGGGGCTACGGGCGGGGCGAGCTCGCCCCGCACTCCGACCTCGACGTCGTCCTCGTCCACGAGGACGGCCTCGACCTGGGGGACCTGGGCGCGACGCTCTGGTACCCGCTGTGGGACTCCGGACGCCGGCTCGACCACTCGGTCCGCTCGATGTCCGAGGTGCTCGAGGCAGCGGCCGACCTCCGGGTCGCGCTCGGGCTGCTCGACGCCCGCCACATCGCAGGTGACCCGGGGCTCAGCCTCCGGCTGCGCACGACGATGCTCGCCGACTGGCGTCGGCAGGCCCGCACCCGGTTGCCGGAGCTGAAGGCGATGACCCTCAAGCGCCACGACGTCACCGGGGAGCTCGCACACGCCTCGGTGCCCGACGTCAAGGAGGCGGAGGGCGGCCTGCGTGACGCCGGCGTGCTGAAGGCGATCGAGGCCAGCTGGCTCGTCGACGCCTCGACCCCGGCGCTCGAGGCGGCGCGGCAGATGCTCCTCGACGTCCGTGACGAGGTGCAGGACCTCGCCGGACGGCCCGCCGACCGGATCGCTCCGGAGATGTGGGGGTCGCTGGCCCAGCGCCTGGGGCTGGCCGATGCCGAGGCGGCCCAGCGCCACGTCCGCTCGCTGGGGCGGCGCATCGCACACCTGTCGCGCCTGGCGTGGCGGCGCACGGACGCCGTGATGGCCCGGCCGACGGGTGAGCGCGGCCGGCGGACGCCCGCGCTGGAGCGGATCGCCCCCGGCATCGCCCTCTCCCGCGGTGAGGTGGTCCTCGACGCCGGCACGCGGCCCGGTGACGACCCCACGCTGCTGCTCCGCGCCGCGGCGGAGGCCGCGAGCCGCGACGCCGTGCTCGCGCCCACCACTGCCGCCCGCCTCGTGCGGGAGGGCGCCCCGCTGCCCGTGCCGTGGCCCGCTCCCGCCCGTGACGCGCTGGTCCGACTCCTCGCCAGCGGGCCGGGGCTGCTGCCGGTGTGGGAGACCCTCGACGAGGTCGAGGGCGTCGAGACGTTCCTGCCCGAGTGGGAGCAGATCCGGCTGCTGCCGCACGCCTCGGCGATCCACCGCTACACCGTCGACCGGCACGTGGTCGAGACCTGCGCGGAGGCCGGCGCGCTGATCCGCACCGTTCGCCGGCCCGACCTGCTCCTGGTGGCGGCCCTGCTGCACGACATCGGCAAGGGCTCGCTGCAGGACCACTCGGTGGCCGGCGAGCCGCTGGCTCGCAAGGTCGTGGCGCGGATGGGCTTCACCGACCTCGACGCCGAGGTGGTCGCCTCCCTGGTGCGGTGGCACCTGCTCCTCGCGGACCTCGCGACCACGCGCGACCCCGACGACCCGGCCACGACGGCCGAGCTGCTCACCCACGTCCCCGACGCGGCCAGCCTGGAGCTCCTGCGCGCCCTCACCGAGGCCGACGCCCGGGCCGCCTCGCCCGCGGCCTGGACCACCTGGCGGGCGTCACTCGTCGACCGCCTCGTCTCGCGGGCCGGCCACGCCCTCGGCGCCGAGATGACGCACGTCGCCCCGGTCGGGTCGATGCCGATCCCCGACGTCGTACGACGTGACCCGGCCGCCGTCTCCGTGACGATCACCCCGCACGAGGTGGGCGCCACCGTCACCGTGGTCGCGGCCGACCGCGTCGGCCTGCTCGCCGACGTCGCCGGCGGCCTGGCGGCGCTGCGGGTACCGGTGCACGCCGCCCGCGCGTGGGCGCAGGTCGACGCCGACGGCGAGTGGGGCGTCAGCGCGTGGGAGGTTCCCGACGCCTACCTCGACGCGAGCGTCGTCCGCGAACGCATCCGCCGCGTCGTCGAGGGCACCCAGCGGCTCCCCGAGCTCCCCGCGCGCCCGGACGGCGAGCTGCCACCCATCGTGGAGGTCCGTCCGGACGCCTCGCGCGCCTCGCTGGTGCTCGAGATCCGCACCTCCGACCGTCCCGGCGTGGTCCACCGCGTGCTCACCACGCTCGCCGGGCTCGGGCTGACGGTGGCCTCGGCCCACGTCTCCACCCTCGGGCCGCAGGCGGTCGACGTGTTCTACGTCCAGGAGGTCGGTGGCGTTCGCCCGACGGAGGAGCGGGCCGCGGCCGCCGCGCACGCCGTACGCACGGCGCTCGGTGGCTGAGCTCGGCGGCTGAGCACGGCGGCTGAGCCAGACGCTGGGCTCGTCGGCTGAGCCCGGACGGGGTGCGGCCGTTAGTCTTGGTCGTCGTACGGACTCCCGTCCGCCCTGATCCACCACCGATGCGAGGGACAGACCCACACCGTGTTCGCCACACTCTCCGACCGCCTTGCCGACACCTTCAAGAACCTCCGCGGCAAGGGCCGGCTCTCCGAGGCCGACATCGACGCCACGGCGCGCGAGATCCGCATCGCGCTGCTCGAGGCCGACGTCGCGCTGCCGGTGGTGAAGGAGTTCGTCGGGGCCGTGAAGGAGCGGGCGCGCTCGGAGGAGGTCAGCGGGGCCCTCAACCCGGCGCAGCAGATCATCAAGATCGTCCACGAGGAGCTCGTGGCGATCCTCGGCGGCGAGACCCGCCGCCTGCGCTACGCGAAGAGCGGACCGACCGTCATCATGCTCGCCGGCCTCCAGGGTGCCGGCAAGACGACGCTCGCGGCCAAGCTCGCGCTGTGGCTCAAGGACCAGGACAAGACGCCGATGCTCGTCGCGGCCGACCTCCAGCGCCCCAACGCCGTCCAGCAGCTGCAGGTCAACGGTGAGCGGGTCGGCGTCCCCGTGTTCGCCCCGGAGCCCGGCAACGGCACCGGTGATCCGGTGGGCGTGGCGCGCGCCTCCATCGAGGAGGCGAAGCGCAAGCTGCACGACGTCGTCATCATCGACACCGCCGGTCGCCTGGGCGTCGACGCGGAGCTGATGAAGCAGGCCGCCGACATCCGCGACGCGGTACAGCCCGACGAGGTGCTCTTCGTCGTCGACGCGATGATCGGCCAGGACGCGGTGACCACCGCGCAGGCGTTCCTCGACGGCGTCGGCTACGACGGCGTGGTGCTCACCAAGCTCGACGGTGACGCCCGCGGTGGTGCGGCCCTGTCGATCCGCTCGATCACCGGCAGGCCGGTCATGTTCGCCTCCAGCGGCGAGAAGATGACCGACTTCGACCTCTTCCACCCCGACCGGATGGCCTCGCGCATCCTCGACATGGGCGACATGCTCACCCTGATCGAGCAGGCCGAGAAGGCCTTCGACTCCGAGCAGTCGCTGAAGGCGGC
>DATIAJ010000030.1:0-6012 GCA_035458105.1 Nocardioides sp. | reverse complement strand
CGATGCCCAGCGGGTCGAAGAGGCGCGAGCGTGCGTACTGCAGCGCCGGCTCCCCGGTCGCCTCCGAGAGGATCGCCGACAGCAGGTGTGACGAGGCGTCGGAGTACTGGAACTGCTGTCCCGGTGGCAGGTCGGGATGTGTCACGATGTGTCGCACCCAGTCCTCGGACCTGAGGAAGTCTGGGCCGGCGGCGTCGAGTCCGCCAGGTAGTCCCGCGGTCATGGTCAGCAGCTGGCTGATCGTGATGTCCGCGGTCCTGGCGGACATGACGCCCGCGTACCGGGGAAGCATCTCCCCCACGGTGTCGTCGATGCTCCCGATCAGTCCTTCGTCGACTGCGATCCCCACCAGCGTCCCGATCACGCTCTTGGTGACCGACTGCATGCCCCAGTGCGCGTCCTCGTCGGTCTCGTAGTACTCCTCGAAGACGACGTCCGCCTCGTCGGCGACCATCACAGCCCGCAGCTCGTCGAAGTCGTAGAACGGCTCGCCGAACTCCGCGATCGCTGCGGTGAGCTCGTCGTGTCCCGGAACTGCTTCACGCTCCTGAACCGGGTCGTCCGACGTGCACGCGGTCACGAGGAGCAGCGATGCTGCGACCACGCGCCACCTCGGCGCGCGACCGCGTACCGCCTCGCGGCTCGCGCTGGGGAACGTGCGGGCGCGTGCACCGCTCCCCGTCGCCATCCAGGGCATGGGTGATGGCCTCTCCAGCTCCTCACGGTAACCCCCGTCCGGGCTGCCGGGGAACCTCGCGCGCCTCCTGGCTGCGTCAGACGAGGAGCACCACGAGCGCGACGATGCCGACGACGGCGATCACGCCGCGAAGCAGGGCCGGGGGCAGCCGACGGCCCACGCCGGCACCGATCTGTCCGCCCACGACGGACCCGAGCGCGATCAGCCCGGCCACGACCCAGTCGATGTCGGCGACGGCGATGAAGACGAGCGCTGCTACGGCGTTGACGATCAGGGCGAGCAGGTTCTTGGTGGCCGTGTGCCGCTGGATCGAGTCGACGACGCCGATGCCGAGGATGGCCATCAGCAGCACGCCCTGCGCGGCCCCGAAGTAGCCGCCGTAGACGCCGGCGGCGGCGACCGCGGGCCACACCCACCACACGCCGTGGTCGGGGATGCCGCCACGCGACTCGGCGCGGGCGGCGACCGACCGCTGGATGCGCGGGCCCAGGACGACCAGCACCACGCCGAGCGCGATGAGCACCGGGACGATCGTGTCGAAGGCGGACGACGGCAGCCACAGCAGGAGCAGCGCACCGACGACACCGCCGAGCAGCGACGCCGACCCCAGCCGGAGGACGCGGGCGCCCTGCCCGGCGAGCTCGCGGCGGTAGCCGAAGACCCCGGACATGCTGCCCGGGACGAGCCCGACGGTGTTGCTGACGTTGGCGGTCACCGGGGGTACGCCGAACGCGAGGAGGGTCGGGAACGTGATCAACGTTCCCGACCCCACCACGGTGTTGATCGTGCCGGCCGCCACTCCTGCGAGGGCGATCAGCACAGCCTCGAGGGGACTCACTGGCCGGCGGGTGCTCCCGGGTCAGAGGGACGGGCCTTGCCCGGGTTGGCGGCGATCTCGGCCTCGGCGATCGCCTGCTGGACGGCCTCGCTGGTCGCTCGCGTCTCCGCGTCGTCGGACCCGCGCGGCAGCTGCGGCTCGGACGACCCCATGTCGACCCGCGTGCGGGGCGTCGCGTCCTTGGGGATGCCGGCGATCTCGTGGATCGAGGAGCCGAGGCCCTCCATCGCCTTGGTGATCTCCGAGGGGATGACCCACACCTTGTTGGCGCTGCCCTCGGCGATCTTCGGCATCATCTGGAGGTACTGGTAGGCGAGGAGCGACTGGTCGGGCTGGCCGTCGTGGATGGCCTGGAAGACCGTCTGGATGGCCTGGCCCTCACCCTGGGCGCGCAGGATCGCGGCCTCGCGGTCGGCCTGGGCGCGCAGGATCTGCGACTCGCGGTCACCCTCGGCGTTGAGGATCTGCGACTGCTTGTTGCCCTCGGCGGTGAGGATCGCGGACTGCCGCTGGCCCTCGGCGCTGAGGATCAGTGCGCGCTTGTCGCGGTCGGCGCGCATCTGCTTCTCCATCGCGTCCTTGATCGACGGCGGCGGGTCGATGCCCTTGATCTCGACACGGTTGACGCGGATGCCCCACTTGCCGGTCGCCTCGTCGAGCACACCGCGCAGGCCGTTGTTGATCTCCTCGCGCGAGGTCAGCGTCTGCTCGAGGTCCATGCCACCGACGATGTTGCGCAGCGTGGTCATGGTCAGCTGCTCGACGGCCTGGATGTAGTTGGCGATCTCGTAGGTCGCCGCCACCGGGTCGGTGACCTGGAAGTAGATGACGGTGTCGATCGACACCACCAGGTTGTCCTCGGTGATCACCGGCTGGGGCGGGAAGCTCACGACCTGCTCCCGCAGGTCGATGAGGTAGCGCACCCTGTCGATGAACGGTACGACGATGTTGAGCCCTGCCGGCAGCGTCCCCTTGTACTTGCCGAAGCGCTCGACGATGCCTGCGCGTGCCTGGGGCACGATGCGGACCGTCTTGGCGAGCATGACGACGACGAACACGGCGACGAGCAGGAACAGGATGAGCAATGCTGACGGCACTGGTCTCCCCCGATCTTGGTGTGTGCGAGTGGTACGGGTCTCGTGTGGTCTGGGCGGCCGAGCTCAGGGCTCGAGCGTGCCGACCGGGTGGACGTAGGCGGTGGCGCCCTTGATCTGGAAGATCTCGACGGTCTCACCCGGTGCGATCGTGAGGTGCTCGTCGTAGGGCAGCGCCGACCAGACCTCGCCGGCCACCTTGATGCGACCCGGCGCCAGGCCGGTGATCTCCTGGGTGACCAGGCCGCGGGTGCCGACCAGCTTGCCGTGGCCGAGCGCGAGCTCGGGGCCGCTGTGGAGCCGCTTGACGAAGGCCGGGCGCACGAAGGCCAGCATGGCGATGGACGCGGCCAGCGCCGCGAGGACCTGCACCGCTACAGGCAGGCCGACGATGGCGGCGACCATGCCGACGACGGCTCCCGCGGCGAGCATCGCGAAGATCAGGTCGAGGCTGAACATCTCCACCACGCCCAGCGCGATCGAGAGACCCAGCCAGGTCTCCCAGAGGTGGTCGCGGATCCAGTCCATGGCCCGACCCTATCGAGTACGTCGTGACGTCAGGCGGGAGCGACGCGCTCGACGGAGCGTCGGCGTGCCGCGTACCGGTCGTCGGCGCGGGTCAGCACCAGGGGCATCCCGAACGTCTCCGACAGCGACTCGGCGGTGACGACGTCCTCGACGGGTCCGGAGTCCACCACCCGTCCCTCGCGCAGCAGCAGCGCGTGGGTGAAGCCGGGCGGGATCTCCTCGACGTGGTGGGAGACCAGGACCGTCGCAGGCGAGTCGGGGTCCAGGGCCACCTGCGACAGCGTCGCGACCAGGTCCTCGCGGCCTCCGAGGTCGAGGCCCGCGGCCGGCTCGTCGAGCAGCAGCAGCTCGGGGTCGGTCATCAGTGCCCGCGCGACCTGGACCCTCTTGCGCTCGCCCTCGCTGAGGGTGCCGAAGGTGCGCTCCGCCAGGTGCTCGGCCCCGACCTCGGCCAGGAGGCTCGCGGCCCGGTCGTGGTCGAGGTCGGCGTACTCCTCGCGCCAGCGACCCAGCACGCCGTAGGAGGCGGACACCACGACGTCCTTGACGAGCTCGGAGCGGGGGATGCGGTCGGCGAGCGCGGCGCTGGTGAGGCCGATGCGCGGACGCAGCTCGAAGACGTCGGTGGTGCCGAGGACCTCGTCGAGGATGCCGGCGACTCCCGACGTCGGGTGCAGCTGCGCGGCGGCGACCTGCAGCAGGGTCGTCTTGCCTGCGCCGTTGGGTCCGAGGACCACCCAGCGCTCGTCGTCCTCGACCAGCCAGTCGACGTCGTCGAGCAGCAGCGACTGGCCCCTGCGCACCGTGACTCCTGCGAGCTCGATGACGGCGACCATGGCGTCACCCTATCCAGCAGGTCCGGCCCTTCCGGCCCTGACACGGCGGGGTGCAACGACGGGTAACCTCACCGCGATGTCGCGCACGCCCCTCGCCCTCCCCCACTCGGCGACCCTCGCCTGGTGGCTCACCGCATGGCTGCGCGGCCACGAGCAGACCGACCACGTGCTCGACGCGCTGGCCGACGACACCCACCTGCTGGACGGCGGCTCGGCGCTCGACCTGCTGACGCACGCGCGTGGCACCGGGGCGTCGTACGCCGGACTGGCCCTGCCCGTCGACGGCGACCCGCTGGGCCTGGGCGGACCGCGGGACTTCAACACCGCAGCCCTCGAGGCCGGCCAGGCCGTCGTGGTGGGCGACCTCGGCCTGGTGCCGCAGGAGCAGGGCGAGACGGTGCAGTGGCGGCGCTTCGTGGCCTCGCGCCGCCAGCTCCCGGACGTCGGAGAGGCCGACCGCACCCTTCGGGCTGCCCTGCTCGGCGCCGCCGGCGACCTCGCCGACCTCGACGTGGCGAGGTGGCGACCCGAGGCCGCCGACGCCCTGATGAACCTGCACCACCGTCCGTCCGTCGACGCACCGCTCGGCACCCCGCCGCGGTGCGCCGACCTCGCCGCGCGCGGCCTGCAGGCGTGGGCCATCGTCGACCTGGCCCTCGTGGACGACGGCGGGGCGCTGTCGTCGTACGAGGTGGAGCGCCGCCGCGACCTGCTCCAGCCTCTGGGCCGTGCGGCCCGGCGCGCGATCGTGGCGGCCTGCTCCCCCGAGGTGTGGCCGGAGGGCTAGTACTGGCCGCTGCCGTAGGCCGGCGGCGGGTAGTCACCGGCAGCACCGGACGGGCCCGTCTTGGGGTTGGGGCCGTACTGGTTGTCGGGCTTGGAGTCGGTGCAGAACCACACGATGAGCAGGATCCAGCCGATGATCGGGATGAGGCCGATGAGGATCCACCACCCGCTGCGGTCGGTGTCGTGCAGCCGGCGCACGCCAACGGCGAGGCTGGGCAGGAACAGCGCCAGGGCATGGGGGCCGTCGGGGCCAGCACCGATCGGCCCGAGGCGCGGACCCGGCAGCAGGCCGCACGTCACCGGGTCTAGCCTTCGTCCCGATGGAAGACGAGCCGAAGACCCTCCTGGTCACCCTCACCGGCAAGGACCGGCCTGGCGTCACCTCAGCGATCTTCGGCGCCCTGTCGGCCGCCGGTGTCGAGGTGATCGACATCGAGCAGATCGTGCTGCGGCGGCGGTTGGTGCTCGGCATCCTCGTCACGGCGCCGCGGGACTGGAAGAAGCTGCGCGACGTCATCGAGCGCACCGCCACCGACCTCGACATGAGCGTCGAGGTGGATCGGGGCGCCGGCGACAACCGCAGCCGCCACGGCGAGCGTTCGCACATCACGATCATCGGCAGCCCCCTGAAGGCCTCGGCGATGGCCGCGATCGCCGGCCGCATCGCCGACTCGGGCGCCAACATCGACAAGATCGAGCGGATGGCGCGCTACCCGGTGACGGCGATCGAGCTGCACGTCTCGGGCGCGCCGGCCGACACGCTCCGCCCGCTCCTGGCCGTCGAGGCCGTCAAGCAGGGCATCGACCTCGCCGTGCAGCGCGACTCGCTGCACCGCCGCGGCATCCGGCTGATCGTCATGGACGTCGACTCCACCCTCATCCAGGGCGAGGTCATCGAGATGCTCGCCGCCCACGCGGGCCAGGAGGCGGAGGTCGCCCGGGTGACCGATGCGGCGATGCGCGGCGAGCTCGACTTCGAGGAGTCGCTCCGCGAGCGCGTCGCCCTGCTGGAGGGTGTGCCGGAGTCGGCGCTCGACGAGGTGTACGACTCGATCGAGCTCGCGCCCGGGGCCCGCACGATGGTCCGCACGCTGCGCCGCCTGGGCTACCGGTTCGCGATCGTCTCCGGCGGCTTCACCCAGATCACCGACCGGCTCGCCGCCGACCTCGGCATCCACTTCGCCCGGGCCAACGAGCTCGAGGTCGTCGACGGCCGGCTCACCGGACGCATCG
>DATIAJ010000029.1:0-2351 GCA_035458105.1 Nocardioides sp. | reverse complement strand
AGGAGGCGCCGAAGTAGCTCAGCTGCTCCTCCCCCAGCGCCGAGCGCAGCACGTCCATGTCGCGCGCGGCCTCGGCGGTGGTGACGTGACCGACGATCGGCCCGGACCCGGCGACGCACTTCTCGCCGAACGACAGCACCGAGGCGCGGTAGGCGGCCTGCTCCTCGGCGGTGTCGGGAGTCGGGTCGCCACCGAGGTAGGCGTCGAGCTCGGCGTCGCTGAGGCAGTCGACCGGCGCCGAGGCCCCGACGCCCCGGGGGTCGAAGCCGACCATGTCGAAACCGTCGAGCAGCGGCTCGCGGAACACCTGCCGACCCGCAGCGGCGTACGTCGTCCCGCGCGCGCCGGGGCCGCCGGGGTTCACCACCAACGAGCCGACGCGCGAGCCCGTGGCCGGGATCCGGAGGAGCGCCAGCTCGATCGTCTCCCCCTGCGGGTCCGCGTAGTCGACCGGGACCGTGAGGAAGCCGCAGTCGTGGTCGTCGTCGGTCTCGCACGGCTGCCAGTCGATGCGCTGGGAGTAGAGCTCGGCGAGCTCGTCCGACGGCGCCTCGGTGACGGTCGCCGGCGGTGGCGTGGTCGGTGACGGCGTGGGACGAGCACCTGTCGAGTCGGGCGTGGCGCCCTGGATCGCCAGGCCGACCGCAACGAAGGCGGTGAGCGCCAGTGCGAGCACGGCGACCACCGCGACGGCCTTCTTCATCAACGACCTCCGGGCAGCCGCAGCGCGACTGTCATGGACTCCAGCGCGAGCTGAGGGGGCACGTTGAACTCCAGCATCTGCTCGCGGGCGGTGAAGATCGCGTCGATCATCCGCAGCAGCTCCTCGGGGGAGGCCGCGCGAGCGACGACCGCGACATCGCCGCGGAGCTCCTCGTTGACCAGCAGGCCGGGGGCGCCCACGGACAGCGCGATGGCGTCGCGGTAGA
This sequence comes from Nocardioides sp., assembly GCA_035458105.1. Lineage (GTDB taxonomy): Bacteria > Actinomycetota > Actinomycetes > Propionibacteriales > Nocardioidaceae > Nocardioides. The sequence continues at coordinate 1,422 of DATIAJ010000029.1, read as the reverse complement.
CCGAGACGAGGTCCATCAGGGCGCGGTCGATCACGTCGAGCACGCGGCGCTTGGCCTTCTGCTTCTGCAGCTTCTCCAGCCCGGCGAGAGCGGCGCGGTAGGAGCGGCTCGTGGTGTCCTTGCGCTCGCTGCCGAAGATCGCCTGCAGCTCCGTCAGCTCGCGCCGCTCGGCGTCGGCGGTGATCGCGTCGGTCTCCTCCTTGGCGAGCTCGGCGAGGTTGGTCGCCGCGGTCATGCAGGAGCCCAGGGACGTCAGACGGGCCGGGATGCTGATCACCTCACGCCGGCGCGTGCGGGTCTCCTCGTCGAGGGCCAGGGCCCGGGCGCGGCCGATGTGCCCCTGGCTGGCCCGAGCGGCGAAGCCGGCCATCGTCTCGGAGATGCCGTCGTTGCTCGTCAGGAACGCCGCGACGTCACTGGTGCCGGGCGTCGCGAGCGTCAGGGTGCGGCAGCGCGAGTTGATGGTCGGCAGCACGTCCTGGACGGTCGGCGCACACAGCAACCACACCGTCTTGGGCGTCGGCTCCTCGATCGCCTTGAGCAGCGCGTTGCCGGTGCGGGGGTTCTCCGGGGTGCCGAGGCGGTCGGCGTCCTCGATGACGACGATCTGCCAGCGCCCGATCGCGGGGAACTTCGCTGCCGACTGCACCAGGTCGCGCATGTCGTCGACGTAGAGGACCGAGGTCTCCGACTTCACCCACGTGATGTCGGGGTGGGACCCGTTCATGCCGAGCCGGCACGCCTCGCAGGCGCCGCAGCCGGTCTGCCGCTCGCACTGCAGCGCCGCGGCGAAGGCGCGCGCCACGTTGGAGCGGCCGGATCCGGGCGGGCCGGTGAACAGCCACGCGTGGGTCATGCCCACACCGGCGGCGGCGTGCTGGAGCACCTCGATGGTCGGACGCTGGCCGACGAGGTCGTCCCAGACCGTCCGGGTTGCTGGACTGGTGGGGGTCGTCATCGTGCCGCCAGCAGGGGCTCGACGCGCTCGCGGATCGCCGCGGCGATCTCCTCGATCGGCGCCCGCGCGTCCAGTACGACGTAGTGGTCGGGGTCGGCGGCCGCGAGCCCGAGGAAGCCCTGCCGCACCCGCTGGTGGAACTCCAGCGACTGCCCCTCGATCCGGTCGCGGCCGGTGAAGCGGTCGAGCCCGGCCTGGGGCTCGAGGTCGAGCACGACGGTCAGGTGCGGACGCAGGTCGCCGGTCGCCCAGCGAGCGACGGCTTCGACCTCGGCGACGTCGAGCGTGCGGCCGGCACCCTGGTAGGCCAGGGTCGAGTCGACGTAGCGGTCGGTGATCACGACCTCGCCGCGCGCGAGCGCCGGCAGGACGACGTGGTCGACGTGCTCGGCCTTGTCGGCGGCGTAGAGCAGGGCCTCGGTGCGGTCGGACAGGTCGCCGGTGGCCGGGTCGAGCACGATGCG
>DATIAJ010000028.1:0-12485 GCA_035458105.1 Nocardioides sp. | reverse complement strand
GGCGCTCGGGCCTGGTGACGAGGCTGAGCTCCTCGGCGCGCCGACGGGCGTACGTCGTGAGCAGGTAGGTCGTGAGGTGGTCGGACATGCGCGTCCCTTCCGGTGAAGGCCGGACTGCCCGGGGGCAGCGCGGCGGTGGGTGGAGGACCACCGTCCGTTCCCGGCATTCCCGCGGCCTTCCTCGTTCGGTTCCCGGGGGAAGGTCGCGGGGAAGGTCGCGGGAAGATGGTGAGGAGACGCTCCTCGGCATGACCGCCATCGAGACAGGGGCCTTCGCCCGACGGACCCGCACCGTCACCCGACACGACATCGCCCTGTTCACCGAGATCACCGGCGACCGAAACCCGATCCACTACGACGAGGACCTCGCCCGGGCCAGCCGCTTCGGCGGGCTGGTCGTGCAGGGCGGGGTCACGTCGGGGTTGCTCAACGCACTCGTTGCTGAGCAGCTGCCAGGCCCCGGAAGCGTCTTCCTCGAGGTGTCATGGCGCTTTCTCGCACCCGTACGACCGGGTGACGTCATCACCGCCCAGGCCACGGTCACCGCGGCACGGCACGACAAACCGGTGACGAGGCTCGCCACCTGCGTGACGACACAGGACGGCACCACCGTGCTCGACGGCACGGCGGTCGTCTGGCGGGATCCGGCCGTGGCCCGGGCCCATCAGCCGCCCGCTGCGCGAGCTGCTCGGTGAGGACGTGCCGCATGTGGCTGCGCTGCTCCGCCTCCATCTCGACGGCCCCACGAGACCGAAGAACTGCGGTCTTACGACGGTCGACGCACGCGTGGGTCTGTCGCGGGCCGCAGCTTTTGCCTCGGAGCACCGGACGGACGTCAGGTGACGTCCGGCCCATCCCTCGACATGAGGTCGTACCGCGTCCCGGCCGACCCCCATACTGGGCCCGTGCTGGGCATCACCGACCTCCCGACCTACCTCGTCGGCCTGATCCTGATCATCCTGCTGCCGGGCCCGAACTCGCTCTACGTGCTCTCCGTCGCCGCGCGCCGCGGGGTGCGGAGCGGGTACGCCGGCGCGGCGGGTGTGTGGACGGGTGACGCGGTGCTGATGACGCTGTCCGCCGCAGGTGTCGCGTCGCTGCTCCAGGCCAACGCGGCGGCGTTCGCGGTCGTGAAGTGGGCGGGGGCGTCGTACCTGTTGTGGCTCGCGATCGGCATGCTGCGCGCGGCCTGGGGCATGTGGCGCTCGCGCCTGACGGTCGCCGAGCAGATCGCCGACGCGGCCGTCGAGGCCGGCGTGGAACCGAGGGCGCGGGGCGAGCGGCCCTACCGGCGGGCGCTGGTGATCAGCCTGCTCAACCCCAAGGCGATCCTCTTCTTCGTCGCGTTCTTCGTGCAGTTCGTCGACCCGGCCTACGCCCACCCGGCCGTCTCGTTCCTCGCCCTCGGTACGCTCGCGACCCTCGCCAGCGCGGCGTACCTGACGGTGCTGATCTTCGCCGGCACGCACCTCGCGGCCGCCTTCCGGCGCCGCAAGGCGCTGTCGGCCGGGGCCACCTCGGCGGTCGGCGCTGTCTTCGTCGGCTTCGCGGTCAAGCTCGCCCTGGCCTCGGCCTGACCACGACGCCGGAAAGTCGTCCCCCGTCGCTGTCGTATCCGGTCCGTCCCGTTCGTGGTAGGGGTGAGAGGTCGCCCGGCAGGGGCGGCCGCCGACCACTGGAGACGATCGACATGCACTACCTCCTCACCGTCATCGGAGACACCGACCGCCCGGCCGACGACTCCGCACCCGGCGCGATCGACGCGTTCAACGACCGGCTCAAGGACGAGGGCCGCTGGGTCTTCGCCGGCGGCCTCACCGACCCGCAGGACGCCACCGTCACCGACAGCCGCGGCGGCGACCCGGTCTTCACCGACGGACCCTTCGTCGAGTCCAAGGAGTTCCTCGCCGGCTTCTGGGTGATCACCGCCGACGACCTCGACGCCGCCCTCGCCCTGTCCGCCGACGCCTCGCGCGCCTGCCACCGCAAGGTGGAGGTCCGCCCCTTCGGCGGCGTGGCCTGAGACGTGACCGACCCCGTGTCCGACCCCGAGGCCGCAGTCGGGCTCGACGAGGTCCTGACCCGGGTCCACCGCGAGGAGTGGGCCCGGGTCGTGGCCGTCCTCGCGCGGCGCTTCGGTGACCTCGACGTCGCCGAGGACGCCACTGCCGAGGCCTTCGCGACCGCCGTCGAGCGCTGGCGCGCTGAGGGCGTACCGCCCAACCCCGGCGCCTGGCTGACCACCACCGCCGGCAACAAGGCACTCGACCGCGTACGCCGCGAGAGCCGGCGCGACGCCAAGCAGAAGCAGGCTCACATGCTCACCGACCAGCTCTCGGGACCACCGGAGCACACGGGTGCCGTCGAGGACGAACGCCTCCGGCTCCTCTTCACCTGCGCGCACCCGGCCCTGGCGATGGAGGCGCGCGTCGCGCTCACCCTGCGCCTGGTCGGCGGACTCACCGTCGGCGAGATCGCCCACGCGTTCCTCGTTCCGGAGCCGACCATGGCGCAGCGGATCACGCGCGCCAAGGCGAAGATCAGGGCGGCCGGCATCCCGTGGCGGGTCCCCGCGGCATCGGACCTGCCGGCCCGGGTCGACGGCGTGCTGACCGTGCTCTACCTCGTCTTCAACGAGGGCTACCTCGCCAGCGGACCCGGGACCGACCCGGTGCGTGCCGACCTGACGGGCGAGGCGATCCGGCTCACGCGACTGGCGCGCGAGCTGCTGGAGGACGACGCGGAGGCGACGGGCCTGCTCGCGCTGATGCTCCTCACGGAGGCACGGCGGACGGCACGGGTGTCTGCGGGCGGCGAGCTGGTCACCCTCGACCAGCAGGACCGTGGGGCCTGGGACCGCGCACTCATCGCCGAGGGCCACGCCCTCGTCCGGGAGCGGCTGGCCTCCGGCCGGCCGCCCGGGCGCTACCAGGTGCTCGCCGCGATCAACGCCGTCCACACCGACGCCGCCGACGCCCGCGACGTCGACTGGTCACAGGTCGTGGCGCTGTACGACCAGCTGGCCCGGCTCGACCCGTCGCCGGTCGTGGCCCTCAACCGTGCCGTCGCCGTCGGCGAGCTCGACGGCCCGCACGTCGCCCTCGCCCAGGTGGACGCGCTGGCCGCGCGCCTCGACGGCTACCACGCACTCCACGCGACCCGGGCCGACCTCCTCCGCCGACTGGGCCGCAGCCCGGAGGCGCGCGCGGCCTACGACCGGGCGATCGGGCTGGCCCGCAACTCCGCCGAGTCGGCGTACCTCACCCGGCGGCGCGACGAGCTCGGTCCGACTCAGTAGCCGCACGCTTCAAGCGTGTCCCCCGTGGCACGCGTCACGCCGACGCGGAGCCGATTCGTGGGGGTTCGCGGGGGCTGGGACAATCGAGGCCGTGACCGCCCCCCGCCGACCCGGCCTGCTGACCGACCTCGGTGCGGCGGTCCTGGCGCTCGTGCTGGTCGGCGTCGCGGGGCTGCTCGGGAAGTGGCAGTACGACGCCTGGCAGGCGCACCGCGACGCCGAGGCACGCGACCTGACCGGCATCGCGCCGGTGCCGCTGGACGAGGTCATGGGCAACGACGACCCCTTCCCCGCTCCCGACCTCGGCCGTCCCGTGGACGTGTCGGGCGAGTGGCTCGACGGGGGCTTCTGGGTCGCCGACCGCGACCGCGGTGACCAGCCCGGCTACTGGGCGGTGACGCCGCTGCAGACCGCCGACGCCGCCGTGCTCGTCGTACGCGGCTGGGCCCCCGAGCCCGACCCCGACCTGCTCGCGGTGGCGGGCGAGGCCGAGGTGACCGGCTGGCTGCAGCCGCCGGAGGGCACCCTGGTGGTCGACGACGACCCCTCCGACGACGTCTTCCCCGAGATCCGCGTGGCCGACGCCGTGCAGCGCGTCGACGTCGACCTGTGGTCGGCGTACGTCATCAGCCAGGACCCCGGCCCCGGGCTGGAGGAGGCGGAGCTCGCGTCGCTGCCCACCCCGAGCCGGACGACCGGCATCCGCAACCTGCTCTACGCCTTCGAGTGGTGGGTCTTCGGGGCGTTCGCGGCCTTCATCTGGTGGCGCTGGCGGCGCGACGCCACCAAGCCCGACCTGGAGCCCGACCTGGACCCCGACGTGACGCCCGAGCTGCGCCAACCGAGCGCCGGATAGGTTGGCCGCCGTGTCACGCACCCTCACCGCCTACCGCGTCATGGCCACCATCGTGGGCGTCCTGCTCGTCGTGCTCTGCCTGGTCGGCGTCCCGCTGGCCAACTTCGACGGTTCCCCGATGTGGGGCGTCTTCGACAGCACGCCGACGTGGGTCACCCCCGGCTCCGACGCCCAGCACGCCGGCGAGCTGATCACCACCTACCTCGGCGTCGCGCACGGCTGGCTCTACATGATCTTCCTCTTCAGCGCGTTCCTGCTCTCGCGTCGCGCCGCGTGGGACTTCCCCTTCACCGTGGTGACCCTCGTCTGCGGCACGATCCCGCTGGTCTCCTTCTGGGCCGAGCACCGCGCCACGCAGCGCGTACGCGCCGAGCACCCCGCGCTCGCCTGATCCTCACTACGCTCCACCCATGGTGACCGCGTTCGTGCTCGGCGGAGGCGGGGTGCTGGGCGCCGTCGAGGTCGGCATGCTGCGGGCGCTGCTCGAGCGCGGCATCGTCCCCGACCTCGTCCTCGGCACGAGCGTCGGCGCGCTCAACGGCGCGATGGTGGCGCGGCAGCCCGAGCTCGGCGTGGTCGACCGGCTGACCGAGCTGTGGGCCGCCACCGCGCAGGGCCGCGACGTGTACGGCGACCGGCCGCTGCGCACGGTCCGCCGGGCCGTCTCCACCGGCACCCACATCTACTCCTCCGCGCCACTGCGCGCCCGCCTCGAGGAGGAGCTGGGCGACGCCCGCTTCGAGGACCTGCCCGTCCGCCTCGAGGTGTGCGCGGCGAGCATCGAGCGCGCCGCCGAGCACTGGTTCACCGAGGGCCCGATCGTGCCCGCGATCCTCGCCAGCGCCGCCGTGCCCGGGCTGCTGCCGCCGGCCGAGGTCGACGGCGAGCACTTCCTCGACGGTGGCCTGGTCAACTCCATCCCCGTGGGACGCGCGGTCGAGCTCGGCGCCACCCGCGTCTTCGTGCTGCAGGTGGGGCGCATCGACCGGCCGCTGCGGGTACCGACCCGGCCGTGGGAGGTCGCACGGGTGAGCTTCGAGGTCGCTCGCCGCCACCGCTTCATGCGCGACATGGCGACGATCCCCGAGGGCGTCGAGGCCCATGTGCTGCCGGCTGCGGGCACGTCGTCACGCGACGACTCGCTGCTCTCGCACCGCGACTTCTCGGGCGTCCAAGCGCGCATCGACGCGACGTACGCCGCCTCGCGGGACTACCTCGACGCCGAGCTCGGCCGGTCATGAGCCGCCCTCTCGTCTGGGTCCTCCGTCGGCTGGTGATCGCCCCCGCCGTGGTGGTCCTGACGGTGCTGATGTGGATCACCCTGCCGGGCTGGCTGCTGGTCGCGGCGGCGCTCGCGCCGGTGCTGCCCGGGCGGTGGCGGGCGCTGCGCGTGCTGTGGCTGGTCCTGCTGTACGCCACCTTCGAGACGCTGCTGCTCGCGGTGCTGCTCGGCCTGTGGCTGGCCAGCGGCTTCGGCTGGAAGATCCGCTCGCCCTACTTCGCCGGCATCCACTACGACCTGGTGCAGGGCACGCTGATCGCGTTCTTCCGGGAGGCCAGGCGCGTGCTGGCGCTTCGGATCCGCACCGACGGGCCGCAGCCGTCGCGGGTGCCGGACGGGCCGGTGCTCGTGATGTGCCGCCACGCCGGACCGGGCGACTCGTTCGTGCTGATGTACGCGCTGCTGCACTGGTACCACCGCGAGCCGCGGGTCGTCCTGAAGAACACCCTGGCGTGGGACCCCGCGATCGACGTCATCCTCAACCGGGTCCCGGCCCGCTTCATCTCGCCCAACCCGGCGGCCGGCGAGGACCTCGAGTCACACATCGCGTCGCTCGCCACCGACCTCGACGACAACGACGCGTTCGTGATCTTCCCGGAGGGCGGCAACTTCACCGCCGCGCGCCGCGACCGCGCCATCGCCCGGCTCCGCAAGCTCGGCCTGGAGCGGATGGCGGTGCGCGCGGAGGAGATGATCCACGTCCTCGCGCCGCGCCCCGGCGGCGTACTGGCTGCGCTCGAGGCGGCCCCCGAGGCCGACGTGCTGATGGTCGCCCACACCGGGCTCGACCACCTGCTCACGGTCGGTGACCTGTGGCGTGAGCTGCCGATGGACAAGCAGATCACGATGCGCTGGTGGCGCGTCGCGCGCGAGGAGATCCCGGCCGACCGCGAGGAGCGCATCGACTGGCTCTACCACTGGTGGGAGCGGATCGACGACTGGATCGAGGACAACCGCCTCGAGCCCCTCTGAGGCTGGCCGGACCCGGTGGAGCGGTGGTCCACCGACATTCCCGGGACGAGGAACGTGGGCGGACCACCGCTCGGACGACGACACGCCGTGGACGCGACTCGGGCGGTGCCCCACCCACGGTCGCGAGCTGCGGAACGTGGGTGGGACACCGCCCGGTGCGGTGCTGGGGTGGAGCTAGCTCTTGCGCGGCACGTCGTCGATGTCGATCACGTCGGCGGGTGCGTCGGGGTCGGTCGGCTGGTGCGCCTCCTCGACGGAGTCGCTGATCGCCTCGCCGGGGGCGCCGCCACCGACGTCGTCGGTGGCCGGCGGGTCGGCGGTCACGACGTCATCGGCCGTGACCTCGTCGGGCAGGGGGTCGGTGAGCGGGTCGCCACCGGGGGCTGCCGACGTGGTCGCCGGGGAGGCGGGCGTGGGCGGCGGGGTGGCCGACGTCGTGGTGGCGGGCTTCGGCGGGGCCGGCGGCACGTAGGTCGACTGCCAGTTGGCCTCGGCGTCCTGCTTGCCCCTGAGCTTGGTGAAGACGAAGGCGCCGACGGCGAGCAGGCCGGTGACCAGCAGGAACTTCTTGAGCTTGCCGCCCTCCGGCTCGGGCTCGACCCCGCGCAGCTCGTTGACCTTGGCGGCGGCGAGGTCGCGACCCTCGGCGGCGCGCTCGGAGGCGAGCGCAGCGGCGACGGCGGCCTTGTCGGCGGCGTTGGCGCGGGCCTCGGCCAGCAGCGGGGCGGCCTTCTCGCGTGCCTCGGCGGTCTTGACGGCCGCGAGGGCGGCGCCGGCGGTGGCGGCCTCGGTCGCTCGGGTGCGTCCCTCGTCGAGCAGCGGCTGGGCCTTGTCACGCGCGTCGGCGATCGCGGGCCCGGCCTTCTCCACCGCCTCTTCCCACGCTGACGCCAGCTGGGGGATGACCGTGTCGGTGACGGTCTCCGAGACCTGCTCGACATAGTCGTGGGCGCGGTCCATCAGGGACTTCTTGCGGCCGAAAGGCATGCGTGACCTCCTCAGTGATTGTGGCTCCATCTCACCACGGGCACCCTGACGCGGCCAGCCCCGTCCGGGTGGGCGAGACGTACGTCGTCACGCGGGCGCCCTGCCCACCTCGGGCGTGGGCGTGGCGTGGCAGGATCGAGGGGCGCGCGGCAGTGGTGCCGCGCCACCACCGACGTACGACAGACCCACAGCTGAGAGGCACATCCCATGGCCGACCCCAAGGCGACCCTGAAGACCAACCGGGGCGACATCGTCATCAACCTGTTCCCCAACCACGCGCCCGAGACCGTCGACAACTTCGTCGGCCTCGCCGAGGGCACCAAGGACTACCGCGACGACGCCGGCCGGTCGGGCGAGAAGTACTACGACGGCCTCGGCTTCCACCGCGTCATCGAGGGCTTCATGATCCAGGGCGGCTGCCCGCTCGGCACCGGCACCGGCGGACCGGGCTACACGTTCAAGGACGAGATCCACCCCGAGCTCGTCTTCGACAAGCCCTACCTGCTCGCCATGGCCAACGCAGGCCCGGGCACCAACGGCTCGCAGTTCTTCATCACCGTCGGCGCCACCCCGTGGCTCAACCGCAAGCACACGATCTTCGGCGAGGTGGCCGACCAGGCCAGCCGCGACGTGGTCGACGCGATCGCCACCACGCCCACCGGCGCGATGGACCGCCCGCAGGACGCCGTGGTGATCGAGTCGGTCACCATCGAGCGCTGACCCACCCGGTCCGCAGCACACCCGCGACGCGACACGCGTGACCCCGCCATGACCCAGCCGCCCGAGGGGCAGGCCGCGGACCCGACCGCGGCCGGGGTGCCCACCTGCTACCGGCACCCCGACCGCGAGACCTGGATCCGCTGCCAGCGCTGCGACAAGCCGATCTGCCCCGACTGCATGCGCGACGCGGCGGTGGGCTTCCAGTGCCCCGACTGCGTCAAGCAGGCCAACAAGGGGTCGCGCCAGAACCGCGCCATGTACGGCGGTGAGCGCAGCGCCGACCCGCGTCTGACGACGTTCGTCCTCATCGGGATCAACGCCGTCGTGTGGCTGGCGATCACCGCGACGGGCGGGCGCTCGTCGTGGCTCACCCACCTGCTGGCGCTCCGGCCCGTGGGCGTGTGCGACCCGGGCAACGGGTCTCTCTACGACATCGGTGAGGGCGTCTGCGAGGCCTCCGGCGCGACCTTCCAGCCCGGCTTCTCCGACGGTGCCTGGTGGCAGCTGCTGACCGCGGCGTTCACGCACGTCGAGATCTGGCACATCGCGATGAACATGTTCGCGCTGTTCATCTTCGGCCCCGTGCTGGAGGGCATCGTCGGCCGCGCACGCTTCCTGGCCATCTACCTCATCAGCGCCCTCGCCGGGTCGGTGATGGTGGTGTGGTTCAGCTACGAGTTCAGCTCGACGGTCGGTGCCTCGGGCGCGATCTTCGGCCTGCTGGGCGCCCTGCTCGTGGTGGCCCGCAAGGGCCGGCTGCACTCGCAGTGGCTCGTGCAGAACCTCGTCATCGGCGTCGTCATCACCGTGGTGGGCTGGCGCTTCATCTCCTGGCAGGGCCACCTCGGTGGCCTCGTCGGCGGCGCACTGGCCGCAGCGATCATCGCCTACGCCCCGAGGTCGAGGCGCAGCCTCGTGCAGTGGATCGGTCTGGCTCTCGTGCTGGCCGCCCTGCTGGCCCTCGCGCTCGTGCGGGACGTCGCCCTGTCCTGACGCCCACCGCCCGCCTGACCGCAGCCCCCGCCCCTCGTCGTACGACGGAGGCGGGGGCTGCGTCCTTTGCCCACAGGTGTGCACACAGCTGTGGACAACTACACGCGTGTAATTCGTCCACAGGCGTTGTCCACAGTGGGGAAAACCTGCCCGCCGCGGAAATGACTCGAGCGGTGGGAGAGACGCCTTCCCTTCCCCAGGAAGGCGCCTCACCCACCGCTCGAGGCGACGGATGTCCGACCCGCGTCAGCGGGCCGAGGGAGAACCTACTCCCACTTGGTCGCGAAGCTGAACCCGACTGCCATGAAGGCGATGCCGACGACGAGGTTCCACTGGCCGAGGTCGTTGAAGATCGGCAGGTCGGAGAGGTCGTCGGAGAAGACGTAGAACGTGCAGATCCACAGCAGGCCGACGAGGAAGCAGCCGAGCATGCCGACCACGACGCCGCGTCCGCGACCCAGCGGGGTCGAGGGGTGCGCGGAGACCATCAGGCCGACCATGAGCAGGCCGAAGCCGATCAGGTAGTTCCAGTCGCCGAGGTCGGACACGGCCTTCGGGCTGCCCTCGACCGGCGGGAACGCCAGCGGGTTGCCGCGGCCCTGGACGTAGTAGAAGACGAGCCAGCCGATGCCGGCGAGGATCAGCACCAGGGCGACGACGAACCGCGGGGTGAAGAGCGAGGTCTTCTCCTCGGAGGTGATCGTGGGGGACTTCGACACTGCTGCTCCTGGGGCTTGGCTGTTCAGGGTCCCGGCGGGCTCGTGGCGCCGGTTGCGGGCGGTACGGCGCCCAACGGGGGGTTAGCGTAGTAGGCATGCGCTCTCCGTCCCACTCGTCCCCCAGGCGTCGTCTCGCCTGGCGGGTGGCCACTCCGGTGGTCGTGCTGCTCAGCGGAGCTCTCTTCGCGGTCAGCGCGGAGCAGAGCGACGGCTTCGACCTGCGCGGCGGACGACTGACCGACCTGGCGTCCGTGGTGCGCGCCGAGCGCGACGAGGCGGGGGAGCTGACCGCCCGGGCGGCCGCGCTCAACGCCGAGGTCGAGGCGCTCAGCACCGAGCTCGGCGACCGCTCCGTGGGGCGCGCCCAGGACGAGATCGCGACCCTCGTCGACCCGGCAGGGCTGACCGAGAAGACCGGCGAAGCGGTGCAGGTGTCCCTCGACGACGCCCCCGAGGAGGCGCGCCTGGCCTACGAGGGCGACCCCAACGACCTGGTGGTGCACCAGCAGGACATCCAGGCGGTGGCCAACGCGATGTGGAACGCCGGTGCCGAGGCGGTGACCATCCAGGGCCAGCGGTTGATCTCGACGACCGGCATCAAGTGCGAGGGCAACCAGGTCACCCTGCACGGCATCCCCTACTCCCCGCCCTACGTGATCGTGGGAATCGGTGACCCGGCCGCCATGGAGGCCGAGCTCACGACCGACCCGATCCTGGCGACGTACCGCGACTACACCCTCGTGCCCGGTGGCGGCGTCTCGTGGGACATGGCTCGTCTCGACTCGGCCGTCGCACCGGCGTACGACGGTCTCCTCGACCTGACGTACGCCACCCCGATGCCTGGTTGAGCGGCGTACGGACCGGCGTACTGATCGGGTCTGATCGGACGACTTCGCACCCGGGACTCACGCTTCGTGGCCGGGATCTAGGGTGCAAAGAGGGGTGGTCACCGGATATCCGGTGACCGCCCGCGGGCGCGGCCGGCGTCCGCGGAGCACCGCCCGGGTCACCTGACTACGGGGCCGGGGTCTCGGTGGGGGGCGTCTCGGGCGGCGGCGTCTCGGTGGGCGGGGTCGTCTCCGTGGGGAGCGGCTCGGTCGGCGTCTCCGTGGGCGTCTCCGTGGGGGTCTCGACCGGCTCCTCGAAGGCGGAGACGAAGATCGTCACGGTGCTGCCCTGGTCGAGGGTCCCCCCGAGGGGGATCTGGTCGACGACGGTGCCCGCGGGCGCGGTCGACGTCGGGTCGGTGCGGACGTCGGCGACGAAGCCTGCCTGGCGGATGGCCCGCTCGGCCTCGCGCTCCTGCAGGTCGCGGACGTCGGGCACCTCCTCCGGACCGTCGGAGAAGACGACCGTGATCGTGGTGCCCTCCGCCACCGACGTACCGGCGGGCGGCTCGGTGCGCAGGACCTCGTTGCGGTCCTCGTCGGAGTCCTCCTCCTGGAAGCGCACCTTGAGCCCCAGCGCGATGAGCTGCGCCCGTGCGTCCTTGCGGAGGCTTCCCACGACCGAGGGCACCTCGACCTCCGGCTTGCCCAGCGACAGCACGAAGTCGACGGAGGTGCCGGGGTCGGCGAACACGTCACGGTTGGGGTCCTGCTCGATGACGGTGTCGGGCGCGACGGTCTCCGAGGTCTCGCGGGTGATCTGTCCGACCCGGAAGCCGGCGTCGGCGATCCGGAGACGGGCCTCGTCCTCAGTGAGCCCGACGACGTTGGGAACGGCGGTCCGCTCCGGGGCGTCCTCGAAGAGCATCCCGTTGAGGAGGTAGGCGCCGCCCGCGAGCAGGGCGACGGCCAGGATCCCGGCGAGGACCCACCACCCCGCGCGGCTGCGCGACGGCTCGTCACCCCGGTCCGGTGGTACGGCAGCGGTGGCCGAGGTGACGGCCGGTGCGACCGTGGTGGCGTAGTCCGCCTCCGGCGGCGGCGCGACGGGCGGGGGCGCCTGGATCGGGTGGCCGGCGAGGTACCGCTCGATGTCGGCCTTCATCGCCGCAGCGCTCTGGTAGCGGTCCTCGACGCGCTTGGCGAGCGACTTCATCACGATCGCGTCGATCTCCGGGTCGAGCTGGTCGTCGAGGTCGGAAGGCGGAGCCGCCTGCTCGCGCACGTGCTGGTAGGCGACCGCCACGGGGCTGTCGCCGACGAACGGCGGGCGGCCGGTGAGCAGCTCGTAGAGCATGCAGCCGGTGGAGTAGACGTCGGAGCGCGAGTCCACGGTCTCGCCGCGGGCCTGCTCGGGGGAGAGGTACTGCGCGGTGCCGACCACGGCAGCGGTCTGCGTCATGGTCGAGGAGGCGTCGGAGATCGCGCGAGCGATGCCGAAGTCCATCACCTTGACGTCGCCCGTCGGCGTCAGCATCACGTTGCCGGGCTTGATGTCACGGTGGATGATGCCGGCGCGGTGGCTGTAGTCGAGCGCCGACAGCACGCCCGCGGTGATCTCGAGGGCACGCTCGGGCAGGATCCTGCGGCCCTCGCGCAGGATGTCGCGCAGCGTGCGCCCCTCGACGCACTCCATCACGATGTAGGGCTGGGCGACGCCCGACCCGTCGGTGGCCATCTCCTCGCCGGTGTCGTACGTCGACACGATCGCGGGGTGGTTGAGCGAGGCCGACGACTGCGCCTCACGGCGGAAGCGGGCCTGGAAGGTGGC
>DATIAJ010000027.1:0-10141 GCA_035458105.1 Nocardioides sp. | reverse complement strand
GTGGGTGGATCCGGAAAGGAAAAACTCCGTGCTTATCGCTCAGCGCCCGACCCTCACGGAAGAGACCGTCGACGAGTTCCGCTCGCGGTTCGTCATCGAGCCCCTCGAGCCCGGCTTCGGCTACACGCTCGGCAACTCGCTTCGTCGTACGCTCCTCAGCTCGATCCCGGGTGCCTCGGTCACCAGCATCAAGGTCGACTCCGTCCTCCACGAGTTCTCGACGATCGAGGGCGTCACCGAGGACATGACCGAGATCATCCTCAACCTCAAGGGCATCGTGGTGTCCTCCGAGCACGACGAGCCGGTCGTGATGTACCTGCGCAAGTCCGGTGCCGGCGACGTCACCGCCGCCGACATCACCCCGCCCGCCGGCGTCGAGGTCCACAACCCCGAGCTCAAGATCGCCACGCTGTCCGACAAGGGCAAGCTGGAGATGGAGCTCGTCGTCGAGCGCGGCCGCGGCTACGTCTCGTCGGTGCAGAACAAGGGTGCCGACAACGAGATCGGCCGCATGCCGGTCGACTCGATCTACAGCCCGGTGCTGAAGGTGACCTACAAGGTCGAGGCCACCCGAGTCGAGCAGCGCACCGACTTCGACAAGCTCGTCATCGACGTCGAGACCAAGCCGTCGATCCGTCCCCGCGACGCGATCGCCTCGGCCGGCAAGACGCTGGTGGAGCTCTTCGGCCTGGCCCGTGAGCTCAACGTCGAGGCCGAGGGCATCGACATCGGCCCGTCGCCGGTCGACGAGCAGCTCGCCGCCGACCTGGCCCTGCCGGTCGAGGACCTGCAGCTCACCGTCCGCAGCTACAACTGCCTCAAGCGTGAGGGCATCCACACCGTGGGCGAGCTCATCTCGCGCTCGGAGCAGGACCTGCTCGACATCCGCAACTTCGGCGCCAAGTCCATCGACGAGGTGAAGGCCAAGCTCGTCGAGATGGGCCTCTCGCTCAAGGACAGCGCGCCCGGCTTCGACCCGCACGCCGCCCTCGCCGCCTACGGCGACGACGACGACGACGCGTTCATCGAGGACGAGCAGCTCTGATCTCCCGGCCCTCGCCACGAGGGTCGTACCACCAAAACCGACCGGGCCCAGCGCATGGCTGGGCCGGTCGTCTACCCGGGGACCTGACACGGCCCGAGAGAAGGAAGGCACCACATGCCCAAGCCCAAGAAGGGCCCCCGCCTCGGCGGCAGCCCCGCCCACCAGCGCCTGATGCTCTCGAACCTGGCCACCGCCCTGTTCGAGCACGGCCGGATCACCACCACCGAGACCCGCGCGCGCCTGCTGCGCCCGGTCGCGGAGAAGCTGATCACCAAGGCCAAGCGCGGCGACCTGCACAACCGTCGTGAGGTCCTCAAGACCATCCGCGACAAGTCGGTCGTGCACACGCTGTTCACCGAGATCGCGCCGACCTTCGCCGAGCGTCCCGGTGGCTACACCCGCATCACCAAGATCGGCCCCCGCAAGGGCGACAACGCCCCCATGGCGGTCATCGAGCTGGTGACCGAGGCCTACAGCCCGAAGGCTCCCTCGACCAAGAAGACCGAGGCTGCTGCCGCTCCGGCCCCTGCCGCCCCCGTCGAGGCCGAGGAGACCGAGGTCGTCGAGACCGAGGACTCCACCGCGGAGACCGCTGCCGCCGAGCACGAGGCCGCTGCCGCTGAGCACGAGGCCGCTGCCGCCGAGCACGAGGCTGCCGCTGCCGAGCACGAGGCCGCCGCAGAGGCTGCCGAGGCTGCCGACGAGTCGGACGAGCCCAAGGCCTGATCCCAGGTCCTCACCAAGGCCCGTCACCCCGCTGGGGTGGCGGGCCTTCGTGCGTCCGGAGGCCGCCTGGCCCCGCTGAGCGGTGCGTGACGCAGGTTCTGAGCGTCAGGAAGGTGTCTCACGCACCCGGGATCGGGAGAGCGGTGCGTGACGCAGGTTCTGAGCGTCCGAAAGATGTCTCACGCACCGCTCGGGCCGGAGTCAGAGGCGGGCGAGGACCGCAGCGGCGTCGAGGCTGCGGGGGGCGCCACCGGTGGCGGCGAGGTGGCGGGTGGCGGCGACCACGGCGTCGTTGACGGGAGTGGGTACGTCGTGCAGGCGGCCCTGCAGCACGACCTCGCCGGCGAGGTAGTCGATCTCGGAGTCGCCGGTTCCCCGGCTCAGGCTCTGCCACGTCGACCCGCCGCGGCGCTCGAGGTCGGGGCGACGCTGCAGGATCGACCCGCGCCGCTCGCGGTCCTCCTCGGCGGACACGACGGCGAGACCGGCCGCGGCCAGCACCCGCTCGCCCTCGGCCTGGGCCAGCTCGGCGAGCTCGTCGGCCGCGTCACCCTGAGCGAAGGACGCGTCGACGCCGATGCCGAGGTTCAGCACGAGCTTGCGGCGCTTCATCGCCATGATGTCGGCGCGCTCCTCCGACTCGATGCGCGACGCGCGCAGGTCGGCGGCCACGGCGGCGGTGGTGGCGTCGGTGCCGCCCGGGAAGCGGCCGACGTCGAGGATCGCGGGGGTCGGGTGGCAGGAGGCCACGACGACGCCCGGCTCGAGGTGGCTCGCGGGCAGCATGACGCAGACGGCGTACGTCCTCGCGAACAGCCGCAGCGCCGCGGCCTCGGTCGCGATGCCGTTGGTGAGGCACACGATCGGTACGTCGGCGGGGGCGTGGGCGCGAAGGTCGGACAGGGCCGCGGCCGCCTGGTGGGACTTCACCGACAGCAGCACGACCGTGTCGTCCGTCCACGACACCTCGGCGGCCGTGTCGGTCGCCGGGGCGTCGATGCGGTGGCGACCGTCGCCGGCATCCAGCACCAGGCCCCCAGCCTTGATGGCCTCGAGGTGGACGCCTCGAGCCACCAGCGTCACCGGGTGACCGGCCAGGGCGAGCCTGCCGCCGACGACTCCACCGACGGCACCCGCGCCGTAGACGACGTACCTCATGTGCTCGACCCTACGAGCAGGGTCGGGCCGTCGGTCAGCGGCGTACGCGGAACCGGAGGTGGAGCACGCGGTCGCCCTGGACGACCACGTGCGGGTCCTCGAGCTGGTGCTGGGTCTCGATCGCGCCGAAGTAGCGCTTGCCGGTGCCGAACACCACCGGCACGACGTCCATCGCGACCTCGTCCACGAGACCGAGGGCGAGGGCCTGTCCGCCCACGTCGCCCGCGGCCACGGACACCGTCCGTCCGCCGGCCAGCTGCCGCGCGGTGGTCACCGCGGCGGCCACGTCGTCGACGAAGTGGTAGGACGCCTCCGGGTGCCAGCCGTCAGGCTTGGGCCGGTGGGACACCACGACCACGTGGTCGCCCGTCGGAGGTCGGCCCTCCCACCCGTTGGTGAGGTCGAACAGGTGGCGGCCGATCACCATGCAGCCGATGGAGTCCCACACGGGTCGGACGTGGTCGTACGACGTCTGGGACACCCGCAGGCCGCCGGGCGCCGGGTCGTCCATGTCCTGCGCGTCCAGGCGTCGGTCCCCGTTGAAGTACCACTCGAACAGGGGGCCCGGGTCGTCGTGCGGGTCGGCGACGAACCCGTCCAGCGAGACCACGTTGTGCATCACCACGGTGCTCACGGGGTGCCTCCGGTTCCGGATCGCCAGGCGGGATCGCGGCCGATGAAGCCCATCAGCCGGTCGACGACCGGTGCGTCGTCGGGGACGGGTACGGCGGGGCCGTACTGTCCCGAGTCGCGCAGCAGCTGCTCGATCGGGCGCATCCCCTCCAGCAGCTGCGCGGCGAAGTCCTCGTCGAGCCCGGCGTCCTGGTCGCTGGCGCGCGCGAGGTCCCACGAGTGCATGAAGACGTCGGCGGTGTAGAACCGGTCGACCGCGTCGGCGAGCCGGTGGCTGCCGGCGCGGGGGTGGGTGAACTGCTCGTCACCGCGCTGCTCGACGACGGCCTGCACGGCGTCGGCGTGGTGCCGCCACGCCGCGACCGGGTCGTCGGCCACCGAGGGTCCATCAGGAAGGTCGACCCCGCCGCCCGCGAGGAACCCGGGGAACCACGTCACCAGGTGGTCGACGACGTCACGGGCCGTCCAGCCGTCGACGGGTGCGGGCGCCGACCAGTCGGTGGTCTGCGCCACCAGGCGGCCGAAGTGCCCGGCGACCGCCGCGTGGCGGTCGGCCGGGTCGTCGGGAAGTGCCATCAGAGGGTGCCGTCGGCGAGGAGCCGGTCGATGGCGGCGTAGCCGTCGTGCACACCGACCTCCATGCCGCTGCTCAGCCAGCCGTCGCGCGCCTCGAAGGAGTCGCACAGGCTGAACGCGTGCAACCGGGTGCGGCCGTCGCCGAGGTCCTCGAACGTCATCGTCTCGAGCGCGACGTCGTCGGGCATGCCGTCCCACGTGAAGGTCTGGACGATCCGGTCCTCACGCACGGTGTGGAAGCACCCGTGGAACGACGTCTCGAACTCGTCGCGGCCGTCCATGCCGCGGGCGGTGTAGCGCCAGCTGCCGCCGTCGCGAGCGTCCCACTCGGTGATCTCGGCGCCGACGCTGCTCGGTCCGCTCCACTGGGCGAAGAGCTCGCGGTCGGTGTGCGCCCGGAACAGCTGCGCGGGGGTGGCGGCGAAGTCGCGCCAGATGTGGATGGCGGGCACGGTCGGATCGGCCTCGATCGCGGCCTCGGGGTAGCGGGTGGCGGCGTCGGGGGACTGCGTGGTGGTCATGATGCGGTTCCTTCCTGCGGTCGGGTGGAGCTCGGGTCGTCTGCGTCCTGCATCCGCGCGAGCACGGCGTCGAGGCGCGTGAAGCGCTCCTCGGCCTGTCGGCGGTAGCGCTCGATCCACTTCGTCATGAGGTCGAACACCTCGGCTTCCAGGTGCACCGGGCGTCGCTGCGCCTCCCGGGTCCGCGTCACCAGGCCGGCGTCCTCCAGCACCTTGAGGTGCTTGGAGACGGCCTGGAGGCTCACGTCGTAGGGCGCGGCCAGGTCGTTGACCGTGTGGTCGCCCTCGGTGAGGCGGGCGACCATGTCCCGACGGGTCGGGTCGGCCAGGGCGGCGAAGACGCGGGAGAGCTGGTCGGTCACGGAACACCTTCTTCAACTGATTGGTTGAATAGACCGTAGGCCGGAGGGCACGCGTTTGTCAACCATCTGGTTGAGCAAGGTCGGGGTGCGGGGCGGGCGGCCGCGGACGCCGCCTAGGATCGCTGTCGTGCGCCTGCGGATCGACTGTGCCTACGACGGCGCCGACTTCTCCGGCTGGGCCGCCCAGCCGGGGCGTCGTACGGTCCAGGGCACGCTCGAGGCCGCGCTGGCCACCGCGCTGCGGGTGCCGGAGGTGCGGGTGACCGTGGCCGGTCGCACCGACGCCGGGGTGCACGCACGCGGCCAGGTGGCCCACGTCGACGTCGAGCCCGACGTGGTGACCGCGTCGGCCGGACGCTCGAGCGACCCGCCGCTGCAGGCCCTCGCGCGGCGGGTGGACGGGATCCTGCCGCCCGACCTGCGCGTACGCCGGGTGGTCGAGGCGCCCGCCGGGTTCGACGCCCGGTTCTCGGCGGTCTGGCGTCGCTACGCCTACCGCATCGCCGACGCGCAGGAGCTCGCCGACCCGCTCGTGCGCGGCCACGTGCTGACCTGGGGCCGGCGCCTGGACCTCGACGCGATGAACGAGGCGTCCGCGCCCCTGGTCGGCCTCCGCGACTTCGCCTCCTTCTGCAAGCAGCGGGAGGGGGCGACCACCGTCCGCACGCTGCTGGACCTCGACTGGCGGCGCGACGAGGCCGGACTCGTCGTGGGCACCGTCCGCGCCGACGCCTTCTGCCACAACATGGTGCGCGCGCTGGTCGGGTGCCTCCTCGCGGTCGGGGAGGGGCGTCGGCCCGTCGGCTGGCCGGCCGAGGTGATGGCCGGGCGGCGACGCGACCAGGGGGTGCGCGTGGTGCACGCCCACGGCCTCACGCTGGAGGAGGTCGGCTATCCCGACGACGACGAGCTGGCCGCCCAGGCCGAGCGCGCACGAGCCCGACGAGAGGCGATCGATGCCTGAGCACTACTTCTCCGCCGACCCCGGCGTCCCCTTCGAGCGGGAGAGCTTCACCGCCGAGCTGTGGGGCAGCACCCTCACCCTGGACACCGGGTCGGGCGTCTTCAGCCGCGGCCACCTCGACCACGCGACCGCCGTGCTGTTCAAGGAGCTCGAGCCGCCGGTGCAGGGCCAGTTCCTCGACCTCGGCTGCGGCTACGGCGTGATCGGGCTCGCGATCGCGAAGGCGGTGCCGCTGGCCAACGTGACCGGTGTCGACGTCAACGAGCGCGCGCTGCTCCTGGCCAACGACAACGCCCGCAACGCCGGCCTCGACTCGCGCTTCGTCGCCTGCCTGCCCGAGCAGGTTCCGGGCAACCAGGTCTTCGACGAGATCTGGTCCAACCCACCCATCCGCATCGGCAAGGAGGCGCTGCACGAGCTGCTGCTGACCTGGCTGCCCCGGCTGGCGCCGGGCGGGCGGATGGTCATGGTCGTCGGCAAGAACCTCGGTGCGGACTCCCTGCAGCGATGGCTGACCGATCAGGGGTGGCCGACCGCGCGCCTGGCGAGCAGCAAGGGCTTCCGGGTGCTCGAGACCAGGCGGGCCGAGCCGACCGTCTAGGGCCTGCCGTCCAGGAACATCCGCAGCCGGGTGTGCGTCTGGCCGGGGTCCTGCGGGAGCGCGCCGTTGATCGCGCGGCACACCCAGCCCAGGCGCATCGCGAGGCGCGCGGCCTCGCGCAGCTCGGCATCGGTGAGCGGGTAGCGCTCGGCGTAGGGACCGAGGTACGACGCGAGGTAGGGCTCGAGGTCCTCCGATCCCTCCTCGTCGTCGACGCCCCACGCCACCACGCCCTCGAGCGTGACCGCGAGGGTGAAGAACGGGTGGGAGACGCAGGCGTCGCCCCAGTCGAGCACCTGGTGCACGCCGTCGCCGAGGAAGACCTGTCCGTCGTGGAGGTCGTCGTGCTGCACGGTCTCACGGATGCCGAACGCGGCCAGCTGCTCGCACAGGTCGGCGATCGCACCGGCGTCCGGGAGCCGCGGGTCGACGTCGTCGAGCTGGGCGAGCAGGGCGTCGTACGCCTCGGGCAGGGTGGGGAGCCTCCGGTCGGGGAGCCCGGCGGCCAGGAGCGCGTCGACCTCGTCCTCGCACGCGAGCTGGATCCGGGCACAGGCCTCCAGCACGTCGTGCCACCGCTGCAGGCTGCGCTCCTCGGGGACGACGTCGCGCAGGCGGGGCCCGGCATCGGCCATCAGGAGCCAGCCGGTGCGCGGGTCGCCGGCCAGCGGCTCCGGCACCCGTCCGGCGGAGAGCGGGGCGAGCAGCGCGGTGACGGCCGCCTCGTGGCGCATGCTCTCGTCGTTGGCCTTGAACCAGACCGGTCCGTCCCCGGTCGGCACCCGCATGACGGTCGACCAGTCGGTGACGTGCGGCTGCTCGATCGTGCCGACGACGGCGCGGTCGTGCTCTGCGAGCCGGGCGGCGATCCACGCGTGTGCGCCGTCGACGAAGGCGGGGTCACGCCACCGGTCGCTGAGCTCGGACGTGGCACCCATGGCGCGCATCCAATCCCGGACCGGCGCTGCGGGCAACGGGGTTTCGTCAGGCAGGACGCGTCGCGACCAGGACGCCGATCTTGTCGATGCGGTGCTCGGGGTTGTCGAACTCGTCGGACCAGTAGTTGCCGTTGGCGTGGTCCTCGAGCGTGGCGCAGGTGGAGAGGGTGATCATCGGCTGCGTGGCCTCCTGGCCGGGGCGGCCGGGGACCTCCGCGCGCTGGGCGCGGAGCGAGGCCGGCTGGCGGAACGACGTCCACCGGGTGCGGCGCACCTCGTAGACGTGGACGGTGTCGCCCGAGCGCACCAGGATCCGGTCGCCCCTCTCCAGTGACGGAGAGTTGCGCAGGGGAGCGGTCCCGGTCAGCCGGTGACCGGTGACGATGAAGTTGCCGACCTCGCCGGGGCCGGCGCCGCCACGAGGCCCGCGTGGCGAGGCCATCTCCCCGGCGTTCTGCAGGGCGGTCCCGGGGGCGTCGTCCGGGCTGCCGCGGTAGCGGACGACGGGGAAGTCGCGCAGGCCGATCGCGGGGATGGTGACGAAGGAGCGGCGCGGCTCCCGCGCTGCCGCCGGCTCGGGCTCCGCGGTGGGCTCCTCGCTGGGTGTGGCCGACGGCGTGGTGCTCGGCGTGGTGCTCGGCGTGTTGCTCGGCGTGCTCGTCGTACGTCGCTCGGCGGGCGCCTGCGTCGAGGTCGTCCCCGAGCGTCCGGCTCCCTCGCCCGAGCACCCCGACACCACCGCGACGACGGCCGCGGCGAGGAGGGCGACGCTCCGGATCACCGTTCCACCGTACGCAGGGGGTGGTGGGCCTCACCCGAGGCGGACCGGCAGCGCCTCCACGCCGTGGACGATGGCCAGCTCGGTGAACCGCAGGTCTGCCGGGTCGCAGGCGAGCGCGAGGTCGGGGAAGCGACGGGCCAGCGCGACGAGCGCGGTGCGGAGCTCCATCCGGGCCAGCTCCGCGCCGAGGCACCGGTGCAGCCCGTGGCCGAACGCGAGGGTGCCGGCGACGGCGGAGGTCGGGTCGAACTGCTCGGGGTGGATGCGGTGGGCAGGGTCGCGCTCGGCGCCGGTCAGCGAGACGAGGACGATGTCGCCCTGCCGGACGACCTGTTCACCGACCGCGACCTCGCGGCGCGCGATACGGGGGAACGCCATCTGCACGGGGCACACGAAGCGCAGCAGCTCCTCGACCACCCGGTCGACCTCGGCCGGTTCACCGCGCTGCAGGGTCGCCCACGATGCCGGGTGCTGGAGCAGCACCCACGTGCCGAGCGAGAGCATGCTGGCGCTGGTCTCGTAGCCGCCGAGGAAGACGCCGTCGGCCAGACCGCCCAGATCGACGTCGTCGAGGTCGTCGCCGTGGTCGGCGACCATCCGGGCGATCAACCCGTCCGGTAGGTGGGGGGAGCGGCGCTCGGACGCGACCAGGTCGATGAGGAACCGCCGGGTGCCCGCAGCGGTGTCGAAGATGCCGTCGCCCGCGTCGCGGAGGTCGAAGCGGGCGGCGCCGTGCTGCCGGAACTCCGCGCGGTCGATCTCGGGCATGCCGAGCAGGTCGCAGATCACCCCGAAGGGGACCTGGAAGCCGAACCGCTCGACGAGGTCGACCATCGGCCCGTGGGCAGCCATGTCGTCGAGCGCTGCGTCGACGACGCGGTCGATGTCGTCCTGGAGGTCGACCAACCGCCGGCGGGTGAACCACGGCGTGAGCACGCCGCGCAGGCGACCGTGGTCAGGTTGGTCAGTCATCCCGAGCCCGCCGATCCGCTCGGCCGGGGCCCGGTCCTGACGGCCGATGATTTCGCGCACGTCGTTGGCGAAGGACGAGGAGTCGGCCAGCACGACGCGCGCGGGGTCATAGCCCGTGACCAACCACACCCGGGTACCCAACAGGCTCGCGAAGCGCACCACCTCGCCGCGGTCGCGCGTCGCAGCCAGCCGGGCGGCAGGGTGGATCCCGTCCCGCTGCAGCGGGAACCGGATGCTCGACGGCACGCGGCGCACGTACGGCACCCTCCGCGCGGTCGACAGCGCGAGCTTGAAGGCGGTGGCGCGCACCGAGGAGGTCATGCGTCCAGTACACGTTGGGCGCGTGCCTCGGGGCCATCCGGTATCGCCCCGGTCCAGCCCGGGGGCGTCCCCGATGACCTACCGGGCAGGATGTGGGCCATGGCCTATGACGCAGCGCCCGACAGGTACGACGACGCGACCGGGATGCCCTACCGCAGGACCGGCCGCAGCGGCCTCCGACTGCCGGCCCTGTCCCTCGGTCTGTGGCAGAACTTCGGCACCGACCGGCCCGAGGAGACGCAGCGCGCGATCCTGCGGCGCGCCTTCGACCGCGGGGTCACCCACTTCGACCTGGCCAACAACTACGGCCCGCCCTATGGCCGTGCGGAGGAGAACATCGGGCGCTACCTCGCCGACGACTTCGCGTCCTACCGCGACGAGCTGGTGATCTCCACCAAGGCCGGCTACGACATGTGGCCGGGGCCCTACGGGCAGGGCGGCGGCTCGCGGAAGTACGTCCTGGCCTCGCTCGACCAGTCGCTGGCACGGATGGGGCTCGACTACGTCGACATCTTCTACAGCCACCGCTTCGACGCGGAGACC
>DATIAJ010000026.1:0-5387 GCA_035458105.1 Nocardioides sp. | reverse complement strand
GGGCTGTGCTCGAAGACGCGCACCATGTCGGCGTTCTTGTTGCCGAGCAGGAACTCGACGGCGCGGTACTGGTGGCTCTGGAACCCCGAGCTCGTCGCGAGGAACGGCCGGATCTGCGCGTACTCGCTCGGGGTCAGGGTGGCCAGGACGTCCCACTGCTCGACGAGCTGCTTCTGCACGTGCTTGACCCGCGCGAGCCGCTTGAGGGCGGGGGCGAGCTCGTCGGTGGCGATGAGCGACCGGGCCGAGTGCATCTCGTGGAGCAGCAGCTTCAGCCACAGCTCGGCGACCTGGTGCTGGATGATGAACAGCAGCTCGTCGTGCTGCTGGGGCTCACTGCGTGGGTGCTGTGCCGACAGCAGGGTGCCCAGGTCGAGGTAGGCGCCGTACGACATCGCCGTGCTGAAATCAGTGGAGATCCCCTCCTCGAGCACTCGCTGGGCCCGGTCGACGGCGTCATCGCTCATGGGGACAGTGTGCCCGGTGACGCCGCGGTCGCAGCAGGCCCGCCGCCACAAGACCCCTCGATCGGGCCATGGACAACCCCCCGGGACGGGGGTCACCGTGAAGGGTCAGGTCGTCGCCCCGCCTCAGCTGACGGCACCATCTGAAACTCACAGCAGGGGACACGTCATGCGTCGTTCGTTCACCATCCTGATCACCGCGGTGATCGCACTCTTCCTCTTCAACCCCGTCGCCTCGGCCGGGAGCCCCCACTTCCTCGGGGTCTCCGCCGAACGGTCGGGCGACAGCCTCATCGTCTCCGGCAAGGAGGCCGGCCTCGGCAACGAGACCCAGGTCCACATCGTCGTCACCGCTGACGCCCTGTGCATCAACGGCGGCGGGAAGCACCCCAAGGCCGTCAACAAGGCCTCGGCCTCCGCCGAGGGCGACTTCCCGGTGCAGAACGGCAAGGCCAACTTCTCGCTCACCCTCACGGCCGACTTCCAGCCCGACTGCAGCCCGCCGATGACCGTGGTCTGGACCAACGTCACCGTCACGGACGCCGAGCACGGGATCAGCAAGTCCTTCCCGGGCACCTTCTGACCGCAACGACCTCGTGCCGGCGCCGGCGACCCGGCGCCGGAACGAGGTCAGCGGGTTGAGGGGTCAGCGGGTTGAGGGGTCAGCGGGTGCTGACGTCGATGAGCGCCGCGTTCCCCGAGTCGTCGACCCGAACCGTCGCGATCGCGCGACCGTCGCGGACGGCATCCTCGAGGGCCTTGGCCTCGGACTGCGGCAGGAACCAGCTCTCGATGCCGCAGCGCAGCCGCCAGCTGGAGTCGTCGCACGTCAGGTACAGCCCCTCCGACGGGGCCGTGCGCCGCGCCTCGCCGCCGACCCACACCTCGCCCTGCCGGGTGAGCGGGACGTACACGGTGCCCCGGGCGTCGTCGTAGGCCTCCTGCTCCTGCTCGGTGGGCGGGTCGGTCTCGGCGAGCGGCTGGCTCGGCAGGTCGGGGTAGTCGAGGTCGACGTACGCGCCGCGGAACGGGTCGATCGGGTCGACGGGCTGCACCCGCAGCACGACCTCCTCGCCGGTGAGCCGCGCCGACAGCTGGGGCCACACCGCGACCCCGACCAGCGCCAGGCTGGCGAGCACCGCCGCGACGACCCGAGCCAGGTGCCCGGTGCGCGGCGACCGCGGTGTGGGATCGACAGGATCAGGCCGGATGCCGGTCTCGAGGGTCGTCATGACAGGGCCTCCTTGGTCTCGCTCACGAGCCGTCGTCGGCCACGGTCGGCGAGGATGCCGGTGCCGATGAGCACCAGGCCGACGATGAGGAACAGGGCCGCACCAGAGACGATCGGTGCGAACACGGCGAAGGCCTGGACGGTCACGAAGACGACGAGCGCCGCCGTGGCCAGCCAGGTCAGGCGGCTGGTGTCGCGCATGCCGCCGAGCACGGCGTACCCGCTGGCGACGAGCAGGTAGGCGACGACGGCGAGCACCGCGCGAACGACCGCGCCGGGGGGCAGGTTGGCGGTGTCCATGACGCCCTCGTCGAAGCGCCACAGGGACAGCCCGACCGTGAAGGCCAGGGCCACGGCGGCCAGCGCCACCTCGAAGCGGTCGATACGGTCGCCCCGCGCCAGGGCCGCCACCGCGAGGGCGAGCGCGACGCCCAGGCCGAGCCACAGGGCCAGGCTCCCCTGCGCGTCACCCCACGCGAACGGCAGGGCTGCGATGAACAGGGCCACCAGCCCGAGCGCGGCACCGATCTCGCGCCACGGGACGGCGAAGTCGCGCCACCCGAGCACCGCGTGGCCGACCCCGATCGAGACCCCGGCCAGCGCCGCCGCCGCGAGGGCCGTCGAGACGGCGAAGGCGCCCTCCCCCGCGCTCATGACCTCCCACACGAACCAGAAGGTGACCAGCAGGATGCCGAGAACCAGCGGCGCGACGCCGCGCACGGCATACGCCCACAGCACGGCGCCCAGGCCCCAGACACCGACGAGGATCGGCTCGAATGCGGGCACCTGAAGGCTCTGCGCCGCCTGGAAGACGACCGCGCCGAAGGCTCCTGCGGCGAGCAGGCGCACCGCGCCGACGACCGGGGATGCCGTGTCCCCCGCGCGCTCGCGGCGCGCGGCGAGCACCTCGGCGGTGACGACGAGGCCGAGCCAGATGGCCACCATGAGCAGGAAGCGCACGAGTGGCGACATCTGCTGGAGGTTGGACGCGACGAGCCAGATCAGCCCGAGGCCGACGAAGCAGGAGCCGAGGGTGAGGACGATGTGCGAGAGGGTGAAGCGCCGGCTGGCGACGTAGCGGCCGCGGATCGCGGACGCCGCCACGGGGTCGACCAGGCCTTCGGCCTGCCAGGTGGCCAGCTCGCCCTCGAGCCAGTGCAGCTGGCCGGGGCTCGCGACGTGGACGGCGGGGTCGTGGTGGGCGGGGCCGGGCTGACCGGGTGATCCCGGTGCAGCGGCCGGAGGGTTGGTGGGCGGCGCGGTCATCGCGGGCTCCTCGGGGTCGGTGCATCACCGGGTGCGGTGCACCTCCATCGTCCTCCCCGGCAGCAGGGCACCACCATGAGCCCCCCTACTCATCACGGCCCCCCGACGCGTGATCTTCCGCACGCTCCGGAAGGCCAGGCGGCTGCGGACCGGCTCCTGCGCGAGCAGCACGCTCACGACGGTCAGGGCCATGGCAGCCAGGGTCATCGGGCCGAACGGCTCCGCGAGGAGGACCACCCCGAGAACGGTGCCCACGACGGGGTTGACGAGGCCGATGACGGCGACGCTCCCGGCATCGATCCGCGTGAGTCCCCGAAACCAGAGCACGTAGCCGAGCGCTGACCCCACGAGCCCCAGGTACATCAGGCCGGCGATCGCCGGACCGTCCAGCGCGGGGGGCGCCCCTTCGGTGAAGCCTGCGAGCGGGACGAGGAACAGGCCGCCGGCGACGAGCTGCCACGACGTGGTCGTGAGGACGTCGTCCGGAGGGGACCACCGCTTGACGAGGACGAAACCGACCGACGAGGCCAGGACGGCGCCGAGGACGGCCAGGACTGCGACGGGGTCGACCGCTCCCGCTCGGTCGTTGTGCCAGACCAGCATGGCGACGCCTGCGATGCCCGCGACGGCGGCGACGAGCGTCACCCGGGCCTGGCGCTCGCCCAGGACCAGGAAGGCCGTGGCCATCACGACCAGCGGAGAGATGGCCGTGAGGGTCGAGCCCAGCCCGCTCGGCAGCCGGTAGGCCCCGACGTACAGCAGGGCGAAGAAGATGCCGTGGTTGAGCCCTCCCAGCACCAGCGAGCGGGCCCACCAGCGCCCGCGCGGCAGGGTACGCACCCACAGCAGGAGCACCAGCCCCGCGGGCAGCACCCGCGCGGCGGCCGCGAAGAACGGCCGGTCGGGGGGCAGCCACAGCTGAGTCACGGCATACGTCGAGCCCCACACGACGGCCGGCACGGCGGTGAGGGCGATGGCGCCCAGTCCGGGGGTCGACCCGAGTTTGTCTTCCATGGAAGAGACTTTATCTTCCGCGGAAGATAAAGTCGAGCCCATGGACCACGCTGCCCTGGTGGTCGAGCAGTGGCGCACCGAGCGCCCCGACCTCGACGCCAGCCCCCTGCTCGTCATCGCCCGCATCCACCGCATCGCCGCTGCCCTGACGCCTGAGCTCGTTGCCGTCTACGCACGGCACGGGCTGGGCGAGGGGGACTTCGACGTGCTCGCGACCCTGCGCCGCCAGGGACCCCCCTATGCGCTGACGCCCAGCCAGCTCAGCGAGCGGACGATGGTGACGTCCGGCGCGGTCACCAAGCGCGTCGACCGGCTCGAGTCACGTGGCCTCGTCGAGCGTCGGCCGAGCGACTCCGACGGTCGCTCATGCACGGTCGCCCTGACCCCCGACGGTCGACAGGTCATCGACACCGCCATGGTCGACCACCTGGCCAACGAGAACCGGCTGCTCGCCGCTCTCGACGCTGACGACCGCGCGGCCCTCGCCGACCTGTTGGCGCGCCTCGCGACGTCGCTCGGCGTCTGAGGTCGGCGCCACTCGGGGACCGGGGCCGACGTCACTCGGCGCCCGGGACGACCGCTCGTGGACTACGTCACACCGCAGCACGAGCCCGGCCCCACCGCCCGCCTGCGGCACCGTGCCTCGCGCTAGAGTCCGAAGCATGGCCATCAGCAAAGTCCTCATCGCCAACCGCGGTGAGATCGCCGTCCGCATCGCCCGCGCCTGCACCGACCACGGGATCGCCTCCGTGGCGGTCTACGCCGAGCCCGACCGCGACGCCCTCCACGTCAAGGTCGCGGACGAGGCGTACGCCCTCGGGGGCACGACGCCCGGCGACTCCTACCTGCTGCAGGACACGCTGATCGAGGTCGCCCACCGGGCGGGCGCGGATGCCGTGCACCCCGGCTACGGCTTCCTCGCCGAGAACGCCGGCTTCGCCCAGAAGGTCATCGACGCCGGCCTCGTGTGGATCGGACCCGGGCCCGAGGCGATCGACAGCCTCGGCGACAAGGTCAAGGCGCGCCACATCGCCCTGGCGGCCAACGCCCCCCTCGTGCCGGGCACCGCCGACCCGGTCGAGGGCCCCGACGAGGTCGTCGCCTTCGCGCAGGCGCACGGGCTGCCCGTCGCGATCAAGGCCGCCTACGGTGGGGGTGGCCGGGGCCTGAAGGTCGCCCGCAGCATCGAGGAGATCCCCGAGCTGTTCGAGTCGGCAGTGCGCGAGGCGGTCACGGCCTTCGGCCGCGGCGAGTGCTTCGTCGAGCGCTTTCTGGACCACCCGCGCCACGTCGAGACCCAGTGCCTGGCCGACCAGCACGGCAACGTCGTCGTCGTCTCCACCCGCGACTGCTCGCTCCAGCGCCGCAACCAGAAGCTCGTCGAGGAGGCCCCGGCACCGTTCGTCACCGAC
>DATIAJ010000025.1:0-5471 GCA_035458105.1 Nocardioides sp. | reverse complement strand
CCACGCGATGCGGCCGCTCTTCGCCTACCTTCGCGCGGTCGTCGTACCCACCGGGATCTTCGCCGCCACCGAGGACTTCGGCAGCCACGGGCTCTCGGACCGGATCACCCGCGCCGCCGCCGAGCTCGCGGCGCTGGTGCTGAGCCAGGGCGGCTACGGCGTGGGCGGGTTCGCCCCCGACCTTGCCGCGCGCCCGCGTCGTACGTCCGGCACGCAGGTCGAGGCCGACGTGACGCCGTTCGGCGACCTGCTGCGCGGGCACAGCGGCACCGACTGAGACCACCCGACTGAGACCACCCGTCCGGGCGCCTACCGAGGTCGGGGGTCCCACGGGGTGAGCCGTGGGGCGGTCGTCCTGCCTACCGTCGAGGGGACCGCTCGACCCCCTCGGAAGGACGTGCCATGGCGCGCAGGACGACCAGCTCGAAGGACACGACCGGCGAGGGCGGGGAGCTCCACCAGGCGCCGGTCAAGGGTGAGGTGATGACCACCGCCCAGGGCGTCCCGATGGGCGACGACCAGAACTCGCTGCGCGCCGGGGAGCGGGGCCCGACCCTGCTCGAGGACTTCGCGATGCGGGAGAAGATCTTCCACTTCGACCACGAGCGGATCCCCGAGCGCGTCGTGCACGCCCGCGGCTACGGCGCCCACGGCTACCTCGAGTGCGTCGACCCGGTCACCGACCTGACCCGGGCGGCGCCGTTCGCGCGCAAGGGCAAGCGAACGGAGGCCTTCGTCCGCTTCTCGACCGTCGCCGGCAACCTCGGCTCCCCCGACCTCGCCCGCGACGTGCGCGGCTTCGCGGTGAAGCTCTACACCGAGGAGGGCAACTGGGACATCGTCGGCAACAACATCCCGGTCTTCTTCATCCAGGACGCGATGAAGTTCCCCGACCTCGTCCACGCAGTGAAGGAGGAGCAGGACCGCGGCTGGCCGCAGGCGCAGAGCGCCCACGACACCTTCTGGGACTTCATCTCACTGATGCCCGAGTCGACCCACATGACCCTGTGGCAGATGTCGGACCGCACCATCCCGCGCTCGTTCCGGTTCATGGAGGGCTTCGGCGTCCACACGTTCCGCTTCGTCAACGCCGACGGCGAGTCGACCTTCGTGAAGTTCCACTGGAAGCCTCGCCAGGGCATGCAGTCGGTCGCGTGGAACGAGGCGGTCAAGATCAACGGCGCCGACCCCGACTTCCACCGCCGCGACCTCTACGCCGCCATCGAGGCCGGCGACTTCCCGCAGTGGGACCTCGGCGTGCAGGTCTTCGACGAGGCGTTCGCCGAGGAGTTCGAGTTCGACGTCCTCGACGCCACCAAGCTCATCCCCGAGGAGCAGGTGCCGGTGCGGGTCATCGCCCGGCTGACGCTCGACCGGGTCGCGAGCAACGTCTTCGCCGAGACCGAGCAGGTCGCCTTCTGCACGCAGAACATCGTGCCGGGCATCGACTTCAGCGACGACCCGCTGCTGCAGGGGCGCAACTTCTCCTACCTCGACACCCAGCTCAAGCGGCTCGGCAGCACCAACTTCACCCAGATCCCGATCAACGCGCCGCGCTGCCCCGTCGCGCACTTCCAGCGCGACGGCCACATGCAGATGTCACGCCAGGAGGGGCGCGCGAACTACGAGCCCAACTCGCTCTCCGGTAGCGAGCGGGGTCCGCGCGCCGACGTCGAGCACGGCTACACCAGCGTGCCGCGCGAGGAGGCCGGGCAGGTGCGCCGGGTCCGCTCGGAGACCTTCGCCGACCACTACAGCCAGGCGCGGCAGTTCTGGATCAGTCAGACCGACGTGGAGAAGCAGCACATCGTGGCGGCGTACGGCTTCGAGCTCGGCAAGTGCGAGGAGCCGGCCATCCGCACCCGGATGCTCGGCAACCTCCGCAACGTCCACGAGGACCTGGCGCAGGGTGTCGCCGACGAGCTCGGCATGCCGCTGCCCGAGACCAACCCGGCCGCGATCGAGCCGCGCACCGACCTGCCCGAGTCGGCCGCACTCAGCATCCTGCTCAACGGCCCCGACTCATTCTCCGGGCGAAAGCTCGGCGTGCTGGTGACCCCCGGGTCCGACGGCGCGCTGGTCAAGGCGCTCGAGGACGCGTTCACCGGCGCTGGTGCGCTGGTGGAGTACGTCGCCCCTGCCGCCGGGCCGCTGAAGCTCAAGGGCGGGCGCAAGCTGGTCCCCGACCACGCGGTCGTGGGTGCCCCGTCGGTGCTCTTCGACGCGGTGGCCGTCGTGCCGTCCGCGGACGGGGCGCAGGAGCTGGCGGGGCGCAAGACGGCCCGCGACTTCGTCGACGACGCCTTCGCGCACCAGAAGTTCCTCGGCTGGTCGGCCGACGCGCAGGCGCTCCTGGACGCGGCCGGGGTGACCCCGGACGACGGGTGCCCGGAGCTCACGGCCTCGTCGGTGGACGGGTTCCTCGAGCAGTGCGCTGCGCTCCGCCACTGGGAGCGGCCGGTCCAGGACTGACGGTCGCGGTCGGCGTCCCCTGCGGACGTACCCCTGGGGCGGTAACCGGGTGTCACACCGCCCCACGGGTGTGCTCCGCTGCCGAACCGGGTGGTTACGTCGATGGCTCGGCACAACCGAGATCCCTTGGGAGGGAACCATGAGTGACACCGTGTGGAGCTACCGCGACACCACGTGGAGCCAGGACAGCGACCTCGTCGGCTACGACGTCGAGGCGACCGACGGGTCGATCGGCAAGATCGACGAGGCCAGCAGCGAGGCCGCCGGCCAGTGGCTCGTCGTGGACACCGGGTTCTGGATCTTCGGCAAGAAGCGGCTCATCCCCGCCGGCGCCGTGACCGGGATCGACCACGACGGCAAGACCGTGATGGTCAACCTCACCAAGGACCAGATCAAGTCCGCGCCGGACTACGACAAGGACGACTGGGGCGACGACTCCCGCGGTCGTCACACGGACTACTACACGCCGTACTCCAGCCGCTGACCTGCTGCTGGACCCAGCGCACCCCCGCGCCGACGCCCCGGACGACACGCTCGTCCGGGGCGTCGTGCGTCCGGCCCCTTCCCGGGCCCTTTCCCGCGCTGCGCCGCGTCACTAGGTTGGGGTGCACAGTGCATCTCGCCTCGGAGGAGACCAGCGATGTCCGTCGTGCTCAACCCCTACCTCAACTTCGCCGACGGGAAGGCCCGCGAGGCGATGGAGTTCTACGCCTCGGTGCTCGGCGGCGAGCCCACCTTCATGACCTTCGGCGACATGGGCACCGAGGGGCCGCTGGCCGAACAGGTGATGCACGGCCAGCTCGAGACCCCCGACGGCTTCACCCTGATGGGCGCCGACGCACCGCCGGAGTTCGTCCAGGTGACCTTCGGCGACAACGTCTCGGTCAGCATCGCCGGTGACGACGCGGAGAAGATGCGGCGCTGGTTCGACGCCCTCAGCGAGGGCGCGCAGGCCGTCACCACGCCGCTCGACACGCAGCCCTGGGGCGACGTCTTCGGGTCCTTCAAGGACCGCTACGGCATCAGCTGGCTGTTCAACATCGCGGGCGACGCCGGGTCCTGACGCCTGGCCGGGCCGGGGTAGTCCAGTGGGTTCTGGTTGTCCCGGAGCCTGATCCGCAGCCACATCCCACTGGACTACCCCGCTGGCGCCGGGCTTGCGGCGGATCGGGGCGGATAGGGGCGGGCGGCCAGCCGCCGCGGGTCAGGCCTCCCAGGCCGGGCCCTGGCCGCCGACCCGCTCGACGAGCCGGCGCCCGACGTGTCCGGCGTTGGCGAGGCGTACGTCCTCGGGGACCGCGGGGAGGTTCTCCTCCCAGTCGAGCAGGCAGGAGCCGCGCAGCTGCCCCATGCGGGCCGGGCGGCCGAAGAAGAACGGGTGGGCGTGGGCGCCGCCGTCGCCGTACCGCCCGATGTGGCAGCGACCGACGCTCGGCAGCTCCTCGACCGCGGCCGCGACCCGCACCATCAGCACACCCATCTCGGCGGCCATGTCGTCGGGCAGGTCGGCGATGTCGAAGTGCTCGACCGGCCGCAGGATCAGCGAGACCGGCAGCTTCATGTCGAGCGCGACGAGGAGCCAGCGCTCGTTGCGCCACGCCACCCGGGCGGCGCGTTCGGGCGGCATCGGCTGCCGGCAGAAGCAGTCAGCGGGGTCCTCGCCCTCGCGGGGCGGCTCGACGTCCTGCAGCGGTTCGAGCGGCTTGATCCGCAGGCCGTCGAGCTCGAACGGGAAGATGTCCCACCCCGGCATCTCCTCGATCGCCACGGGCAGCCGACCCTCGGCGTCGGTCGCGGCGGCGACGCGGGCGTGGAACTCTTCGGCGGTCTCGAGGCTCATGGCGCCGAGTCAATCAGGTCACCAGGCGGCGGGCTGGTAGTCCTTCAGGAAGCAGCCGTAGAGGTCCTCGCCCCTCTCGCCGAGCACGATCGGGTCGTAGACCCGTGCGGCTCCATCGACCAGGTCGAGCGGCGCGTGCCAGCCCTCGGCGGCGATCCGCAGCTTCTCGTGGTGCGGGCGCTCGTCGGTGATCCACCCGGTGTCGACGGCGGTCATCAGGATCCTGTCGGCCTCGAACAGCTCACCAGAAGAGGTCCTCGTCATCATGTTGAGCGCGGCCTTGGCCATGTTGGTGTGCGGGTGGCCGGCGCCCTTGTAGCGACGACCGCCGAACTGCCCCTCCATGGCCGAGACGTTGACGATGTACGCGCGGCGGGCGCCGTTCTGCACGGCCGCCCGCAGGGCGGGTCGCAGCCGGGAGTTGATCAGGAACGGCGCGATCGAGTTGCAGAACTGCACCTCGAGGAGCTCCAGCGGGTCGACCTCGTCGAGCACCTGGGTCCACGAGTTGTTGTCCTGGATGTCGGGGATCAGGCCGCCCGCGTCGATCGCCGTGCCGGCCAGGTGCGCCTCCAGCGAAGCACCGCCCGCCTTCAGTGAGAGGGCGGTGAGGGACGCGGCGTTGTGCGCGGCGAGCGCGTGCTCGGCCGACTCGCCGTCGTGGTGGGCGACCGCGGTCGAGGACAGCGCGCCGGCGATCGCGGCCGGGTGCGCCTCGGAGATCCG
Source organism: Nocardioides sp. (assembly GCA_035458105.1). Classification (GTDB taxonomy): domain Bacteria; phylum Actinomycetota; class Actinomycetes; order Propionibacteriales; family Nocardioidaceae; genus Nocardioides. The sequence goes on along the minus strand of DATIAJ010000025.1, from coordinate 433 downwards.
GTCGAAGGTGACCATCTCCGGCAGTGCGGTCACTCCCAGCGACTCGGCGGTCGGCAGCGGGGCGGCCTCGCCGTCGATGAGGTGCGAGTACGCCCCCGGCAGCCGACGTACGGTCTGGCACGCGTTGTTGATGATGATGTCGAGCGGCCCGTCGGCCGCGACGTCGTCGGTGAGCGAGATGACCTGGGTCGGGTCGCGCAGGTCGATGCCGACGACCTTGAGCCGGTGGAGCCACTCGGCCGAGTCCTCCATCGCGGCGAACCGGCGTACGGCGTCCTTGGGGAAGCGGGTCGTGATCGTGGTGTGCGCGCCGTCGCGGAGCAGGCGGAGCGCGATGTACATCCCGATCTTGGCGCGCCCGCCGGTGAGCAGCGCGCGCTTGCCGGTGAGGTCGGTGCGCTGGTCGCGCTTGGCGTGGCTCATCGCCGCGCAG
>DATIAJ010000024.1:0-3312 GCA_035458105.1 Nocardioides sp. | reverse complement strand
AAGAAGGACTGATCCGGAGCGCCGGCCGCGGACTCACGTCCGCGCCGGCGCCCCGCGTCGTCCCCCCACCGCAGGGCCGCTGCCGAGCTGCCTGCGAAACCCTGGATCGAAGGAAGAAGGACCATGGCCAACTTCACCGCTGCCGACGTCAAGAAGCTCCGTGAGCTGACCCAGGCCGGGATGATGGACTGCAAGAAGGCGCTCACCGAGGCGGACGGTGACTTCGACAAGGCCGTCGAGCTGCTCCGCGTCAAGGGTGCCGCCAAGGCTGCCGCCCGCGGCGCCGAGCGCGAGACCGCTGCAGGCCTCGTCGCCACCTCCGGCAACGCGCTGGTCGAGCTCAAGAGCGAGACCGACTTCGTGGCCAAGAACGAGGAGTTCATCGCCAAGGCGCAGCAGATCGCCGACGTCGCCGACTCCGTCAAGGCCGCCGACACCGAGGCCCTCAAGGCCGCCGAGCTCGACGGCAAGACCGTCGGCGAGGTCGTCGAGGACCTCGCCATCACCATCGGCGAGAAGATCGAGCTGGGCGACGTCGCCTACTTCGACGGCAACACCGTCACCTACATGCACAAGCGTGCCGCCGACCTCCCGCCCGCCGTCGGCGTGCTCGTGGAGTTCGAGGGTGACGAGACCGCCGCCCGCGCCGCCGCGATGCAGATCGCCGCGATGAAGGCCCAGTACCTCACCCGCGACGAGGTCCCCGCCGACGTCGTCGAGTCGGAGCGCTCCATCGCCGAGCAGAAGACCCGCGAGGAGGGCAAGCCGGAGCAGGCGATCGCCAAGATCGTCGAGGGTCGCCTCGGCGGCTTCTTCAAGGAGATCGTGCTGCTCGAGCAGGAGTCGGTCACCGAGTCCAAGAAGTCGGTCAAGGCCGTCCTGGACGAGGCCGGCACGACGGTGAAGCGGTTCGCCCGCTTCGAGGTCGGCGCCTGAGCCAGCTCCACCTGATCACCGACGAGGGGTCGTACGCCACCGGCGTACGGCCCCTCGTCGCGTGCAGGGTGCGCCCGGTCTCAGCCCTCCTCGCCGCGGGCCACGCGGTGCCAGTACGCCGCGATCTCGCTGCCCTCGCGCACGACCGCCTCCGGGGCCTGCGGGGCGGGCCAGAGCTGCAGCAGGTAGCGGTCGGGCGCCTGCTCGCCCTCGTCGGGTGTGTCGACCCGGTTGCCCTCGTCCATCGCCGCCGCGCAGTAGCGGGCGCGGTGCCAGCCGGCCTGCGGCACGGACGCGCCGTAGCCGTCCTCGAACGTCTCCAGCGCCAACGCCCTGCCGCGCAGCTCCAGCGACACCTCGACCGCGTCGGTCCACTCCTCGTCGAGGGACGGCTCCTCCTCGTCCCAGGAGATCGTCAGCGGCACGTCGCCGGTGTGCAGGCCGGTGACGAGCGAGAGCTGGTGCGGGATGCGCGCACCGGCGAGCCCGCATGCCTGACCGGTGGTCGCGGCGCCCGGGTCGCCGTCGAACTCGCCGCTCTCGGTCGGGGTTCCGTCGGCGTCGTCGGGGAGGGAGAAGACGTGGATGAACCCGTAGTGGACGTCCACCAGCTCGTCGAAGATGATCACGCGCCCACCCTAGGGACCGCTGGGTTCGTCGGGCCCCATCCGTTCCGGTAGGTTTCGGATGACCCACCCAGGCGCGCGAAGGGAACCACGTGGCGTACAACCGAGTCCTGCTCAAGCTCTCCGGCGAGGTGTTCGGTGGAGGCGAGGTGGGGTTGGACCTCGACGTCATCAACGCCCTCGCCGGCGAGGTGGCCGAGGTCGCCAAGTCCGGCGTCCAGATCGCGATCGTCGTCGGCGGTGGCAACTTCTTCCGCGGCGCCGAGCTCCAGCAGCGCGGCATGGAGCGTGCCCGTGCCGACTACATGGGCATGCTCGGCACGGTGATGAACTGCCTCGCCCTCCAGGACCTCATCGAGAAGCACGGCGTCGAGACGCGCGTGCAGACCGCCATCACGATGGGCCAGGTCGCCGAGCCGTACATCCCGCGCCGCGCGATCCGGCACATGGAGAAGGGCCGCGTCGTGATCTTCGGCGCCGGTGCCGGCATGCCGTTCTTCTCCACCGACACCGTCGCCGCCCAGCGGGCGCTGGAGACGCGCTGCGAGGTGATCCTGATGGGCAAGCAGGGTGTCGACGGCGTCTACGACTCCGACCCCAAGACCAACCCCGACGCGGTGAAGTTCGACCGGCTCAGCTACGACGAGTACCTCGCGCGCGACCTCAAGGTCGCTGACGCCACCGGAATCGCCATGGCCCGCGACAACAAGATGGACATCGTCTTCTTCAACCTCTCCACCGCGGGCACGATCGGGCGCGCGGTGCGGGGTGAGAAGATTGGCACGCTGGTGAGCAGCACGGCCTGACCGGGCCGCCCACACCTGCCTGCGCCACCCGCACCACGACGTACGAGGAGAGAGAGCAACCGTGATCAACGACGTCATGAACGATGCCGACGCCAAGATGGGCAAGTCGGTCGAGGCGACGCGCGAGGAGTTCGCCGCCATCCGGGCCGGCCGCGCCAACCCGGCGATGTTCGCCAAGATCACGGCCGACTACTACGGCACCCAGACCCCGCTGCAGCAGCTCGCGAGCTTCACCTCGCAGGACGCCCGCACCATCCTCATCCAGCCCTTCGACATCGGTGCGATGGGCAACATCGAGCGGGCCATCCGCGACTCCGACCTCGGCGTCAACCCGGCCAACGACGGAAAGGTGCTGCGCTGCGTCTTCCCCGAGCTGACCGAGGAGCGCCGCAAGGAGTACATCAAGCTCGCCAAGGCGAAGGCCGAGGACGGGCGGGTGTCGGTGCGCAACGTGCGACGCACCGCCAAGCAGGGCCTCGAGAAGCTCGAGAAGGACGGCGAGGTCGGCAAGGACGACGTCACCGGCGCCGAGAAGCGGCTCGACGCCCTCACCAAGACCCACACCGACAAGATCGACGAGCTGCTCAAGCACAAGGAAGCTGAGCTGCTCGAGGTCTGAGCCACCCCGTCGATGACCACTCCTGACCCACCGGCGGCGCCGGCTCCGCACCCGAAGGCGCCCAGGGACCACGGTCGCGCCGGTCGTGACCTGCGGGCCGCCGTGATCTCCGCGGTCGTCCTCGTCGCAGCGATCCTGGTGTCGCTGCTGTTCTGGAAGCCCGCGTTCATGGGCATCGTGGCGATCGCGGTGGTCATCGCCGTCTGGGAGCTGCACCGGGGCCTGTCGGCCAAGGGTGTCGACATCCCCGAGCAGCCCCTGATGCTCGGTGGCGTCGTGATGGTCGTCGTGGCCTACGTGTGGGGGGCGCCGGCACTGGTCACCG
>DATIAJ010000023.1:0-18267 GCA_035458105.1 Nocardioides sp. | reverse complement strand
CCGCCTTCACCGGCTCGGGGCTGATCACGCCGACCTCGAGCATCTCGTGGACCGCGTTGGTCGACATCATCTTGATCCGGTCGCGGTGGCTGAGCTTGCCGTCGACGACCCGGACGTAGGTGACCACGCCGCGGTAGGTGTCGTACACCGAGTCGAAGATCAGGGCGCGTGCCGGCGCGTCCGCGTCACCCACCGGCGGCGGGGTCTGCTTCACGATCTCGTTGAGCAGGGCCTCGACGCCGACGCCGGTCTTGGCGCTGGTGAGCAGCACCTCCTCGGGCTCGCAGCCGACCAGGCCGGCGAGCTCGGCGGCGTACTTCTCCACGTTGGCGCTCGGCAGGTCGATCTTGTTGAGCACCGGGATGATGTGGAGGTCGGCGGCCATGGCCAGGTAGAGGTTCGCCAGCGTCTGCGCCTCGATTCCCTGCGCCGCGTCGACGAGCAGGATGGCGGCCTCGCAGGCCTCCAGGCTGCGGGAGACCTCGTAGGTGAAGTCGACGTGTCCCGGGGTGTCGATCATGTTGAGGACGTAGGTGCCGGGCTCGGCGTCCTCGGAGTTGCCTGCCGGGACCGTCCACGGCATCCGCACGGCCTGCGACTTGATCGTGATGCCGCGCTCGCGCTCGATGTCCATCCGGTCGAGGTACTGCGCACGGGAGGCCCGCTCGTCGACGACGCCGGTCAGCTGCAGCATGCGGTCGGCGAGCGTCGACTTGCCGTGGTCGATGTGCGCGATGATGCAGAAGTTGCGGATGATCGACGGGTCGGTCGAGCCAGGCTGCGGCGCGTTCTTGAGGCTCACGGACTGCTTTCGGGAGTACGACGGCGGGGTCGGGTCATTCTCCCACGCGGGCCGTGGCCTGCCGAACCGGCAGCGTGGGAGCAGGTGCAGCCGGACGCTAGCGTGCAGAGGTGACCTCTCGGACCGGAACCACCCTTCCCCTGGTCCCGGCAGCCGCCTTCGTGCTCGTGTGGTCGTCCGGCTACATCTCGGGGCCTGCGGCGGTCGAGGCCGCGGGGCCGTTCTCGGTGCTCGGCTGGCGGTTCGTCCTGGCGGCGCTCCTCGCCGCCGGGCTCGCCGTGGCGCTGCGGCGGCCGACCCGGATGGACCGCGGCACCCTCCGACGTGTCGCGGTCGTCGGCTTCGTGATGAACGCCGTCCAGTTCGGCCTGATGTACGTCGCCTTCGACCTCGGGCTCGGCGCGACGCTGGCCTCGCTCCTCCACGCCCTGAGCCCGGTCCTGACCGCCCTGCTGGCGGCGGTGATCCTCGGCGAGCGGGTCTCGCCGCTCCAGGTCGCCGGTTTCGCCATCGGTGTCGTGGGAGTGCTCCTCGTGCTCGGCGCCGACCTCGGCCACGCCGGCGGCCCGGTCGCCGTGCTCGTCGGGTGCCTCAGCATGCTCACGCTCAGCCTCGGGACCCTCGGCCAGCGCTGGATCGGGGCGCAGCCCGACCTGCTGTGGTCGGCCGCGGTGCAGTTCGCCGTGTCCGCTCCCCCGCTGCTCGTGCTCGGGTGGCTCACCGAGGGCGTCTGGCCGGTCACCGACACCCGGCAGGCGGTGGTGTCGGTGCTGTTCCTGGCGGTCGTGAACTCGATCGTCGGCCTCGTGCTCCTGGCCCTGCTCGTGCTGCGCGGCGGCTCGGGCGCGGCGGCCAGCCTCTTCTTCCTCAGCCCGCCGGTGACCGCCGTCCTCGCATGGCTGGTGCTCGACGAGACGCTGTCGCCCACCCAGCTCGTCGGCCTGGTGGTCGCGGTGGTCGGGGTGGGTGCTGCCACCCGCACCCGTCGTACGCCGGTGCCGGTCCCGGACCGTCAGGACGTCGGCACCCAGTAGCGGCGCTTGACCCCGCGCACGTCCTCCAGGACGCCGCCAGCCGCCTCGATGACCCGGATCGACCCGGTGTTGTCGGTGTCGCAGGTGACCAGGGCCGGGTCGATGCCGAGCCCGAGCGCCCACGGCAGCGCGTGCTGCAGCATCGCCGTCGCGTGACCCTCGCGCCGCCGCGTCGGACGCACGTCGTATCCGATGTGCCCGCCCACGTCGAGAAGGAAGTCGTTGAGCCGGTGGCGGATCGCGATGCGCCCGAGGTAGTCCTCGCCGTCGACCCACCACAGCGTCGTGCACGGGACGTGCCACTCCGGGCGCGTGGTCTCCTCGGCGGCGTCGGCCCGCACGGCCGCGACGAAGGTCGCGAACGCGTCCGGGTCCTTCCAGCCGGGCGCGTTGTGCTCGATCCACGCGGCCGTCTGGGTGAACTCGGCACCCTCGGCGACGAACTCGTCCATCGCTTCCAGGAACGACTCGCGGACAGTGGTGGTCGGCAGCACGAGCTCAGGCATGGCACCAGTCTTGCTGGGCGCCCGCCCGGACCTCCACCCGATATCCGGTCGTGGCCTCCGGCGGCGTGGGGAAGGATGCGCCCATGGCCCGCTCCTCCTCGATCGCCCCCTACCCCGCCCCGCACGGCAAGACTGCGCGCCGACTCGAGTGGTCCTTCCTCCCACCCAACCTGCGGGCCTGGATCGAGCGGAAGTGCGGGTCCCCCGTCGTCTCGGCGATCTCCCAGACCAACGGTTTCACCCCGGGCTTCGCGTCCGTGCTGGTGTGCGAGGACGGGTCGCGCCACTTCGTGAAGGCGGCCTCGGTCAAGGCGCAGCGGATGTTCGCCGACTCCTACCGCGAGGAGGCACGCAAGCTCGCCGCACTGCCGGTTGGCGTGCCCGCGCCGCGCCTGCTGTGGCACCTCGACGACGACTGGGTGGTGCTCGGCATCGAGTACGTCGCCGCCCGCGCACCGCACCGGCCGTGGCGTGCCGACGACCTCGACGCCCTGCTCGACGCCCTCGAGGTGGTCGCCGACGTGATGACGCCGTCCCCTCCGGGGCTGCAGCTCGACACGGCGGCCGACGACTTCGCCCCGCTCCTCGAGGGCTGGCCGGGCCTGCGGGAACGGCGTACGGACCTCGGCGCGGAGCGGCTCGCGGAGGCCGAGGCGCTGGCGCGGCGCTACGCCGAGGTCGTCGGCGGCGACACGCTGGTCCACACCGACATCCGCTCCGACAACGTGCTCATCGACCCCGACGGCCGCGCACTGGTCTGCGACTGGAACTTCCCGGTGCGCGGCGCCGCGTGGTTCGACTCGTTCGCCGCGCTCATCGGGCCGCGGGGTGAGGGCATCGACGTCGACGCGGTGATCGCCCGCAGGCGCCTCCTGAGGGAGGTCGACCCGGAGGCCTTCGACGTCAACCTCGCGCTCTACGTCGGCTACTTCTTCACCCAGTGCGAGCTGCCCGTGCCGCCGTCGTCGCCGCACATCCGCGACCACCAGCGGTGGCAGGGCGAGGTCTGCTGGGACTGGCTGTCGGAGCGGCGGGGCTGGGTGTGACCGCCCCGCGCGCGGTCGGCGTACGCCTCACCTACGACGCCGTGCCGGCCGCGGTCCGCGCCTGGGTCGAGGAGCAGCTCGGCTCGCCCGTCGTCGCGACGGCCGAGCAGTTCGTCGCCGAGCTCAACCCCGACACCCCGGGCCTCTTCCGTCGCGAGATCGGCGTGGTTCGACACCTCGGCGGCCTCCTCCCCCGCGCTCGCGGAGGTCGGCGAGGAGGCCGTCACCGCCTTCCTCGCCGCCTTCGGCGCACACCTCGCGGTGCGCTCGGTGGTCGCGGTCGACGTCAACCTGCCCACGCTCAACGATTTCCGCATCCGCGAGTCGCGCAGGATGCTGGAGGCCGTCGCTCGACGCAGCGGGCGTTGAACCGTTCCCCGCGCGTTCGGGCGATTTGGGCGCCCACGAGGCGTGACGGTAGTGTTTCTCCCTGCATGTCCGGCACCCGACCCTCTCCGTGATTCCTGGGAGGGGTTGCCAGGCAGCCGACAGGCACCAGACTTCCATTCCAGACCAGTTCTAGCTCCGAGGATCCACACGTGGCGAACATCAAGTCCCAGATCAAGCGCAACAAGCAGAACGAGAAGGCGCGCCAGCGCAACCAGGCCGTGAAGTCGCGCCTGAAGACAGCTGTGCGCAAGTTCCGTGAGCTGTCGGAGGCCGGCGACAAGGACGCCGCCACCGCCGCTGGACGCGACGCGATGAAGGCCCTCGACAAGGCCGCCTCGAAGGGCGTCATCCACGCCAACCAGGCCGCCAACCGCAAGTCGTCGATCGCCAAGAAGACCGCCTCGCTCTGACGCGGACCTTCACCTGCGACACCCGCCCTCGTGGCGGGTGTTCTGCATTTCGGGGGCCGGCGCCCTCGCTCAGCGCCCGTCGCGCAGCCCGGCGACGGTGAGCACCAGCCGCTCGAGGGTGTAGGACGCGTCGTGGGCCTGGCCCTTGATGTCGGCGTCGGCGTGGGCGACGGCGCGGACGGCGGCGGCGATGCCCTCCGGGCTCCACGAGCGTGACTGGTCGCGGACCGTGCGCACCTTCCATGGAGGTACGCCGAGGTCGCGGGCGAGGTCGGCGTCGCGGGCGCCGCGCGGGGCACCGAGGTAGCGCGCGAGGCTGCGGGCGGACGCCGCCATCGCCGACGTGACGAGCACCGGGGAGGTCCCGGAGTCGAGCGCCCAGCGCAGCTCCTCCAGGGCCGCGGCGCGACGCCCGGCGAACGCGGCATCGGCGACGGTGAACGACTTGGCCTCGGCGCGGCCGCCGAAGTAGCGCTGGACCTTGTCGACGGTGAGCGGCTCGCCGTGGAAGTCGTTGGTCAGCTGGTCGGCCGCGGCGGCCAGCGAGCGCAGGTCAGTGCCGACGGCCTGCACCAGGAACGCGGCCGCGTCGGAGTCGATGCGCGCGCCGTGCGAGGCGACCTCGGAGGTCACGAAGCCGACCATCTCGCTCGGCCTGACCTCCTCCGACTTGACCTCGGTCACCGCCGACAGCTTGCGCAGCTTGGTCAGCACGCCGCTGCCCTTCTGCCCGCCGGAGTGGACGAGCACGAGGGCCACGTCGTCGGCCGGGGCCCCGCAGTAGTCGAGGAGGCCGTCGACGGACTCGTCGGGCAGGTCCTCCAGTCCCCGGACGATGACGCACCGGATCGAGGAGAAGAGCGAGGGCGCGGACATCTCACCCAGTGAGGCCAGGGTCAGGTCGGAGGCCATCGACTCGGCCATCTCGGCCTCGGCGTCGTGGGCCCGGACGGCGTCGCGCACCGAGGCGACGGTGCGCGCGGAGAGATATTCCTCCTTGCCCGTCACCAGGACGACGTGGCCGAGGACCTGCGCGGCGGAGGGAGTGCGAGCCATGGTGCGACCACCCTATCCGCGGGCGACGACACCGAGCTCGCCGTCCGGGACCACCACGACCACGTCGCCGGAGACGTCCGTGCGCCACACGCTCGCGCCCGCGGCGGAGAGTGCGGCCAGGAGGTCGGGAGCGGGATGCCCGTAGTCGTTGCCCTCCCCCACCGACACGAGCGCCAACCGCGCGCCGAGCGAGGTCAGCCAGTCGAGGTCCTGGTGCCGGCTGCCGTGGTGGGGCACCTTGAGCACGTCGACCCGCAGCCCGGCGAGGTCGCGGGCCAGCGCCGCCTGCGCCGACGGCTCGACGTCGCCGGTCAGCAGGACCCGCACACCGGCCACCTCGGCGACGAGGACGACGCTCGCGTTGTTGGGTGCGCTCTCCCCGGGGTCGGTGGGCCGTGCTCCCGGCCGGGGCCACACGGTCTGGATCGTCACCTCCCCGATCCGGCGCGTGAGTCCGTACGCCGCCGGCACCGGGTCGCGACCGACCGCGCGACCGACCTCGGCGGCGCCCTCGCCCGGCTCGTGCAGCGCAGTGCCCTCGACCTGCTCCACGTCGCGGCCGTCCAGCACGCCGGCCACCCCGTCCACGTGGTCGGCGTGGAAGTGGGTCAGCACGAGGAGGGGCACCGAGGTGACCGCGAGGCGGTCGAGGCAGGCGTCGGTCGCCTCCGGCTCGGGTCCTGCGTCGACGACGACCGCGGACGCGGGGCCGGAGCGGAGGACGAGGGCGTCCCCCTGCCCCACGTCGCACATCGCGAGCACCCAGCCGTCGGGCGGCCAGCCGGGCGTCGGCGGCCGGACCAGCATCACCACCACCAGCAGTCCGGTGCAGGCCAGCGTCGATCCCGGCCGGCCCAGCACCCGCGGGGCGAGCGGCACCGACAGCAGGCACAGCACCGTGAGCAGCCCCAGCGCGACCGGCCCGGTGCCCCAGTCGACCGCCGCCGTCGGGATGCCCGCGCCCCAGCGGGCGACCGCGATGATCCAGCCCGCCGACCACGCCGCCGGGGCCGCGACGGCGACACCGAGCGGGCCCCAGGCCAGCCCCAGCAGGCCGCCGGACAGCCCGAGCACGGTCGCCGGTGCGACGGCAGGTGCGGCCAGCAGGTTGGCGCCCACCGCGACCAGGCTGACCTGCCCCGACAGGGCCGCCACCACCGGCGTGCAGGCGACCTGGGCCGCCAGCGGCACCGACACCGCCTCGGCGACCCAGCGCGGCGTCCACCTCATCAGCGCGTCGCGCCAGACCGGGGCCAGCAGCAGGATCCCCGCCGTTGCCAGGGCCGACAGCGCGAAGCCCGCCGTCACGGCCAGCCGTGGCCAGACCAGCAGCAGCCCGAGAACGGCGACCCCCAGGCCTCGTACGCCTCGCGACCGGCCGTTGCGACCCATGCCGATCAGCGCGACGGAGCCCATCGCGGCAGCGCGTACGACGCTGGGCTCGGCGCGCGCCGTCAGCACGAAGCCGACGATGCCGAGCACCCCCAGGGCGTAGAGCCAGGGCCCGCGCACCCCGACCCAGCGACCGAGGACGAGCAGGAACCCCACCACCAGCGTCAGGTTCGTGCCGCTCACCGCCAGCAGGTGGGTCAGCCCGGTGGTCCGGAAGTCGTCGGCGAGGTCGGGGTCGAGCCCGCCGTCGTCCCCGACCACGAGCGCCGGGACCAGCTCGCGCGCGTCGGCGTCGCGGCCGGCGACCGCGGCGCGCACCGATCGTCGTACGCCCGCGGCGGCATCCCACCAGACGTCCGGCTCCCCCACCACCCGCGGCTCCCCGGTGGGACGCACGAGCGCGGCGACGTCACCGTCCCCGGGCACCAGCCGCGCCGTCGTCTCCAGCGTCGTGCCGAGCGGCAGCCGGGGCCAGTCGGCGTCGGCCATCACCACCACCGGTGCGGCGAGCGACCACGCGCGTCCGCGCCCCTCGACACGGACCACCTCGGCCCGGACGACCCGGACGTCGCCGTACTGCCCGCTCACGACCCGCACGTCCGAGGTCAGCTCGAGCTCGAGGCCCACGACCGCGCCGTCGTCGGCGAGCGCGGCGAGGGGCGACGTCGCGAGCAGGGCGTGCTGGAGCGCGGCGACGCCCGCGACCGCGACGAGCGCTCCGAGCGGGCCCAGCCATGCGAGGGACCACCACCGGCGGACGACCCCCGTCCCGACGACCCCGACGGTCGAGACGACCGCGCCGAGGGCCACCCACCCCGGCGCGAGCATCACGACGAGCGCGCCCGCCCAGGCACCGAGGCCGAGGGCGACCGCGCGCAGGTCGGGCACGGCCGCCGGTCAGAGCGTGACGAGCGGCGCGAGGTCAGCGAGGGTGGCCTCGCCGATGCCGTCGACCTCCAGCAGCTCGTCGACGGAGGTGAACGCGCCGTTGGCCTCGCGCCAGGCGAGGATCGCGTCGGCCGTCACCGGCCCGACCCCGGGCAGGGTGTCGAGCGCGGCCAGGTCGGCGGTGTTGAGGTTGACCAGCGTCGCACCGCCGGGGGCCGGCGCATCGACCGTGCCGGCGACGCCTGCCACGGGGGCGACGCCCACGAGGATCTGCTCGCCGTCGACGACCGGACGCGCGAGGTTGAGCGAGGTCAGGTCGACGCCGCGCCGGGCACCGCCCGCCGCGTCGAGCGCGTCGACGACGCGCGAACCGGGCGGCAGCACCGCGATACCGGGGCGACGTACCTTGCCCGCGACGTCGACCACCAGCTCCTCACCCGCGTCCGTCCCGCCGGACGCACCTGACCCACCGGCATCCGACGACACCACGGGGGCCAGCGGCTCGCTCGTCCCGGGCGACCCGGCGGACTCGTGCGCGGCGGGTGCCACCGGCACGGCGCGCGCCTGGTCGCGCACCGCCCACCACGCCGCGAGCCCGACGGCCAGGGCCGCGACCACGGCGACGACGGCGACGTGCACCGGGCCGAGCTGCAGGCCGCCGACCCGCAGCCGGCGCGAGGCGTGACGCCCGGGCAGCGGCGGCACGACCGGGGCGACCGCGGGCGTCGTGACCGCGTCGGGACGCTCGCGGACCCGCGTGTGCCCCCACGCCGGGTCGGCCGCGCCTTCCGGGTCGTCCGGCTCTCCGCGCACGGCGGCGAGCTCGGCGCTCAGCGTCGCCAGCCGCCGCGACACCGCCTCGGCGTGCTCGGAGGACGACTGGGATCGGCGCATGCCCCCACGCTAGGAACGCGTGAGCCCCCTCGACAGGGGCGATCGGCAATCTGTGGACAGCGAGGCTCAGGGACGTGGGGCGACGCAGACCGCGACCATGCCGGGCCCGACGTGCGCGCCGAGCACGGCTCCGAGCTCGCCGCACATCACCTCGCGCCCCTCCAGCCCGTCGGCGAGCCGGTCGGTCAGCACCGCGGCCAGCTCCTCGGCGCGGCCCGCGTTGGCGAGGTGCGACACACACACGTCGACCGGCTGGTCGCCGGCCGCCTCGACCGCCAGCTCGGCGAGGCGGGCGAGGGCGCGCGACGCCGTGCGCACGCGCTCGCGCGGCGCGACGCGGCCCTCGGCGATCTCGAGCAGCGGCTTCACCGACAGCGCGCTGCCGAAGATCGCCGCGGCGGCGCCGATGCGCCCGCCCCGGCGCAGGTACTCCAGGGTGTCGACGTAGAACAGCGAGGTGGCAGCCTGGCCGCGGGCGAGCGCCGCCCGCGCGGCCTCCTCCGCCGTCCCGCCGGCGTCCAGCACGTCGGCCGCGGTGAGCGCGGCGTAGCCGGTCGCGATGCCGACCTGGCTCGAGTCGACGACGTGCACGGGCAGCTCGACCTCCAGCGCAGCGAGCTGGGCGGACTCGAAGGTGCCGCTCATCTCGCCGGAGAGGTGCACGGACACGATCTCCTCGGCGCCGTCGGCGGCGAGCGAGCGGTAGAGCTCGGCGAACAACGCCGGCGCCGGCCGCGAGGTGCTGACCGGCACGAAGTCGCGCAGCGCCTCGGCGACCACGTCGGGCGTGGCGCCCTCAGGTCCTTCGTCGAGCACCTTGGCACCGATCACCACCTGCAGCGGCACGACCCGGATGCCGCGTTCCTGCGCCAGCTCGGCGGGCAGGCTCGCGGTCGAGTCGGTGACGATGACGGTGCCGGACACATCCCGAAGGCTAGTGGCTCCTGGCCCGCGTCCGGAGCCGTGCTCGCCGGCGGCCGCGTCCTTGCGGGGCGTGGTGGCCTCCGGTTGGATGTCCGGATGCCCGACCGGCCCGAGCGCTTCGCCGACGCACTCCGGACCGCCATGGACGCCCGCGGCCTGGGCCTGGACCGGATCACCGAGCACCTCGCCCAGCGCGGGGTGTCGGTCAGCGCGGCGACGCTGAGCTACTGGCGGTCCGGGCGCAGCGAGCCCGGACGCCGGTCGTCGCTGGCGGCCCTGCCGCACCTCGAGGACGTCCTCGGCCTGCCGTCCGGCAGCCTGACCGCCACCCTCCCCAGCACGCGCGAGCGCACCCCGCGCCGGGCCGTGCGGGGTCTCGACGCCCTGTGGCCCGAGGAGGCGCACTCGGCAGTCCTCGGTCGACTGGACACCAGCTGGGACACCGAGCTGGCGAGGGTCTCGGTGCACGACATCCTTCGCCTCGGCCCCGACCGCCGGCAGGTACGCCTCACCGTGCGGCAGGCGATGCGGGCGCGCGCGGACGGCCCCGACCGCCGCGTCGTGATGCACTCCCAGGACGACCTGGGTGCCGGCCTGCCGGAGATCCGGCCGCTGCGCGGCTGCGCGCTGGGGCGGGTCGAGCGCGACCCCGAGGCCGGCGTCGTGGGCGCTGAGCTGCTCTTCTTCCGGCCGCTGCGCCGTGGCGAGACCGTGATCGTGAAGTACGACGTCGTCTCCCCCGCCCCCGGCCCGTGCGAGCGCGAGTACACGCGCCGGCTGCGCCTGCCGATGCGCGAGTACCTGCTCGAGGTCGCGTTCGACGCTCGGGCGCTCCCCGAGAGCGTGGCGGCCTTCACCGAGGGCCGCGAGCAGCCGATCGTCCTGGACGAGGACCGGCGGGCCCACCTGGTGCACACCGACACCGCGCCGGGGACGACCGGGATCCGCTGGAGCTGGCCGGGCGACTGACGCCGGAGCCCGCGGCACCGAACGGGGACCGGGCGTGAGTTAAGTGTTAAGCGACGCCTGCCCCTTGCCCGCGACCCGCGCCGGCCGTCAGGGTCGGCCTCGTCCATCTGTCTCGGGAAGGATCCATCGATGAACCATGCACGCCCCCGACTGGCGGCAGGCCTGATCGCCTCGCTCGCCGGTGCCGCACTCGCCATCACCCCGGCCGCCACCCACGCGGCCGGCACGGAGCAGCCCCAGGAGGCCCCGCAGGCCTCGCTCGCCGACGACGGCCTCGCGCCGGTCCTCGGCACCGCCGCCGACGACCGCTACATCGTCGTGCTCGACAAGGACGCGCCCGGCAGGAGCCTGCGCGCCGCCAAGGCGGACGTGAAGGCCGAGGGCGCCAGCGTCAGCCACACCTACACGTCCGTGCTGGACGGGTTCGCCGCCACGCTCAACGACAAGGCCCTGGCCGCGCTGCGCAAGAACCCCAACGTCGCCTACATCGAGGCCGACAAGCCGGTGCAGCTCGACGCGACCCAGTCCCCCGCCACGTGGGGCCTGGACCGCATCGACCAGCGCGACCTGCCGCTCAACAACGCCTACACCTACAACGCCACCGGGGCGGGCGTGACGGCGTACATCATCGACACGGGCGTGCTCACCACGCACGCGGAGTTCGGCGGCCGCGCTGTCTCCGGCTACACCGCGATCAACGACGGTCGCGGCACCAGCGACTGCAACGGCCACGGCACGCACGTCGCGGGCACCGTCGGCGGGTCGACGTACGGCGTCGCCAAGGGCGTGCGCCTGGTGGCGGTGCGGGTGCTCGACTGCGCCGGCAGCGGGTCCAACTCCGGCGTCATCGCGGGCGTCGACTGGGTCACCCAGAACCACACCGCCGGCTCGCCCGCCGTGGCCAACATGAGCCTGGGCGGCGGCATCTCCTCGGCCCTCGACACGGCTGTCAGCAACTCGATCGCCGACGGCGTCACCTACGCCCTCGCCGCGGGCAACGACTCCGGCGCCAACGCGTGCAACAGCTCCCCCGCCCGAGTCGGGGCCGGCCTGACCATCGGGTCGACGACCAGCACCGACGCCCGGTCGAGCTTCAGCAACATCGGGTCGTGCCTCGACATGTTCGCCCCGGGCTCCAACATCACCTCGGCCTGGCACACCGGCACCTCGGCGACCAACACCATCAGCGGTACGTCGATGGCGACCCCGCACGTGGCCGGCGCCGCAGCGCTCTACCTGCAGGGCAACCCGTCGGCCTCCCCGGCGACGGTGGGCAGCGCGCTGATCACCAACGCGACCCCCAACAAGGTCACCAACGCCGGCACCGGCTCGCCGAACCGCCTGCTCTTCGTCGGCACGGGCGGCACCACCCCGCCGCCGGACCCGACCCCGACCACCTGCAGCTCCATGCCGGAGACCGAGACCGGCTCGCTGACCACCGGTGGCGTGTCCTACCACCCCGGCACGAGCGATTACTACTACTCGGGCGCCGGCACCCACGTGGGCTGCATCTCGGGCCCCTCGGGCACCGACTTCGACCTCTACCTCGAGAAGTGGAACGGCTCCACGTGGGTCGTCGTCGCCCAGGGCATCAGCAGCACCTCGCAGGAGACGATCACCTACACCGGCACCTCGGGCTACTACTCGTGGCGCGCGGAGTCCTACTCCGGCTCCGGCAGCTACACCTTCGGCCTCGACCGGCCGTGACGCACGCCTGAGCACGACACCGGCCCCGCGGCATCGCCGCGGGGCCGGTTCGTCGTTGGTCGCCGAAGCAGACCGGATCAGACGACGATGTTGACCAGCTTGGGCGCGCGCACGATCACCTTGCGCACCGTCGCGCCGTCGATGGCCCGCTGGACGCCGGCGTCGGCCAGCGCAGCCGCCTCCAGGTCGGCCTCCGAGACGTCCGGAGCCACCTCCAGGCGTGCCTTGACCTTGCCCTTGACCTGCACGACGGCGGTGACGGTGTCCTCCACCAGCAGCGCCTCGTCTACCTCGGGCCACCCGGCCCGGACGACGGTGGGCTGGTGGCCCAGACGCTCCCACATCTCCTCCGCCGTGTAGGGCGCGACCAGGGACAGCAGGACAGCCACCGCCTCGGTCGCCTCGCGCACCGCCGGGTCGGCAGGCCCGCAGCCGGAGTCGATCGCCTTGCGGGTCGCGTTGACGAGCTCCATCACCCGGGCGACCATCACGTTGAAGCGGTAGGTCTCGACCAGCTCGGCCGCGTCGTGCACGGTGCGCGCGGTCGTACGCCGCAGCGCGACGTCGCCGGTGGTGACGTCGACGCCCGGCGCCGAGGTGACGTCGCCCGACAGCCGCCAGGCCCGCTGCAGGAAGCGCAGCGACCCGTCCGGCGACATGTTGGCCCAGTCGATGTCGTCCTCGGGCGGGCCGGCGAAGACCAGCGTCAGACGAACGGAGTCCACCCCGAACGCCGCCAGCTGCTCGCCCAGGTTGACGCCGTTGCCCAGGGACTTGCTCATCTTCTTGCCCTGGTTGATCACGAAGCCCTGGTTGAGCTGGGCCGCCCACGGCTCACGGAAGTCGACCAAACCCATGTCGTTGAGGACCTTGGTCATGAAGCGGCCGTAGAGCAGGTGCAGCACGGCGTGCTCGACGCCGCCGACGTAGAGGTTGCACGGCATCCACGCGTTGACCTTGGCGCTGTCGAACGCCTGGGTGTCGTCGTGCGGCGAGCAGTAGCGGAACATGTACCAGGACGAGTCGACGAAGGTGTCCATGGTGTCGGTGTCGCGCGTCGCGGGGCCGCCGCAGGTCGGGCACTCGACCTGGACCCAGTCGGTCGCCCCGCCCAGGGGCGAGGTGCCCTTCGGCTTCAGGTCGGCACCGCGCAGGTCGGGCAGCGTGACGGGCAGCTGGTCGGCGGGAACCGGGACCTCGCCGTCGACCGGGCAGTGGATGATCGGGATCGGCGGGCCCCAGAAGCGCTGGCGGCTCACCAGCCAGTCGCGCAGGCGGAAGTTGACCGTGCCTCGTCCCAGGCCCTGGCGCTCCAGGTAGGCGATCGTCGTGCTCTTGGCCTCGGCGACGCCCATCCCGGACAGGTCGATCTCGTCGTTCGCGGAGTTGATCGCCGGACCGTCGCCGGTGAAGGCCTCGCCCTCCCAGCCCTCGGGCGGCTGGACCGTGCGGACGACCGGCAGGTCGAACGCCTCGGCGAACTCCCAGTCGCGCTGGTCCTGGCCGGGGACGGCCATGATCGCGCCGGTGCCGTAGTCGGCCAGCACGTAGTCGGCCGCGTACACCGGGATCCGGGTGCCCGTCAGCGGGTTGGTCGCGTGCACCCCCAGGAAGACACCGGTCTTGGCGCGGTCGGTGGCCAACCGGTTGATCTCGGTCTCCTTGCGGACCTCGACCAGGTAGTCCTCGAGCGCCGGGCGCTGCTCGTCGGTGACCAGCTCGGAGGCCAGCGCCGCGTCAGCCGCCACCACCATGAAGGTCGCGCCGAACAGCGTGTCGGGCCGCGTCGTGTAGACCGTGACCGGCTCGTCACGACCGTCGACGACGAAGTCGACGTGCGCGCCCTCCGAGCGACCGATCCAGTTGCGCTGGGCCGTGACGACGCGGTCGGGCCAGGTCTTCTCCAGCTCGTCCAGGCTGTCCAGCAGCTCCTGGGCGTAGTCGGTGATCTTGAAGTACCACTGGGTCAGCTCCTTCTTCGTCACCTCCGCCCCGCAGCGCTCGCACATGCCGCCGACGACCTGCTCGTTGGCCAGGACCGTCTGGTCCTGCGGGCACCAGTTGACCGGGCTGTTCTTGCGGTAGGCCAGGCCGCGCTCGTACAGCTCCAGGAACAACCACTGTGTCCACCGGTAGTAGCCGGGGTCGGAGGTGTTGAAGGTGCGCGACCAGTCGAACGACGCGGCGTACCTCTTGCACGACTCGATCGAGCGCGCGATGTTGGCGCGGGTGTAGGTGTCGGGGTGCTCGTCGTTGCGGATCGCGGCGTTCTCGGCGGGCAAGCCGAAGGAGTCGAAGCCCATCGGGTTCAGCACCTCGTAGCCGCGCTGCCACCAGTAGCGCGCCACCACGTCGTGCAGCGCGAACACCTCGGCGTGTCCCATGTGCAGGTCGCCGCTCGGGTAGGGGAACATCGTCAGCGCGTAGCGCTTCTCGCGCGGGCTGTCGTCGTCGGCCCGGAAGGGCTGGAGCTCCTCCCAGACGCGCTGCCACTTCGTCTCGGTGGCCTCGATGTCGTAGGTGGTCTCGCCGTGGGTGCTCTGCTCGGGGTTCATCTCTCTCGCTCCTGTGGGTCCTGCTCCCGACATGAAAAAACCCCTCACGCATGGAGGGGTGCCGCGATGACTGCCTGGACGGTGGGTCAGCGCGGCTGTCGAAGAAGCAGGATCTGCGACCGCATGCCCCCATGGTAGCGCTTCACCCGCCGCATACTGATCCCCGTGCCCGACCCCGCTCCCGCCCACCCCGACCTCAGCCGGTACGACGACGTCCTCGCCCTCCTCGCCGCCCTTCCCGACCACGTGCCCGCGCTCCAGGTCGTCGTCGTCAACGGGTCGGCGGTGACCGGGGGCTGGGACGACCACTCCGACCTCGACGTCGAGGCCTGGTGCGACGGCGACGCCGCGACGACGTACGACGCCGTGCTGGCGCTCGCGCGGCGCGAGCTCCCGGTCGACCACGTCTGGGAGCTGCCGGTGGCGACCTGGCCGACGGGGCGGCAGTGCTTCATCCACCTGCAGCCCGACGCCGCCGACCTGTCCCGGCCCACGCGCCTGCTCGACGTCGTCATCCAGACCACGCCGGAGCGGCTCACGATGGACACCCGCCGGCACGGCGTACCCCTCGTCCTGCACGACCCGGCCGGCCTGCTCCACCTCGAGGACGACGACGAGGCGGAGATGCAGGCGCAGCGTGCGCAGGCGGTCGAGCAGGCAGCCGCGCGCCGGCAGACCGGGGCGTGGCTGGTGGAGCGGGCGATCGCGCGGGGCGACCTGGCCGAGGCGACGGGCCTCCACCTGCGCTTCGCCGTCGAGCCCCTGGTACGGCTGCTTCGCGTCCGGCACTGCCCGGCACGCCACGACTTCGGGCTGCGCTACCTGCGCACCGACCTGCCCGCCGGCACGGCCGAGCAGGTGGAGGCGCTGCTGCCCGGACCCGGCCTGTCGGACCGGGCCCGGGCGGCGTTCGCCTGGCAGGACGAGCTGCTGCGCGAGCTGGTCGAGGTCAGCGGACGAACTGGGGGGTGAACGGCGGGTTCCACCACTCGCCGTTGTAGGCCTTCACCGCGCCGATGACGTGCATGATGCCCGCCACGACCGGGGGCACGAGGAAGACCGGCAGGAGGACGACGAAGCCGATGCCGAGCGTGATGAGGCCGAGGACGACGTAGAGCACCGTGGCGACGACGAGCCAGATGAACATGGAGATCTGGACGTTGATCGAGTTCGCTGCGTGGGCGCGGACGAAGGGGCCCCGGTCCTTGTAGACGACGTAGACCGCGATCGAGGCCAGGAACCCGAGGAAGCCGGCGGAGCAGATCATCGCGACCACCGCGCCGGCGTGGCTGATCGCGCCCCAGGTGCGCTCGTCCTGCGGGGACATCGTCGTCGGGACGGCGCGGTTGGCGCTCTCCGGCTGCTGGCCGTAGGCCCGCGTCGGATCGCCCGCCTGCGGGTCGGTGGGGTACTGGTCGGACATCTCACTCACTCCTCGGGCGGGCCGGGTGCCCGCTCCCTTGTCGATGACAAGCCAAGCACGCCGCCGGGCCGGAATCATCCCCTTCCGGGGTCGAGTCAGGGTGGTCTCAGGGTCGGAACCGGGACAACCTCCCAAGAAGTGTTTGACAGTCGCCCGGCACCCGGGCACACTCACTCCCCAAGAACTCGTGGAGGGGTACGACGTGGTGGACGAGACCGATCCCGACGCCGTGGCCCGGCTGCGCGCGACGGCGCATCCGGTGCGGCTGCGCATCCTGTCGCTGCTGACCGCCGAGGCGATGAGCGCCGCCGAGGTGGCCCGCGCCCTCGACCTGACCCACGCCAACGCGTCGTACCACCTGCGCCAGCTGCACGACGTCGGCGTTCTCGTCGTGGCGAGCGAGGAGAAGATCCGCGGTGGCATCGCCAAGCGCTACCGGTACGACGCCACGCGTGCCGTCTCCGAGCACCGGCCCGGGCTCGACGAGCGGATCGCCTACGCCCGCGCCATGGCCGCCGAGACCGAGCGCCGGCTGCTCGACTCGGCGCCGGGTGCGGCGACCTCCAGCGACCTGGAGGCTTGGGTGGACGTCGCGAGCTGGCGGCGGGCGCTCGACCTGCTCCACGAGGCCTCGCACCTGCTGCACGCCGCCGCCCGACCCGCCGGGACGCCGGACACCGTGCACGTCAGCGTCACGCACACCGCCTTCACGATGGCGGGCGGGCTCACCGGCGAGGCCGCGCGCTGGGATGCAGAGGAGTCGCGGTGACCTGGGCCGACGCGCTCTCGCCGCTGCGCAACCGCAACTTCGCGTGGTACTTCGCCTCACGGCTCGTCAACACCTTCGGCAACATGATGGCGAGCATCGCCCTCGCCTTCGCCGTCCTCGACATCACCGACTCCCCCAGCGCGCTCGGCCAAGTGCTGGCCGCCCACACGATCCCCATGATCGCGCTGCTGCTCTACGGGGGCGTGATCGCAGACCGGTTCCCGCGGACCCTCGTGCTGCAGTTCTCCAACCTCGCCTCCGCGTTCAGCCAAGGCGCTATCGCCGTGCTCGTGCTGGCGGGCCACGCCGAGGTCTGGATGCTGGTGGTGCTGTCCGTCGTCCACGGGATCGTGTCCGGCGTGGGGTTCCCCGCGATGGCCAGCGTGCTTCCCCAGCTCGTCGATCGCGCTGAGCTGCAGCCTGCGAACGCCCTCGTGTCGCTGACCCGCAACGGCATGATGGTGCTCGGGCCGACAGCCGGCGCCCTGCTGGTGGTCACGGTCGGGTCGGGCTGGGCCCTCGCCGTCGATGCCGCCACCTGGCTGCTCGCCGCGCTGCTCCTCGTCCCGGTGCGCGTGCCCGCCAGGCCGCCCCGCGCGGCGGTGCCAGACACGCTGCGCGAGCTGCGGGAGGGCTGGTCCTTCTTCTGGGCGACCCCCTGGCTGTGGATCGTGGTCGTCGGCTTCGGCGTCCTGAACGCGATCCACGCGGGCGCCTGGTCCACGTTGGGGCCGGCGGTCGCCGACGACACCATCGGTCGTCAGGCCTGGGGCATCGTGCTGTCCGCTGAGGCCGTCGGCCTGCTCCTCACCACGATCGTCCTGCTGCGCGTACGCCTCGAGCGACCGCTGCTGCTCGGCATGCTCGGCGTGGCGATGATGGCGCCGCCGATGCTTCTCCTCGGCGTCTCCCCCACCCTTGTCGGCCTCGTCACCACGGCCTTCCTGGCCGGGGCCGGGATCGAGGTCTTCGGCATGGGCTGGAACCTGGCGATGCAGGAGAACATCGAGGACGGCATGCTCTCGCGCGCCTACTCCTACGACGCCCTCGGCTCGTTCGTGGCGATACCGGTCGGCCAGCTCGCCTACGGCCCGCTCGCCCTCGCCTTCGGCTTCACGCCGGTCCTGGTCGCCTCGGCGATCGCGTACGTCGCGGTCGTGGCGCTGGTGCTCTGCTCCCGGTCCGTGCGCGACCTGCCGCGGGCACCGGTGACCCCCGTGACGAGGGTGACGAGCGGCACGTCCTAGGGTCCCGAGCATGAGCGTCATGGATCTCTTCCGCCTCGACGGCAAGGTCGTCATCGTCACCGGCGCCTCGAGCGGGCTGGGTGTCGCGTTCGCGCACTGCTTCGCCGAGGCAGGCGCCGACGTCGTGCTCGGAGCGCGCCGGGTCGACAAGCTCGAGCGGGTCGCCGACTCCGTCCGCTCGACCGGCCGGCGGGTGCTCACGGTCGCGACCGACGTGGCCGACCCCGAGCAGTGCCAGCGGCTCGTGGACGAGGC
>DATIAJ010000022.1:0-2020 GCA_035458105.1 Nocardioides sp. | reverse complement strand
ACGCCTGCTCGCCGACGCTCGGCAGCCCGACGTTCGCCGACCTCGGCCTGCGGTTCCTCCAGCAGAACCTCCAGGGCGAGAGGACGGGGCTGACCGGCTTCGGGCGCTACCACCTGACCACCGCAGCAGGCGACCGCTGCGTGAGCGTGCCCGCCGTCTCGCCCACCACCGACGTCGAGCTAGGCGAGGTCGTCAGCACCGTCGGCGTCGGCGCACCCGTCGCCTACCCCGTCGCGCAGGGCCCGCTCACGATCGCCGGCTCGCCCACCCTCGACGCGAGGCTCACGACCATCGGCCTCGACAACCGTGCCTTCCTCGGCCTGTCGGTCGGGACCAGCCCGCTCGACGCGCGGATCGTGCAGAACAACATGCTGCCCATCCGCGAGAACGGCATCGCGATCGACAAGCCGCGGCGCGGGGTCGAGCTGCCCTCGGTCGCGGTCGACGTACCCGCCGGGCAGACGCTCTTCCTCACCGTCGCCCCGATCTCGGACATGTCGGTCGGCTTCGGCAGCCGCGTCGTCGGCGCGATGCGGATGGAGGACGTGGTCCTGCACCTGCCGGTCCGGGGCTGACCTTGCGCTGGTCCGGGCCCTATCGTCGGGAGGGTCCCGTGTCCCGGAGGGAGACGCCGTGCCCCGTCGAGTGGAGCTCCTGCCCCCGCGCCCGGTGCTGCACCCGCTGCGCGAGCCCGGCTCCGCCCGCTCGAGCATCAGCAGGCTGTCCCACCACAGGATGCGGGTGACGATCGACCACCGGCCGCTGGCGGGGATCACTCCGGCGATGCTGCTGTGGTGGTTCTGCCACATCGGTGACAACGTGAGCTACGCCGGTCAGGAGATGCCCGGCTACCTCGCCTGGCACCCGCTCGACCACGTCCGCTGGGAGCTGGCGCGCCCGGCGCCGGGCGGGGGCGCGGGGGAGGGCGCGCGCTACCGGATCGTCGAGGCGTTCGGGCGCAACGAGGACTTCGGGGTCGACTCCGTGGAGCGGGTCGAGAAGCTCGACGAGACCGGCATCCGGCTCGTACGTCGCGTCCTGGGCGCCCAGGTGTTCCAGCTCGAGCACACGTGGTCGGCGGGCAGCGAGGGCACCCACTACGTCAGCGTCATGGACCTCGGTGCCCTCGGTCGAGCCGCCGCACCGGTCAACCGCTACCTGACCTCCCGCGTCTTCCCGCCGGAGATGGCCGAGGCCTGGGTGCGGCACAACGTCGAGGAGGTCGGCGTCCTCGAGCACCTCCTCCCCGAGGTGCTGCGGCAGCGCCCGGACGTGGCAGCGAGCCTCGATCCTGCCTAGAAGTCCGTCGTGCCGCGCAGCCGCCGCGGTCGGCCGTCGGGGTCGTAGGCAAGGTGGTAGGCCGGCCGCGCCCACAGCGTCGTACGACGTCGCAGCCGGGGCGGGTCGTGCACCGCGATCCGGCTGCCCGGAGCGCCCACACGCGAGGTCCACAGGGCCATCGGGTCGTCGAGGTCGGCGAGGCGCGCGTCGTCGTCGGGCAGGCCGAGGTGCTCGGCCCACAGCGACGTGCGCAGGTCGCGCGGCAGGGTGCCGGCCGGGTCGACCACGGCGCAGGTCAGCTCGGAGTCGTGCGTCCACGAGCGGAGGTTGAGGTTGTCCGAGCCGACCGTCATCCACTCGTCGTCGACGACGCAGACCTTGGCGTGGACGTAGATCGGGGTGCCCTCGGCGTTGTGCAGGTCGAACATCGCGAAGCGGTCGCCGCCGGCCTCCTTCAGCCGCTCCCACGCGATGCGCTGCCCGTGCTTCATCGGGGGACCGGCGACCCTGCCGTCGTCCTCGGGGAAGCGCGGCACGACGGCGATGACCTGGAGGCCGGGCTCGCGGCGCAGCGCGTCGGCGAGGGTCGCGGCGACGACGTCGGACCAGAAGTACTGGTCCTCCACGTAGACCAGCCTGCGCGCCCGGCTGAAGGCGCGCGAGTAGGCGCGCGCGATCGATCGCTCGCCGTCCGGGGCGAACGGGTAGCGCGGACGCTTGAAGGGGTAGGTCCGCAGGA
>DATIAJ010000021.1:0-4399 GCA_035458105.1 Nocardioides sp. | reverse complement strand
AGGCCGACCGGCGCCGCGGCCCCGGTGGTGGCCGAGACGTACGCCGCGCCGACGCTCCCGAGCAGCAGCGGCGCCAGGACGGCGCCGAGGTTGGAGTTGACCTCGCTGAGCTCGAGGTAGATCGCCGCGCAGGTGCGGCATCCCCCGAGGTGGTCCTCGACCTTGCCGGCGTCCCGCCGCGAGATCCCGCTGCGGATGTAGGCGCCGAGGTGGGTGCGCGTCCACTGGCAGCTCTCGTCGTCGAGCTCGGACGCGTGCTCGTTGAGGTAGGCCTGGCGCAGCCCCTCACGGGCGCGGTAGGCGAGCGCGGAGACGGAGTTGGCGCTCATGCCCAGCAGCACGGCGATGTCGGCCGGCTTCTGGCCCTCCACCTCGGTGTGCCACAGCACCAGCTGCCACCGCTCGGGCAGCGACGCGAAGGCCCGGGCGGCGGTCGCGCTCTCGAAGCCCTCGACGGCCGTGTCGCGGAACGGCACGCCCGGGTCGAAGGCCTCCATGTCGTCGGTGGTGTGCAGCCGGGCCCCGGCCCGGAAGCGGTCGACCTGGAGCCGCCGGACGGCGGTCAGGAGGTACGCACGGAAGGCGAGGTCGGGCCCGCCGCCCCGCTGGAGCACCCCGAGCACCTTCACGAAGGCCTCGGACACGAGGTCCTCGGCGTCGCCCGCGGGCACCAGCTGGCGCGCGAGCCGGCGGGCTGCCTCGACATGGCGCTCGAAGAGCGTGCCGTAGGCATCGACGTCCCCGCCGCGGACGGCAGAGATCAGCTCAGCGTCGCTGGGCGCCTCGACGCTGGTGGCCACGCTCATGACTGCACGCTCATGGTTGGACGCTTCCGAAAAACCCCACCCGGCGGTCGCCGGTCCATCCGACTGTAGCCCCGGCGGGGCGTCGCGGGACCGGGAAAGTGAAGAATCGGGATTTTCGTCCGAGTCCGCGTCATGGGTG
This sequence comes from Nocardioides sp., assembly GCA_035458105.1. Lineage (GTDB taxonomy): Bacteria > Actinomycetota > Actinomycetes > Propionibacteriales > Nocardioidaceae > Nocardioides. Next base: position 3,454 of record DATIAJ010000021.1, on the reverse strand, counting down.
GCGATGAGACCCGTCACACCAGCAGAGCATGCCCAGGGCATGACTGGAGAAACCCGGAGGGGGTGTGCCGTGAAGATCTTCGCCGTGCGTGGGCGTCGTGTCACGGCCGCCGATCCTGGGGTGAGCGCGCCGGAGCCCACCGTCGAGCGGTCGGGGTTGCCGCACCGGTTCGAGGCTGTCGGCGAGGCGCTCACCTCAGGATCGGACGTCCTCGGAGTCTGCGCCGTCGCAGGCCAGGAGCTGGCTCGCGACGGGGCATCGATGGAGGAGACCCTCGCCGGGCTGCGCGACACGTGGCGGTGCCTGACCGGCGCCGATCCGTCGTACGACGTCGTCACCGCGCTGCTGACCGCGTGGAGCGAGACCACGCTGGGCTACCTCAACCAGCTCTCCTGCGAGGACCCGCTCACCGGCCTGTCCAGCCAGGCGCACCTGCGCAGCCGCCTCTCGGAGCTCTACCGGCTCGGGGGTGCGGGGACCGACAACGGCATCGGCGGCTTCGCGCTGGTCGTCTTCGAGATGCCGTCCGGTGACGACCCGTCCGACGAGCCCGGTGACCACTTCACCCGGGCCATGCGCCTGGCGCGGTCGGGTGAGCTCGCGCGCACGGCGTTCGCGCGGGACGAGACGGTGGCGCGGCTCGGGCTGCACCGGGTCGGGATCCTGACCCGGCGCGACGGTCACCTCGGGCGACGGGTCCGGGTGCTGCGCACGCTCCTCGACGGCGCGGAGCCGGACTCCCCGGTGCGCGTGTGGATCGAGGGGCTCCCGAGCACCGACGCGATCGCCGGCATGCTGCTCGACGAGCTGGCCCGCGGCTGAGCGGCCCTGTCGGCCGGCTCCCCTAGGGTGGGTGCTGTGTGTGGTCGCTACGCCTCGTCCCGGAGCCCGGACGACCTCGTCGAGGAGTTCGAGGTCGTCGAGACCCGGATCGCCGCGCCCCTGGCGGCCGACTACAACGTCGCGCCGACCAAGGAGGTCTACGCCGTGGTCGAGCGGCCGCCGTCGCGCGAGTCGCCGGACCCTGCCGTCCGGCAGCTCCGCGTCCTCACGTGGGGCCTCGTGCCGTCGTGGGCCAAGGACCCCTCGATCGGCAACCGGATGATCAACGCGCGGATGGAGACCGTCGCGGAGAAGCCGGCCTACCGCAAGGCCTTCGCCACCCGACGGGCGCTGCTGCCCGCCGACGGCTACTTCGAGTGGTACCCCACCTCGCGCACCAACGCGAAGGGCAAGCCGGTCAAGCAGCCGTTCTTCATCCGCCCCAAGGACGGCGGGGTGCTGGCGATGGCCGGGCTCTACGAGATCTGGCGCGACCCGACGAGGTCGGACGACGACCCCGACCGCTTCCGCTGGACCTGCACGGTGCTGACGACCGAGGCCGAGGACTCCCTCGGCCACATCCATGACCGGATGCCGCTGATGGTCGAGCGCGAGCGCTGGCACGACTGGCTCGACCCGGCGACGCCCGGCGACACCTCCCTCCTCGTGCCGGCCGCCCCCGGCCGCCTCGAGGCCTATCCGGTGCCGACCCTGGTGAGCAACGTGCGCAACAACGGGCCCGAGCTCGTGGAGCCGCTGCCCGTGGAGGAGGTCGAGTGAAGAAGGCGTCCGTCCGGTCCGTTGACACCCCCCACGGCGAGGGTCGCCTGCACACACGACGCGCCACCAGCCCGATGGCGACCCTGCTGCTCAGCCACGGCGCCGGCGGCGGCGTGGACGCCCGCGACCTGTGGGCGCTGGCCGAGGCGCTGCCCGCCCAGGGCGTGTCGGTCGTGCTGTTCGAGCAGCCGTGGCGGGTCGCGGGCCGCAAGATCGCGACCGCCCCGCCGACGCTCGACACGGCGCTGCGGTGCGCCGCCGACGTGATGCGTGTGCGCACGCCGCTCGTCGTGGGTGGCCGGTCGGCCGGCGCCCGCTCAGCGGCCCGCACGGCGCGGGCGCTGGGCGCGACGGGGTGCCTGGCCCTGTCGTTCCCGCTCCACGCTCCCGGGAGGACCGAGCCGACCCGGCTGGGGGAGCTGGAGGCCGTGGGCCTGCCGACGCTCGTGGTGCAGGGGGAGCGCGACCCGATGGGTCGGCCCGAGGAGTTCCCCGGCGACCTCGACGGGCTCGACCTGGTGGTGATCCCGGGGGGCGACCACGCCCTGAAGGTGCCCGCTCGGGGTGAGGTGACCCAGGACGAGGCGATGGGGATCGTGGTGGAGTCGACCCTGGAGTGGCTGGTGCGTGAAGTGGTCGGGAATCCCCGGCGGGGGTGACGTGTTCTGTTCGGTGTGACTGCGATGACCCTCGATCGACCCACGGCGGTACTGTGGGAGGCGATGACTGAATCCCTCCGGGACGAGATGTCCCCACCTGCAGAGGTCGCCGTCGAGGACGAGACCGCCGACCAGCGCTCCGCGCGCTTCGAGCGCGACGCACTGCCCTACCTCGACCAGCTCTACGGCGCGGCGATGCGGATGACCCGCAACCCGGCCGACGCCGAGGACCTCGTGCAGGAGACGTTCGCCAAGGCCTACAGCGCCTTCCACCAGTTCAAGCCCGGCACCAACCTCAAGGCCTGGCTCTACCGCATCCTCACGAACACCTACATCAACTCCTACCGCAAGAAGCAGCGGCAGCCGCAGCAGTCGATGTCCGAGGACGTCGAGGACTGGCAGCTCGCCCGGGCGGAGTCGCACTCCTCGACCGGCCTCCGGTCCGCGGAGATGGAGGCGCTCGAGCACCTGCCCGACTCGGAGGTCAAGGACGCGCTGCAGCGCCTGCCCGAGGAGTTCCGCCTGGCGGTCTACCTCGCCGACGTCGAGGGGTTCCCCTACAAGGAGATCGCCGAGATCATGGACACCCCGATCGGCACCGTGATGTCGCGCCTGCACCGCGGTCGCCGCCAGCTGCGCGACATGCTGGCCGACTACGTGCGGGCCAACGATCTCCTGCCGGCGTCCACCGTGCCCGGTCCGGGAGAGGGGAGCGAGTCGTGAGCAGCCACGAGCACGGCATGGACAGCGGCGACGACTGCGTCGACTACATCGAGCGCATCGTCTACTTCATCGACAACGAGCTCGACCAGGCCGACTGCGCCGTCGTCGAGATGCACCTGCGCGAGTGCGGGCCCTGCCTCGAGCGCCACGACCTGCAGAAGGCCGTGAAGCAGCTCGTCGCCCGCTCCTGCTCGGAGTCGGCTCCGGAGTCGCTGCGCGACCGCGTACGCCTGCAGCTGCGCGAGGTGAAGGTCCAGATCACCGAGGGCAACGCCTGAGGCCGATTCGCCGCCTCCGGGCGGATTTGAGACACTGCTCCGAGCACCGATTCCAGGAGGACCACCATGGGCAAGACCGGACGCAAGCGCCGCGCTCGCAAGAAGAAGGGCGCGAACCACGGCAAGCGCCCCAACGCCTGACGCGCACCCGCGCCGTCATCTCGTAGAAGTCCCCGCTGCGGCGGGGACTTT
>DATIAJ010000020.1:0-22958 GCA_035458105.1 Nocardioides sp. | reverse complement strand
AGATGTGTTCAGCGCTGCTGACTCGAGCGTTCGGCCACGTCAGGATGGCGTTGCGCTTTCTCGGTCAGAGCATCGAGCCGCTGTAGCGTCTCGGCCATTCCCCGGCGGAGATCGCCCCGGCGGTCCTTGTTGCCGTAGAGGACGCCGATGATGAACCAACCGAACAATGTCACCGGCCGAGTGACCTCGTAGGACTCCGTGATGCGGGTGCCGCTCCTCTCTGGCGTGAAGACATACCTCCACGCGATCGTGCCGGCACCTTTCTCGGTGCGGGAGAACGCGAACTCTCGGCCACGCTCGGCGACGGTGATGACAGGCGTGTTGTGCCAGTCCGGGCCGCGTCCGGCATGGTTCGTGGCTCGGAAACGCACGCCTACCGCTGGTCCGGTGGCGCCGTCGATCCACTCGCAGGCGACGACCTCCGGGGAGAGTTCCGGCGTACGGGTGACGTCGGCAACAACGTCGTACAGGGCCTCGGGCGGGGCCTCGATGTAGCGCTCCACGGTGTCGTGGGTGAGTTCCTGCCTCATGCGCGTGCCTTCCTGGGTGGTGTTGCGTGATGCTGGACGAACATGTCGAGCGCCTGGTTGGTGAGCGAGGTGAAGAGCCCGGACTCGTACGTCGCGTCGGGCTCGTTCGCCAGCTGCTGTGAGCAAAGTCCGGCGCTGATGGAGGTGAACAGACGAAAGACCTCGTCGCTGTCAGCGTGTGGCGCCAGCTCGCCCTTGCGCACGGCAGTCGTCAGATCCGCCCGGGACCGCTCGACCAGGTGCTGAGCAAGGGTGTACGCCGAGGGGCTGGGCTCGAAGCCCGGTATCGGTCGCCAGAAGAGCAACGGCGCCAGGCCACGGTTGATCATCGACCACCGCACGATCGCCCGGGTTGCCTCGAGGAGTCGGTCGAGGCCCGGATCGAGATCCCGGACGGCTTCGTCGACGTACGACGCCAAGCGGGCGTTGCCGCGAGCGAACAGCGCGTCGTACACGCCGTGCAGCGACGGGAAGTACTTGTAGAGCGACGGTGGACGCATGCCCATCTGGCGAGCGATCTCGGCAATCGTCACCGCACCGGCGCCACCCTCGGTCACGATCCGCTCAGCGTGGTCGAGTGCTTCTTCAATCGTCGCCTGGCGGCGCAAGGCAACCCGATCCAACCGCGGTTGGCTAATGCTCGTAGCCATTGGCTAAGCATCGTAGCCATGCCGTTCCGGTGTCAACCCCAAGCGGCCTGACCGACACGCTGACGGGCTCATGCCTCGCCGGTAGCGGCCGGCGGATCAGGCTGGGTGCTTGCGTGTGATCCGGTAGTGCAGCGTCAGGAACGGGAAGCCGAAGATCCAGAACGTGTGTTCCGCGCGCAGCGAACCGTTGCCGACGTAGACATCGAGCTGCTCCTCGAATCCGTGCACGGCAAGCGCGGTCAGTTCGTCTGCAGCCGTGTCGATGTAGGTGAGATAGTGCCCGGCTTGGCCGTCATGTGCCCGACTGGTCAGCAACAGGCCCCGGTCGGGTCGTGACCGCGGCAGAAGCGTCGCGGTGAAGCTGCCCTCCGGGACGGGGAATCCGACGCTGACGTAGCCGACGTTGTCGTGGGTGTAGGTGGTGTAGATCCCGAGCATGATCGGCTCGTCGTTGTCGGCGAACGACCGAACCCAGCCGCGCACGGACACCACGCCGTCGACCCCGGTGACGGTGTCGATCCGGCTGAGGATCCCGCGTTGGGCTTCTCGCTGGTTCATCGGAATGCTGGCCTGTCCAAGTGGGCGCGCCACGAGGGTGCGGTAGAGCAGGTAGCCGGGCCGGACCCACAGCCGCCACTGCGGCACGATGTCGAGGGCGAACCGGGTGGTGTGCTCGTAGAACTCCCGCACCAGTGGGTCGACCTGACGCGGGTCGAGCGCCGGTCCGGCCAGGGCGTCGAGGGAGGCGACGATCCCGGCATCCGGAGCGTCGGCGATGTAGTGCGCACCCAGTTCCTCGGCAAGGTCTCTGACATAGGTGGTGCCGACGTACCTGGAGCGCGCGGGCCGGGGCACCACGAACGGCAGGTCGGCGGCGCGGACGCGTTCGGCGAGCAGACTGAGTTGGGCGTCGCGGAAGACCAGTGCGGACAAGCTGCGGTAGGCGAGCACGGTGGTGCTGGCGACCTCGGCGGCGGAGGCCTGTCGGCCCGCGAGTACCTTCCCTACGACGAGGCCGACGACCGGGCCCATCGCCACCTTCTGCGGTCGCAGCCCCATCGCCCCGACCATGGCGCCCGTCGCCGTCCCGACGGTTCGAGGGCCTGCACCGGCACCTCTCTCCGCGATCCAGCCCAGCGGTGCGGCGAGTGCGGCACTCACCGCGATCCTCTGCCACAGTGCCGGGATCTCGCCCTCCTCCTGGCGGGAGCGGGCCACCGCCTCCGATGCCCCCAGGCCGATGGCCCCCACGAACGCGGCACGCGCCGCGGTCCTCACGCCGCGGTGCGCGGCCAGCGACGCTCCCGCGATCCCTCCGATCGAGGCTGCGAAGGCCGCGGACGACGTGGTGGACACCCTCGCGACCCTAGCCCGATCGTGGACGGGCACGCCCCCAGCGACCGAACATGCCCCGCCCCCAGACAGCGGATCAGGGCGTATCAAGAACGTGACTCGGAGTTCCGCCAATCAAGCGCGTGCGTCTATGCGCCGCGTACCGTCCGGGGCGCTGCAATGCGCCGCGATCCGGGCACCCGGCACGAGCGCGGACCGACTTGAGGTCACCTCGCGTCGTCAGCCGTTCACGGCGACGAGGATCCGATCGACCGTCTCGAGGGTGACCGGTTCGTCCAGGAACTCGCTCACCCAGTCGGCGTTGCGTGCCCGTTCCTGGTCGGTCGAGGAGGCCAACCAGCGTTCGCAGCCGACCCGGGCGATGTTGCCGAGCTGGGCCACCAGCATGGTCAGGTCGCCACGGTCGACCACGCGGCCGGGGCCGCCGGCGGTGAGGTAGGCGTCGTACAGGGAGCGCATCCGATCGGCCTGTCCCAGTCCGTACTCGAAGAGGGCGCAGCCGAGCTCGCCGTTGACGTCGCCGGGTCCGCTGTTCTCCCAGTCCAGCACGACCAGCCCGCCGTCCGGCGTCCGGCGGACGTTGTCCGCCCACAGGTCTCGGTGACAGACCTGGACCCCGCGCGGCGGAACGAGGATGCCCTCCGCCTCACAGACGGCGGGGAGCAGGTCCTCGAACCGGTCGACGAAGGGGGCGTCGGCCAGTCGCAGACGCATGAGCAGCTCCCGCCACGTCTCGGCGCCGACCGGGTCGACGTACCAACCGTCAACAGGCGCGTCGGTGGTCACCACGACCGCGTGGATGGCCGCCAGCAGCTGGCCGAGCTCGCGGGGATCGAGCCGACGATCGGCCGGCAGGACGTCGATCCACTCGTAGACCCGCACGTGGTCGCCGCCGACGTCAGCGACGACCGTGCCGTCGACGGCGCGGACCACGGCCGGCATGGGTACCCCTGCCCGACGTGACGACTCCTGGAAGGCCGCGTCGAGCTCGGCGTCCTCCGGGGAGACCGCGAGCTGCGCATGCTTCACAGCGAAGCGGCCGCGTTCGGTGGCCAGCTGCCAGATCTCACCCAGCCGCCCGAAGGCGACCGGGCCGTCCAGCGAGCCGTGCTCTCCCAGCCCGAACCGCTCGGCGACCAGATGTCCGCGCGTCGCATCAAGCACGAGCCCAACGTACGTCGACACCCCGGCGACGGTGCGACCGCAGTGGCGCCAATCCGACGACAACCGTCCGGATGCGTGCTGGCCCAGGACCGCGCAACCGCGGCACGCTGAGCCCGAAGGGGTTCACAGTGAGCACGTCGAGCCAGGTGGTCGGCGGCAGTCGATGGACGAGCTGCAGGAGGCAATCATGAGCGTCGGATTCATCGGCCTCGGAAATATGGGCCTGCCCATGGCGCTCAACCTGGTCCGTGCCGGTACGCCGCTGGTGGTCTGGAACCGTTCTGGTGACAAGGCGGAGCTCGCGCGCGCGGCCGGCGCCACGGTCGCTGACAGCCCGGCTCGCGTGTTCCGCGACGCGCGGACGGTGTTCGTCATGCTGGCCAACGGCACGGTGATCGACGAGGTGCTCGAGCGTGGCACCCCCCGCTTCGCTCAGATGGTGGCCGGACGGACGCTCGTCCAGATGGGCACGACGGAGGCGTCGTACTCCGAGCAGCTCTCCGAGGACACGACGTCGGCAGGTGGCCTCTATGTCGAGGCACCGGTGTCGGGGTCGCGTCGCCCCGCGGAGGCCGGCCAGCTGGTGGGGATGGTGGCCGGTCCCGACGCGGCCGTCGATGCGGTGCTTCCGCTGCTCGCGCCGCTCTGCGCAACCACGGTGCGCTGCGGCGAGGTCCCGAACGCGACGCGGATGAAGCTGGCCGTCAACCTCTTCCTCATCACCCAGGTCACCGGTCTGGCGGAGGCGTTCCACTTCGCCGAGCACAACGGCCTGGACCTGGAGGTCTTCCGGTCGGTGCTCGACTCCGGGCCGATGGCCAGCAACGTCTCGCGGCTCAAGCTCGACAAGCTCACGCGCGGCGACTTCGAGGTGCAGGCATCGATCAGGGACGTGCACTACAACAGCCGACTCGTAGCGGACGCGGCCCGCCGGGCCGGCGTGTCCTCCCCCGTCCTCGACACCTGCCGCGACCTGTTTGCGGAAGCCGAACACCTTGGGCACGGTCGCGCCGACATGGCCGCGGTGCTGCGAGCGATAGAGGCGCGCACCGACGCGAGGTGACCGACGTTCAGGGCTTCGGACACTCCTCCGTCAGCGTCGCGCTCAGCGGGGCGAGCGACGCCTCCAGCCCCCGCAGCGCAGACGCGATGGCCGGGGCATGCTCCCGGAGCGTCCCAGCGGTCACACCGTCGGACGCGGCCTGCACGGCGGCGAACGCCGTCCGGACCTGCTCGACGGCCGGCTGCAGCTCCGCCGATCCGGCCGTCACGGCGGTGGCCACAGCCGCCTTCGTATCAGCGAGCGCCGCGTGCAAGGCGTCGATCCCGTCCTGCAGCGGCTCGGTCTCCGTGAGCGCTTGCGCCGAGGCTCCCAAGGCTCCCACGTCGGCGCAGCCTGCCGGCATGGAAGCAGCCGGGTTCGACGAGCTCGGACTGCGTGCCGGGTCACTTGATCCGTTCGAGTCACTCGACTCGCCGCAGCCGATCAACAGCGTGCCGGCCGCTACGGCGACCAGCACCGAGGTGACTCGTCGAGAGCGCCGACACAGCTGTTGCACATGACTACTGTCGACCGATCCGGCGGCAGCTTCATCACCCACACAAGTGAACCTCACCCGGGTTGCGCTGCCTGGCTCCGCCCGTGGCGAACCATCACACCGGACCGGCAGGGGCCATTCGGTCCCGTGCTCGAGGACGTCCGGCACTCCCCTCGTGCCTGGAGGCGCACCGAGTCTGGGAGACAGGCGGAGCGTCCGCCACCCAGTAGGACGGGGACACCTCATGAACACCACCACCACTGCGTCAGCGGGCCTGCTCCTGGCAGGGCTCCTGGTGGGCCTCGGGTCCGTCACCGGCACCGCTTCCGCCAGCACCGGGCAGGACTTCAGTCAGCACGTGCGCGACTGTCAGCGGAGCATGGGCTTCGACGGCACGATGAACCCGGGCATGCACCAAGGGCTGTCCGGCTGGAGTCCCGACCACGTGTGCTGACCACCGCCGCGAGGGCTGATCAGTCCTGCTGTTCCGCCGGCAGGTCCAGGGAGTGCAGCAGGGTGTGCTGCACCTTGCTCCACTGGGCGCTCCAGGCCTGCAGCGGGACCAGCGACCGCTCCAGCACCTCCAGCTGGTCGTCCAGGACGGCGAGCTCGGCCGTGATGGCCTGGATGGTCAGCCTCTTGGCGCGGATCTCCTTCAGGACGATCTCGAGCTCGGCCCCGACCTGCGGCGCCGACTCGACTGCCTGGCGCATGGAGGCGAGCATGCGGTTGGCCGAGGAGAGGACCGGCTCCGGGACGACAGCCTGCGCGCCTGCCCCTCCCGCCCGGGCGATCTGCTCCACCAGCGTTCGCGTGCTGCTCAGGAACTGATCCGTCGCCGAGTGCACGATGCCCTTGTGCTCCTGCCGCGGCTCGTCGCCAGACCCGTCGGCCCCCACGCTGGCGTCCTGGTCCATGACTCCATTGTGGCGTACGAAACCGCCGCGTGCGATGCGTCTGAGCGCCACGGCGTCGTAACCTCGGGAACGTGGACCATCCCTGGCCGACCTCCCAGCAGGCGTTCGCAGACGCTGCGCAATGGTTCGTCACCACCACCGCGCTGGTCGACGGCAGGTGGGACGCACCCGGGCTGGGCGAGTGGGACGTGCGTAGCCTGGTCGGCCACACGAGTCGGTCGCTGCTGACCGTGGAGACCTACCTCGGCCGGCCCGCAGAGGTCGTCGAGGTCGAGTCGGCCGTCGGGTACTACGGCGCGACCAGGGCGCTCGCCGCCGGCCCGGGCGTGGCCGAGCGCGGTCGCGAGGCAGGAGCAGCACTGGGTGCGGATCCCGCCGCCTCGGTGGCAGCCATCGCGGCCCGCGTGCTGCCTGTGGTCGCCGCCTGTGACGGCACCGAGGTGGTCACCACCATCGCCGGCGGGATGCGACTGAGCGACTACCTGCCGACGCGCACGTTCGAGCTCGTCGTGCACACGGCGGACCTCGGGGCAGCGATCGGCGTGCCCACAGAGCCGCCGCCGGTCGCCGCGACGCAGGCAGTCGAGCTCGTCGCGCAGCTCGCCGTCGAGGGCGGGCTCGCGGGCCCGCTCCTGCGGGCCGCGACCGGCCGGGAAGGACTGCCGCCCGGTTTCACCGTGCTGTGAGCGCAGACCAGTTCTCGCAGGCGGTGCCGTCCTCGTCGCGATCGAGACTCCGGTGAGGAGGGCTCGCATCAGCCTGAGATCGCGCGTTCGCGGCGGTGCGTGTCGGCACGAGGGTGTGCGAAGGCGAGGTGCAGGGCGACGACGAACACCCACACGATGACCGCCAGCCCCATCAGGCCGGCCGGAGACGCGGGAAACAGTCCCAGCGCCAGCAGGAGGGCGAAGACACCGCCGAAGACGTTGATCGCCGTCGGGAACAGCCCGTGGCGCGTCCCCGCGAGCGTGGTCGCGCCCACCATGACCAGTGCGGGGGCTACTGCGACCCGGGCGGTCTCCCACCCGGCGACCATCAGGAACCGAGCCGCGACCGCATCCCCGTAGTCCGCAGCAACCAGGGCGACGAGGGCGAACCCGGACCAGAACAGCAGCACTGCTCCGACGATGACGCCCCCGATCACTGCGACCAGCGCGAGCCACTCCGACCCGCGCCGAAGTCTCACCCACAACGGCCCGAGGAAGATCCACAGTCCCACCGCGGCCAACGCGAACAACGCGGACGCCCAAGCCTGTTCGTCGCGGGTCTCGATCAGCACCTCGACGAGGGCACTGTCGGACGAGCCGGGGTTGACACTGGCACGCGAGTTCGGGTCGGAGATGGTCCCCGCGATGACGACCAACGGCAGCGTCGCGGCACCGGCCAAGGCAGCGCCGCGGAAGAGCCAATCGCTTCGCGGGTCATCGTCTCGACCGGGTCGCTGCGCGACCGGAGGGAGGTCCTCATCCTCTCCAGGCACCGATCACCTCCACGCCCTCGCGAGGTCACTCATCCATCCTCGAACCACGGTAGTACCGCCCCGCGCGCCGTGTCGCAGCGAACCAGCCCACCAGGTCGCGGTTGCCGACGGCCCCACACCGAGTCCCGGGGAGCGTGGCCTGCGCGGGAAGCGTCTGCCGGGGCGAGCGTTGCCGGGGAGCGGCAACCGCGCGAGAATCGGGTGATGGACCGGGGCCCGGTTCCGACGTACTGCCCGTTGTGCGTGTCGCGTTGTGGGGCGCGCGCCGAGGTGGTCGACGGCGCCCTCCGGGCGCTGCTCCCCGATCCGTCACACCCGACCGGCAAGGCCCTCTGCGTGAAGGGCAAGGCGGCGCCCCAGATCGTCCACCACGAGTCGCGGCTCCTCCACCCGCTTCGGCGGACCGAGCCCAAGGATGCCGCGGACCCGGGATGGGAACGCATCACGTGGGACGAGGCGCTCGACACGGTTGCCGCACGACTCACCGCGGCAGCGGCTGCCGACGGGCCGGAGTCGGTCGGATTCAGCTCGAGCTCTCCCTCCACCTCGGCGATCAGCGACGCGGTCGACTGGGTCCAACGGCTGATCCGTGCCTTCGGCAGCCCGAACTACTGCAACTACATGGAGCTGTGCGGCTGGGGGCGCTACCTCGCACCGCTCTACACGTTCGGGGCTTCCGTGCCGGGGGTGTACCTGCCGGATCTCGAGAACGCCGGCTGCATCCTCTTCTGGGGCTACAACCCCTCCGTCGCCCGGCTGGCCCACGCCACCAGCACCGCCGCTGCGGTGGCACGCGGCGCCAGGCTGATCGTCGTCGACCCCCGCAAGGCAGGCCTCGCAGCCAAGGCCGACCACTGGCTCCGGGTCAGGCCGGGCACCGACGCGGCACTCGCCCTGTCCCTCACGCACGTCATGATCGAGAACGGCTGGTACGACGCCGACTTCGTGCGTGACTGGACCAATGCGCCGGACATGATCGGCGGTGAGACGGTCTGGGACCTGCTCGTGTCGCACTGCGCGCAGTTCTCGCCGGAGGTGGTCGAGGAGATCACCGGCGTCCCGGCCGGCGACGTCGTCGCCGCTGCGAGGACCCTCTGGGAGGCCCGTCCGGTCGCGTTCTACACGTGGAGCGGACTCGAGCAGCACAGCGGCACCACCCAGACCGTGCGCGCGATCGACGTCATGTACGCCTTGACCGGCAGCTTGGACGTCCCGGGCGGGAACGTGCTCTTCGAGGCCGTGCCCTCGAACCCGATCGACGGGATGGAGCTCCTCTCCGATGAGCTGCCGCCGGCCGTCGGTGTCGACGCGCGGCCGCTCGGACCGGCCCGGTTCGGGTACGTCACGGGCGAGGACTTCTACACCGCGGCACTCGACCGACGCATCACGACCCTGGTCAGCTTCGGAGGCAACATGGTCATGGCCCACGGCGACAGCCTCCGTGGCCGCGACGCGCTGCGACGCCTGGACTTCTTCGCCCAGGCCGACCTCTTCATGACCCCGACCGCCCAGCTCGCCGACATCGTGCTCCCCGTGACCACGCCCTTCGAGTCCGAGGCGCTCAAGATCGGTTTCGAGTACAGCCAGGACGCGCAGTCGCTGGTCCAGCTGCGGCAGCCGCTCGTGAAGCCGCGCGGCGAGGCGCGTTCGGACCTGCAGATCGTGTTCGACCTGGCGACACGTCTCGGGCTCGGCCGACACTTCTGGGACGGCGACATCGAGGCCGCATTCCGCCACCAGCTGGCTCCGAGCGGGATCACCCTGGAGGAGCTGAGGGCCAACCCGGCGGGCGTGAGGGTGCCGCTCACGACGCGCCACCGCAAGTACGTCGACGTCGGATTCGCCACGCCGTCCGGGAAGGTCGAGCTGTACTCGTCCACCCTGGCCGCGCACGGCCATGCACCCCTGCCGACGTTCGAGGAGCCGCTGACGAGCCCGCGCTCCCGGCCGGACCTCGCAGGCCGCTACCCATTGGTGCTCAGCTGTGCGAAGTCGTTGTTCTTCTGCGAGACCCAGCACCGCCAGGTCGCCGCCCTGCGCAGGAGCGCACCTGACCCGCACGTCGAGATGCACCCGTCCACAGCCGCCGCCCGCGGGATCTCCGCTGGCGACTGGGTCTCACTGAGCACCCCACGAGGGAGCGTCCGGGCGCGCGCAAGGCTCAACGCCAACCTCGACCCCGGGGTGGTGTTCGGCGAGCACGGCTGGTGGGACGCCTGCGACGAGCTGGGGGCCCCGGGATACCCGCCCTACGGACCTGACAGTGCGAACCTCAACCTGGTGCTGAGCCAGACGCCGAGCGACCCCATCAGCGGGAGCTCACCCCTGCGCGCCTCGGTCTGCGACGTCTCCCTGTTCGACGAGGCGCGACGAGTCGACGTCGACTGACGAGGCCCCACCCCTACCCTGAACCCATGCCTCCCGCCCGCACCCGTCGCGCCAGGGCTGCGAGGAAGCGGCAGCGGCGGATGGCGGCGGTCGAGCACGACCTGAGCCCGAGCGAGTGGTCGGCGCTGCAGGACGCGTGGGGCGGGTGCGCCTACTGCGGTGCGACGGGCACGCCGTTGCAGAAGGACTGCGTGCTGCCCATCTCCCGGGGCGGTCGCTACACGCTGCTCAACGTCGTGCCCGCCTGCGCGTCGTGCAATGCGAGCAAGTGCAACGACGAGGTGACGGGCTGGCTGCGCCGCAAGCGGCTCGACGAGGGCGCGTTCCTGGTCCGCCTCGCGAGGGTGCAGGCCGAGCTGCGTCAGGCGGTCGAGGCACCTACAGCGGAGTGTCCGCCGGCACCACCCGCAGCACGCTGAGGGTGCCGGCCTCCCGGCCCACCACGACCTTCACGCCGTCGAGCCGCTCGAGGGCGGCGCGTACGTCGTCGACCTCGAGGCGGGTGTCGACGGCGATGTCGGCGTCACGGACCGGCACGGCCGTCTCCGGCCACTCGGACGAGTCGACCTCGAAGGGGTCGAAGTCGGTCTGGGCCGCCGACCACAGCTGCAGCGCGGACTCGGCGACCATGTCGTCGGTGGTGGACTGGTCCGGGGTCATGCGTCGAAGGTACCCACCTGCGTGCAGTTGAACGGGGCCGGTTGACTGACCAGATGGCCAGCCGACTCCTGCTCCTGGCGGACACGCACGTGCCCAAGCGCGCCCGCGACCTGCCGGCCGACGTGTGGCGGGCGGTCGAGGAGGCCGACCTCGTCGTGCACGCGGGCGACTGGGTCGACGTACGCCTCCTCGACGATCTCGAGGCGCGCTCCGCCCGGCTCGTCGCCTGCTGGGGCAACAACGACCACGGCGAGCTGCGCGAGCGGTTGCCCGAGGTCGCGCGCGTGGAGGTCGAGGGCGTCCGCCTGGGCGTCGTCCACGAGACCGGGCAGGCGAAGGGCCGCGAGGAGCGCATGAGCGATGAGTACGCCGACCTCGACGTGCTCGTGTTCGGCCACAGCCACATCCCGTGGGACACCGTCAGCGCGACGGGGCTGCGGCTGCTCAACCCCGGCTCCCCCACCGACCGGCGGCGCCAGCCGCACTGCACCTACATGACCGCCACCGCCGAGGACGGACGTCTCAGCGACGTGGTCCTGCACCGGCTCCCGCCACGGGCGTAGGCGTCGGCGGGACGGACCCGGTACCCCTGGCCCTAGCCAGCACACGCCCGGCGCTCCATGATGTGACCCCTGCCACAGGTTCGACACACCCCCGAGGAGCCCGGAGATGACCGCGACCGAGACCGACCCCGACGTCCTGGCAGTGCGCGAGGAGTACGAGGCCCGCATCCTCGGGCTGCACATGCCCGCCACGGTGCGGCAGGCGGCGGAGAAGTACGGCGACCTGCCGGCGTTCTCCGACCGGTTCGACGTGCCGGAGGGCGAGACCTGGTCGACCATCACCTGGGCCGAGACGTGGGAGCTGACCCGCCGGGTGGCCGCCGCCCTGATCGACCTGGGCGTCGAGGCCGGCGACCCGGTGGCGATCATGGCCGCCAACCGGACCGCGCACACGCTGGCCGACTACGGCGCCATGACCGCGGCCGCGGTGCCGATGTCGATCTACAACACCCTCGCCCAGGACCAGGTCGCCTTCATCGCGGGAGAGTCGCGGCCCGTCGTGGTCGTGCTGGAGGACCACGACCGCTACCAGCGCTGGGAGAAGGCGCTCGACGAGGTCGACTCGATCCGCCACGTCGTGATGCTGGCCGACGCCGACCGCGTCGACGACCCGCGGGTGATGACCTGGGAGGACCTCCTCGCCCGCGGCGAGGACACCGGTGCGGTCGACGAGCGCATGGAGCGGATCACGCCCGACCTGCCGGCGACGTTCCTCTACACCTCCGGCACGACGGGCAACCCCAAGGGCGTCGTGCTCACCCACCACAACGTCATGTACGAGGCCGTCTCCACCCTCGACGCCGGCGGCCTGCACGGTCCGCAGCGCACGATCAGCTACCTCCCGCTCGCCCACATCGCAGAGCGGATCCTGGCGACGTACGCTCCCCCGTTCCTGGGCAGCCACGTGCACGCGATCCCCGACCCCGCCGGGCTGCTCGGCGCGCTCGGTGAGGTGCACCCCACCGCGTTCTTCGGCGTCCCGCGCGTGTGGGAGAAGATCAAGACCGGCATCTCGGCCAAGCTCGCCGAGGACCCCGATCCCGCCAACCAGAAGCTCGTCACCGACGCGATGGCGGCCGGCCTCGCGTGGACGCAGGCCCACGAGTACGGCAACGAGATGACGCCGGAGGTCGAGGAGGCGTACCAGAAGGCCGACGAGGCGATCCTCGGCTTCCTGCGCCTGCTGCTGGGCCTCGACCAGGTGCAGTGGGCCGCGAGCGCCGCGGCGCCGATGCCGCTGGAGGTCGCCAAGTTCATGGGCGGCCTCGGCCTGCGGGTGTACGACGTCTACGGCATGACCGAGACGACCGGGGCCTTCACCTCCAACGGACCCGACGCGTTCAAGCTGGGGACGGTAGGACGACCCAACCCCGGCATCGAGGTGCGACTCGACGAGGACGGCGAGATCCTGTGCCGCGGCCCGGTCAACACCCCGGGCTACTACAAGCAGGAGCAAGCCACGCGCAACCTCATCGACGCCGACGGCTGGATCCGCACCGGCGACATCGGCACGGTCGACGAGGACGGCTTCTACTCCGTCGTGGACCGCAAGAAGGAGCTGATCATCACCTCGTCGGGCAAGAACATCGCACCCTCCAACATCGAGAACTACCTCAAGGAGTCGCCGATCGTCGGCCACGCCATGGCCCTCGGCGACGACCGCTCCTACGTCGTCGCGATCCTCACCCTCGACGGGGAGATCGCCCCGCTCGTGGCCGCGAAGATGGGCATCGAGTTCACCGACCTCGCCGACCTGTCGCAGAAGCCCGAGATCCGCGCGATGGCGCAGGCGGCTGTCGACAAGGCCAACGAGCGCCTCTCCCGGCCGGAGCAGGTGAAGGCCTGGGAGCTGTTGCCCGACGAGTGGACGGCGGAGTCCGAGGAGCTCACCCCGACGCTCAAGCTCAAGCGCCGCGTCGTGAGGACCAAGTACTCCGACGTGGTGGACAGACTGTACGGGTGACGAGCAGTCGACCGTTCGACCTGCAGGCCCACCGGGGTGGCGCCGGGCTCTGGCCCGAGAACACCCTCGAGGCCTTCGGGCGCGCCCTCGCGCTGGGGGTCTCGACGCTCGAGCTCGACGTCCACCTCACCGCCGAGGACGACGTCGTGGTCCACCACGACCCGACCATCCACGGCAGGCTCGCCGACGCACGGCGCATCCGGGAGCTCACCCGGCGTGACCTGCCGCCGACGATGCCGCTGCTGCGGCAGGTCGCGGCGCTGCTCGACGAGCGCGGGGCGGACCCCGTACGGGTCAACCTGGAGGTCAAGTACGACGCCCTCGACGCCAGCGGCCTGACCAGCCGCGAGGCCTTCGTCGAGCGCGTCGTGAACGCGCTGCGCATCGACGGCCTGGTCCCGCGCACCAGCATCCAGTGCTTCGACTGGGGCGTGCTCGACCGCGTCGGCAAGGCCGAGCCGGCCCTCGCGCGCAACCTGCTCGTGTCGCCGAAGTACCTCCGCGACACCGAGGGATCCCCGTCGCCGTGGTTCGACGGGCTCGCGGTCGCCGACGACTTCATCGCCACCGCAGCACAGCAGGGCTTCACGGCGATCTCGCCCATCCACGGCTCGCCCTTCCGCTCCGGCGTGGCCGACCCCGGCTACACCCCCTTCACGACCGCAGCGCTCGTCGAGGCGGCCCACGGCGCCGGGCTCGCGGTCGTCCCCTACGTCGTGGACGACGAGCCCACCATGCGCCACCTCGTGCGGCTGGGCGTCGACGGGCTGATCACCAACCGTCCCGACCTGCTGCGGGACGTCCTCGCGTCCGAGGGTCTCGAGCCGCCGGACTCCTTCCCCGGTTGAGAGCAACCCCGGGGCGGGTGTGGTGCGTCTCCCTTGCATGAAGACCCTGCCTCGGGCAACCCTCCTCGTCGCGATCGCCGTCGCGCTCTCCGCCTCCCTCGCCGCGACGACGCAGGCGAGCACGGCGACGTCGACGTCGGGGAAGGCGGCACGTACGGTCCTCGACGTCTCCGACCTCGAGCAGGGCGCGCCTCCCGCGATCGCATGGTCCGAGCGACGGTCCGGCCGCACCGTCATCCACGGCACCGGCGGCACGAGGACGCCGGCGCCCAACAGGCTCGACCAGTTCGCGCCGATGGGTTCGGGCCACGTCGTCCAGACCATCGGCCGGGGTGCCACCACCCGCTGGATCGCCGCCGACGGCACGCCCGGCCGCGGCGAGTGGCGCACCGGCCACGGCCTCGCCGTCTCCCCGAAGGGGGAGGTCGTCGCGTTCGCCGGCCGCGCCGGCCGGGTGTGGACGATCGACCAGGAGGGCGACCGGGTGTTCCGCTACAACCGCCCGCCGGTCACCGGCACCGCCCACGCGGCCGCAGTCTCCGGCGAGAACTGCAAGGAGGGCGAGGGCGACCCCGGCTTCGGCTGCGCGATCGTCGTCAACGGGCCGCACCGCGCCTTCTCAACGTCGTCGCACGGCATCGTCGACACGATCCCCCACCTGCGCCAGACCGACACGGGCCGCGGTCGCTGGCTCGGCGGCCTCACCTCGGCCTCCGACTTCGGCTCGTGCAGCGCGATGCTCCGCAGCTGGCGGGTGCGGTGGCGCACCTGCGACAACCAGCTCTCCGACATCTCCCCGGACAACCGCCACGTCCTGGGCACGCCGGCGTACGCCGACGGCTTCGGCCCCGGCGCGCTCGACGTCCTCGCGACTGCTGACGGCTCCGTGGTCCACTCCTTCACCCCCCGCCGCAGCGGCGGCTCGGCGACGTACTTCGACGAGGTCTGGGAGGACGCCGAGCACGTGCTCGTCGTGACCTACCAGGACGGCGAGTGGGCCGTGGTCCGACTCGGCGTCGACGGTTCCATGGAGTACGCCGTCGCGCCGCGCCGCGGGTCGATGGACACCTGGTCCCCGTTCCAGCTCCAGACCCGCTGACCCGCGCGTCAGGGGCCCACCCTGTCTAGACCTCAGGGCAATTACCGATGCGCGGACCGGCTCCCGGCTGTTCGACTGGGGGTCATGCACCGAAAGATCGCCGGGTCCCTCACGGGCCGCATCACGAAGTGGGTCGTCCTCGTCGTCGCCGTGGTCATCACCGGCTTCATGGGGATGTTCTCGACCCAGCTCGCCGACGTCCAGAACAACGAGGCGTCGTCGTGGCTGCCCGAGTCGGCCGAGTCGACCCAGGTGCTGGAGGAGCTGTCCGAGTCGGTCGACCCCAACGACATCCCGACCCTGGTGGTGTACCACCGCGACGGCGGGCTGACCGAGGAGGACCTCGCCCAGATGGAGGCCGACGGGCCGGAGATCGCCGAGCTCGACGGGGTCACCGAGCAGGGCGTGCTGACACCAGCGGGCGCCGAGGCCGCCGCCGAGCAGGGCGCGCCGGTCCCGACGCTCGTGGCCGACGACGGCGAGGTCGCCTACCTCTACCTCGTGCTCAACTTCGGCGCCGACGGGTGGAACGCCATCCCCGACGCCGCCGACGAGATCCGCGACATCGCCACGCTCGACGGCGGCGAGGTGCACCTCGCCGGCTTCGGCGGGCAGGCGGCCGACTCGGCCGAGGCGTTCGAGGGCATCGACACCGACCTGATCTTCGCCACGCTCGCCGTGGTGATCGTCATCCTGCTCTTCACCTACCGCAGCCCCGTGCTGTGGCTGCTGCCGATCATCTGCGCGGTCGTCGCCAACACGATCGCGACCGGTCTGGTGTACCTGCTGGCGAAGCACGCCGGCCTCACCGTCAACGGGCAGAGCCAGGCGATCCTCAGCATCCTGGTGATCGGGGCAGGCACCGACTACGCCCTGCTGCTCGTCGCGCGCTACCGCGAGGAGCTGCGGCGGCACGCAGACCGCCACGACGCGATGGCCTTCGCACTGCACCGGGCCTCGCCCGCGATCCTCGCGAGCGCCGCGACGGTGGCGGTCGGCATGCTCTGCCTGTCCTTCGCCGAGCTCAACTCCACCGCCGGCCTCGGCCCGGTCGCTGCGATCGGCGTCGTCGTGACGATGGTGGTCATGCTCACGCTGCTCCCCGCCCTGCTGGTGATCTGCGGACGCTGGGTGTTCTGGCCCAAGCGCCCCGGCTTCGGCAGCCCCGAGCCCACCGCCGACGGCCTCTGGGCCGGCGTCGGCCGCCGGATCAGCCACCGCCCGCGCCGGGTCTGGGTGACCACGACCGGGCTGCTGCTGCTCGCCTGCCTCGGCCTGTTCAGCCTCGACACCTCCGGGCTCGCGACCGAGGACACCTACACGAAGGAGTTCGACTCCATCAAGGGGCAGAAGCTGCTCGAGGAGCACGGGCTGTCGGACAACTCCAACACCATCCAGGTCGTCACGAACGCCGACCGGGCGAACGACGTGGTCGCCTCGCTCGACGGGGTCGAGGGCCTCGGCGAGCCGGGCGAGGTGCAGCCGCTGGGCGACGGGCGTGCGTGGTTCGAGGCCACGATCGACGCCGACATCTCCTCCAGCACCGCCGCCGACATCGTGGAGTCCTCGCGCGACGCCGTGCACGCCGTCGACGGTGCCGACGCACTGGTGGGTGGCGGGTCCGCGTTCTACCTCGACACCAAGATCGCCTCCGTGCGCGACAGCTGGGTGATCATGCCGCTGGTGCTGCTCGTGGTGCTGCTGATCCTCATCGGCCTGCTGCGCGCGCTGGTCGCGCCCCTGATCCTCATCGCCACGGTGGTGCTGTCCTTCGGTGCGGCGCTGGGCATCTCTGCCCTGCTGTTCGAGTACGTCTTCGGGTTTGCCGGGTCCGACCCCGGGTTCCCGCTCTTCGCATTCGTGTTCCTCGTCGCGCTCGGCATCGACTACAACATCTTCCTGATGACCCGGGTCCGGGAGGAGACCGTGCAGCACGGCACGAGACGCGGCTCGCTGATCGCCCTCGCCTCCACGGGAGGGGTGATCACCTCGGCCGGCATCGTCCTGGCGGCGACGTTCCTCGTCCTGGGGTCGCTGCCGCTGGTGTTCCTCGCCGAGCTCGGCGTGGCCGTCGCCCTCGGCGTCATGCTCGACACCCTGGTGGTGCGGTCCGTGCTGGTGACGGCCCTCAACCTCGACCTGGGCGGCAAGATCTGGTGGCCCAGCAAGCTCGACCGCGACGACGCCCCGCTCACCGCCGCCGAGGCGGAGGCCCCGCTCGAGACGGTGCACTAGCGAGACGGTGCCGGGACCTGCCGGACCAAGCCCCGGCGTTGCCCACCACTCCGTAGGCTGCAGCCGTGCTCGAGCTGCTGGTCGCCGCCCTCGCGCTCGGCCTCGCGGGCATCGACCCGGCTGGGCTCCTCGTCGCGCTCGGCGCGCTCGCGGCAGGTGCCCGCGAGCGAACGGTCCTGGTCTTCACAGCCATCGTCATTGTCGGTACGGCATTGCTCGGAACGGCCCTGAGCCTGACCCTGGGGCGGCGGCTGCAGGACTTCGAGTGGACGTCGCTGCTCCCGCCGGACTGGCTGGGAGCGGCGGTCGAGGTCGTGCTCGCGGTGGCGCTGCTGGCGTGGGCGTTCGTGCGCCTCCGTCGACCCGAGGCCCGACCTCCGAGACCGGAGAGGCGCGCTCGCACCGGGAAGGCCCTGGCCGTCGGCGGCCTCCTGTTCGCCGCCTCGGCCCCGCTCGACCCGACGTTCGTCGGGCTCGTGGTCCTGGCGGGACGGGGCGAGTCCTTCGTGGGGGTCGCGCTGGCCCACACCACGTGGATCGTCGTCAGCCAGCTGCCACTCGTCGCGCTCGCAGTCGCCGTCGTGCTCCGGCGACACGACCGCGCGGTCGCGTGGATTCGCGACCTCCTGCCACGGGCCCGCCCCGTTCTCGCGCGGCTCGGCACCGTCGCGCTCGTGCTCGCCGCCGCTGTCATGGCGGTCGACGCCGGCTGGTGGATCGTCACCGGGGGGTTCCTGCTGCCCGACCCGACCTGACCTCGTCAGCGCGACGGCAGCGTCAGGACCTCCGCACCGTCCTCGGTGATGGCGATGGTGTGCTCGCTGTGCGCCGTCAGGCAGCCGGTCGCACTGCGGAGCGTCCACCCGTCGTCGTCGGTGACGAGCTCGTCGGTGTCGGCCATGATCCACGGCTCGAGCGCCAGCATCAGGCCGGGGCGGAGCTTGTAGCCCCGGCCCGGTCGGCCGTCGTTGGACACGTGCGGGTCCTGGTGCATCGTGGTGCCGATGCCGTGGCCGCCGAACTGCATGTTGATCGGGTAGCCGGCGTCGCCGAGGACCGTGCCGATCGCGTGGGACAGGTCGCCGATCCGGGCACCGGGGCCAGCTGCGGCGATGCCGGCCGCCAGCGCCCGCTGGGTGGTCTCGATGAGCTCGACACTCCCGGCCGGTCTGCTCTCCCCCACCACGAAGCTGATCGCGGAGTCCGCCGCCACCCCGTCGAGGCGGACCGCGAGGTCGAGGGTGAGGAGGTCACCGTCCACGAGCCGCTGGTCGCGGGGTCGACCGTGCAGCACGGCGTCGTTGACCGCCGTGCAGACGTAGTGGCCGAAGGGGCCGCGGCCGAAGGAGGGGGCGTAGTCGACGTAGCAGGACTCGGCGCCGGCCTCGCGGATCATCTCGGCCGTCCAGGTGTCGAGGTCCAAGAGGTTGGTGCCGACCTCGCTGCGCGATCGCAGCGTCTGCAGGATGTCGGCGACGAGGGCGCCGGTCCGGCGGGCACGGTCCACCTGGGCCGGGGTGAGGATCTCGATCATCGCGGGCTCATCATCTCAGTCCCAGCCTCGCACACCGCTTCTCCGTGGACCCGCTGCACAGGTCGTCGAGGGTCATGATGCCCTCCGCCACGAGCACCGAGGTGAGGGTGTCGACGGTGACCTCGCTGTCGGTGTAGAGCCAGGACTCCACGCCGTCGACGTCCACGCCGCCCTCGACGGGGTTGTCGGCGAGATAGGCGACGGCCAGGTCGGCCGCCCGGTCGCTCATCGGTCCGGTCGGTACGTAGGTCATCGACCGCTCCTTGCCCAGGACGACGTCGCGGGCGGCCTCGACGTCGGAGCCCGACCGGCCGGTCGGCGCGCCGTCCTCGAGGCCGACGAAGCGGTCGGAGCCCGGGACGAGCTCACCCAGCGAGACGACCGGGAGGTCTCCGCCCGTGAGCGTCGCGAGGTCGTCGGGGTCGACCGGTACGACGACGACGACGTCCGCCGATGCGGCCTCGACCTGGCGGGCCTGGCTCTTCTGGGCGGCGGCGTCGCCCTCGGCGTCGTACACCCGCACGCGGCACTCGTCGCACGTCGCCTCGACGCGGTCGGTGAGCCGTTCGACGTCGACCACCCGGGACGAGGCGTCACCGGCGTCGTCGACGAGGACCGCGATCGTGGGCTCGTCGCCGGCGCAGCCCGACAGGAGCGGGGCGACGA
Organism: Nocardioides sp.; assembly: GCA_035458105.1. Classification (GTDB taxonomy): domain Bacteria; phylum Actinomycetota; class Actinomycetes; order Propionibacteriales; family Nocardioidaceae; genus Nocardioides. The sequence goes on along the minus strand of DATIAJ010000020.1, from coordinate 3,370 downwards.
CGAGGGCGGCGGTCAGCAGTCGGGGGAGGAGTCGGGCGCGGAACATCCCGAGGAGGTTATCGGCTCGGCCCACGGGGAACGGCCTCGGCGCGGCCGCTCATCCGGCCAGGCGCGTGCCGACGCCGACCAGAGCCGTGCCGAGGGCTGCCACCGGGTCGACGAACAGTGGCTCCAGGGCGATCTCCGCGGCGCCGAGCAACGACGAGTCCGAGCCCAGCCCCGGCAGGGTCAGCGTCACCGACTCGAGGGGTGCGGGGAGGGCCCGGTCGGCGAGGCCGGCCTCGATCTCGGGACCCACCAGCGCATAGAGCGAGCGGAAGTAGCCGCCGAGCACCACCTGGCGGGGGTTGAACACGTTGACGATGCTGGCGATCCCGTGGCCCAGCGCGGTCCCGGTCGCGCGCAGCGCCGCCGACGGCTCCCCGAACCCGGCGAGCACCTCGTCGAGCTGGGCGACCTTGTCGACCGGGCAGTCGATGGCTTCGGCGATGGCGTGGGCACCGACCTCGGTCTCCCAGCAGCCCCGGTTGCCGCAGTGGCACTCGCGACCTGCCGGGTTGAAGCGCAGGTGGCCCACCTCCCCCGCATAGCCCCCGGCACCCTCGAGCCGGACACCGCCGGTGATGACGCCGGCTCCGACGCCGACGTTGCCGGAGAGGTAGATCAGGTCGTCGACCCCGACGGCCACCCCCCGTACGTGCTCGGCGAGCGCGCCCAGGTCGGCGTCGTTCGCGATCGACACCGGCACGTCGAGGCCGAGGGCGGCCAGGACGATCCCGCCGAAGGACACGTCGTGCCACTCGAGGTTGGGGGCGAGGCGGATCAGTCCGTCGCTGCTGCGCACCAGGCCGGGGACGCTGATCCCGATGCCGACCAGCTGGGCGGTGTCGGGTACGCCCTCCACGACGCAGCGGATCAGCCCGGCGACGGCGGAGCCCACCTGCCACGCCTCACCGTCGCTGCGCACGGCGGCCTGCGCCCGCTGCAGCACCCGCCCACCGAGGCCGATGCGCGCCACCACGGCCCTGTCGACCCCGAGGTCGACGGCGATCACGAACGGGCCCTGCTCCGCGATGCGCACCCCAGCGGACGGGCGACCGGCGCCCTGACGCGGGGCCCCCTCAGCGGGGAGGGCGCGCTCGGTGATGCCGAGCGCCTCCAGCTCGTTGACCAGTGCGGCGATGGTGCTGCGGTTGAGGCCCATGAGGCCGGTCAGCTCGGCGCGCGAGATCTGACCGGCTCCGTGGACGTGCCGCAGGACGGTCCCGAGGTTGTGACGACGCGCGAGCTCCTGGTTGGTCCCCAGGCCCGGGCGCCGACGGGTGGTCATGTCGGGCCCTACACGCCGGCGGAGGAGCGGCGGCGCCGCGAGATGGCGTCGACGCTCGCAGCGAGCAGCAGCACGCCACCCGTGACGAGGAAGTTGATGTAGCTCGCCTGGTTGAGCAGTCCGAGGCCGTTGGGGATCGTGGCGATGACGAGGCCGCCGATGACGGCGTCCAGGGCTCGGCCGCGGCCGCCGAAGAGGCTGGTGCCGCCGATGACCGCGGCGCCGACGGCGTACAGCAGCTCGTTGCCGCCACCGGATCCCGGTGAGACCTTGCCGGTGTAGGAGGCCGCGAGCAGGCCGCTGATCGCCGCCATCGAGGAGCAGATGACGAACGCGGCGATCCTCACCCGGCGCACATTGATGCCGGCGCGGCGGGCCGCCTCGGCGTTGCCGCCCACGGCGTAGAGGTGGCGACCGAAGCGGGACTTGGTCAGCACGTAGGTCCAGAAGAGGAGCAGCGCGATCACGACAGGGGCGACCCACGGGATGCCGGCGATGACGAACAGGTCGGGGTTGGGCGCCCGGTTGGCGCTGAGCAGTGCCGTCAGGCCGAGCACGATCACCGCGAGGACGGCGATCTGGATGACCACCAGGCCGAGGGGCTTGTGGACCAGGCCCTTGGCCGACAGCGAGCGGTAGCGCCAGAGCGAGAGTGCCGCGAAGGCCACGACGATCAGGATCGCCGCGATCCACCCCATGGTGACCGGGACGTTCTTGATCGACAGGCCGCGCAGGACCGGGTCGTTGAAGCGCAGCGAGCCGCCCGAGCCGATGAGCCGCAGCGGCACGGCCTGCAGGGCGAGGAAGAACGCGAGCGTCACGACGAACGACGGGATGCCGAGGAAGGCGACCAGGGAGCCGATCGCGAGCCCGATCACCGCTCCCGTGGCGATGCCGGCCAGCGTCGCGGCCCACCAGGTCCAGTCGTAGTCGATGAGCATCAGCGCGATGATCGTGGCCGAGGCGCCGCCCGCGACGCCGGCGGACAGGTCGATCTCGCCGAGCAGCAGCACGAACACGATGCCCATGGCCAGGACGATGATCGAACCGGACTGGATGACCAGGTTGGCCATGTTGTACGTCGTCAGGAAGCGGTCGTTGAGCGAGGCGAAGACGACGAACAGGAAGATCAGGCCGAGGATGGCGGGCAACGAGCCCATGTCGCCGCCGCGGAGGCGGTTGACGTAGTCACGGGCGGAGTCGCCGATGGTCGCGGCCTGCACGTTGTCGCTGTCGAAGCCGCTCGGAGCGGGGCTGGGAGCGGACGCGGTGTCGGTGTCAGTGGTCATGGTGTCCGGTCCTCCTCAGACGGCCGCGGTCGCGGGGTTCTCGGCGATGCCGAGGTCGCCGGAGCGTCCGGCGGTGATGAGCTCCACCACCTGGCTGTGGGTGACGTCCTTGGCCGGGACGTCGGCTGCCACGCGGCCGAGGTAGAGGGCGGTGATCCGGTCGGCGACCTCGAAGACGTCTCCCATGTTGTGGGAGATCAGCACCACGCCGAGGCCCCGGTCGGCGAGGCGTCGCACCAGGTCGAGCACCTGGCGGGTCTGGGCCACGCCCAGCGCGGCCGTGGGCTCGTCGAGCAGCACGATCTTGGAGTTCCACAGCACGGCCTTGGCGATCGCGACCGTCTGGCGCTGGCCGCCCGACAGGCTTGCCACGCTCTGTCGCACCGACTTGACCGTGCGGACCGACAGGGAGGCGAGGGTCTCGCGGGCGCGGGACTCCATCGTCACCTCGTCGAGGCCGAGACGCGTGGTCTCCTCGCGGCCGAGGAACATGTTCTGGACGATGTCCAGGTTGTCGCACAGGGCGAGGTCCTGGTACACGACCTCGACGCCGAGGGCGGCCACGTCACGCGGGCCATGCACCTCGACCTTCTTGCCCTCGAAGATGTACTCCCCGCTGTCGCGGCCGTAGATGCCGGCGATGATCTTCACGAGGGTGGACTTGCCCGCACCGTTGTCGCCGACGAGCGCGGTGACCTGTCCGGGATAGACGGCGAAGTCGACGTCGTGCAGCACGTGCACCACACCGAAG
>DATIAJ010000019.1:0-2011 GCA_035458105.1 Nocardioides sp. | reverse complement strand
CGGCGACCGGGTTGCCGCGGTCCTGAACGTGACCATCCTCTGCTTCTGCGCCACCCTCGTCATCCTCGGAGCGGTCGGCGCCACCGCGCTCGGCGTCGTGCTGGTCGCGGTCGCTGGTGGCACGACCCTGGTGGCGGAGGTTGCTGCGGTCACGCTGCTCCAGCGCGGGACCGACGGCGGGACTCTGGCCCGGGTGTTCGGGATCTACGACCAGCTCAACGTCGGCGCCATCGCGCTCGGCTCGCTGCTGGCCGGTCCGCTCTCGGCGGTGGCGGGACCACGCGGCGCGCTCGTCACCGTCGCAGGCCTTGGGATCGTTCTCGCGCTGCCGGTGCTCGTCGGGGAGCTTCGCCGCCGTGGCTCAGGGTTTGCCCCGCGGCCGTCGACCTCGAGATCGTCGACGTCGCCGTCGACGGCGGTCGCTCGGTCCAGTCCGCTCAAGGACCTGCCGGCTCCCAGAAGGCCTTCGGCGACCGCGTCGAAGCTGCGCTGAACTCGCCAGACGGCGGCGCGTAGCCCTGTAGGGGCTGCGAGACCGCCGCATCCGGCTGCACGAGGCGGGGTCAGCCGCGGCGACGGCGGATCTCGGCGTTGACCGCCGGGATGATCTCGTGCAGGTCGCCGATCACGGCGTGGGTCGCCTTGGTGACCATGGGTGCGTCCGGGTCGGTGTTGATCGCGAGGATGGCCTTGGCGCTGCTGCACCCGGCCCAGTGCTGGATGGCACCGCTGATGCCGCAGGGGATGTAGAGGTCCGGCGAGATCCGGCTGCCGGTCTGGCCGACCTGCTCGTGGTGCGGTCGCCAGCCGAGGGAGGTCACCACGCGCGAGACGCCGAGCGAGGCGTCGAGCAGGTCCGCGAGCTCGAGCAGGTCGTCGAAGCCCTCGGCCGACCCGGCACCGCGACCGGCGCCGACGACGACGCGGGCCGACTTCAAGGTGCCCGAGAGGTCGGGTTCTGGCTCCTCGGTGGAGACGACCCGGGCCAGCAGGTCGGCGTCGGCGACGTCAGGCGTCTCCACGACCAGCTCACCGGCACCCGCGGCGGTGGCAGGCGTGGCCTCCACCGCGTGGCCGGCGAGGGTGAAGACGGCTGGCCGCTGGGACAGGCTCATCTCCTCGAGCGCGGCGCCGCCGACGACCTGGCGGGTCACGGTGAAGGGCGACAGGCTGCTGAACGACACCACGTTGGCGGCCATCGGCACCCCCGACCGCGCTGCGACGTGGGCCAGCACCTCGTTGCCGCGCGGGGTGCCGGCCGCGGTGACGACGACCGCCCCCGCCCGCTCGCGCACCGCCATCAGCCCGGTCGCCCACGCGGCGCCTGAGAACGAGTCGTACGCCGGACCGGTCAGCGCGTGCACGCGGCGGGCGCCGTACGACGTCAGGGTGCCGACGAGGTCGTCGTCGGTGTTGCCGACGACCACCGCGTCGATGGGCACACCACCGCCGGCGGCAGCGAGGTCGCGCGCGAACGTCATGGCCTCGAGGGAGGTCTCCACGACCTGCCCTGCCGGCGTCACCTCGACCAGGACGACGATCATCGCGCCAGCACCCCCAGCTGCTCGAAGAGGTCGACGACCGCGGGCGCGGCGTCGGGGCCCTTGCCGAGGACCTGGACGGTCGACGGGGAGGGAGGCGGCAGCACCAGCCGGACGCGGGACGGGCCGACCGGGTCCGCCGTGGGCCGACGCTCCTCGATCGGTACCTTCTTGGCCCTCATCCGGCCCGGGACGCTCGGGTAGCGGGGCTCGACCCCGCCCTCGAGGACCGTGACCACGGCTGGCAGGGGGAGGCGGAAGGTCTCGTGCCCGTCGGGACCGGACCCGCTCGCCGTGACCTCACCGTCGGCGACCGTGACCGAGCTGATGCCGTTGACGACGGGCCAGCCGAGCTCGTAGGCGAGGCGGATGCCGACCTGGAAGTCGCCGGTGTCGGCAGCGTCGTTGCCCAGGAGCACCAGCTCGTGGGGCGTGCCCGCGGCCTCGTGGTCGCGAACCACGGCAGCGAT
>DATIAJ010000018.1:0-23387 GCA_035458105.1 Nocardioides sp. | reverse complement strand
CGGCACGGAATGACTTCACGCGAGATTCGAGTGTTGGTCCCCTATTGGTCTCAATTCCCCGCAGAAGTGCGCAACCTGCCGCTCGTCCGGGCAAGCGGTCGGCTACCGAACGAGTCCGAAAGCGCTGGTCAGCACCCTTTTGCGGGCTGTTCGCGACCATCGCGCCGCGACGGTCGCCCATCAGAAGGTTTGGGGTTCGAATCCCTACAGGCGCGCAGCGAGGTTCAGCGAGAAAGACCCACCGGAACGCTCCATCCCGGTGGGTCTTTCTCGTTCTCATGTCGGGCTCGGGCAGCGGTGGACCGCCTAGGCTCGGCTCCGTGCCGCCCATCGATGACGCCTCCCGCCCGCGCGTGGCGGGCTCGGTCGAGCTGACGCCGCGACAGCGCGGGGCCGGCGACCACCTGCGGATGATCCACGACCACTTCCGCCACGAGCTCGAGACCCTGACCCGGGCGGTGGAGTCGCTGCGGGACGGGGCGGGCGACGTGGACGCCGTACGGGCGGGGGTGCACGACCTCGCGCCGTCACTCACGGCGCAGCAGGTGGCCGGGCTGTGCGGCCAGGTGTGCCGCTTCCTGACCATGCACCACTCGATCGAGGACCAGAACCTGTTCCCCGCTGTCGCCACGATGGCGGCGTACGCCCCCGTCGCGGAGCGGCTCGCCGAGGAGCACCTCGTCGTGCACGCCCACCTCGAACGGGTCGACGACCTCGCGATCGCCGTGCGCACCGACCCCGCGCGGGTCGGCGAGCTGGTCGAGGCCGTCGCCGGGCTGCGGGCCGACCTGGAGTCGCACTTCGCCTACGAGGAGAGCGAGATGACCGAGCCGCTCGGGCTGCTGGGTCTCGGCGGCTAGGTCTCCAGGAGGCTCGGCATCAGGGTCGGAGGACCGTGCCACGCCACCGCAGGACGCCGAGGTAGGTCGCGACCACGAGCAGCCCGACGTAGACGTCGTTCTCGAACCACCCGAACACGGTCTGCTGCTCGGGCCCGAACGTCGTCGGGTAGTAGAACACCGCGATCACGAGGATCACGGAGAGGAAGGCGAGAACCGTCGCCTGCGCGCCTCGCCCCGGCCGCCGCGCCAGCGCGGACATCGCGAACGCCACTGCGTAGAAGCCCCAGGCCAGCGGTGTCGTGACGGTGAAGGTGGGGTCCTCGATGCCCTCGACCGCCGCGTAGACGGTGTGGACGACGGACAGCGCGAACGCGGCCAGCATCACCCCGGACATCTGTGCGCCGTACGTCGCGGTCCGCGCCGTCGACGTGTCCGACGGGGCCGCTACCGGTTGCGTCGTGGTCATGGGGGTTCCTTCCCTCGTGGGCGGCCTCGTGCCGCCACGTCCCACGCTCCGGCCTGCGCCCGCCGAACCCCACCCACAGCGCGCCCACACCGCTCCCACACCTCCATCCGGCCCGGCAGAGGACTGCCGGCGACGCCGTCCGAGCCACTAGCGTCTGCCCCGTGGAGGCCGATGCGGGACCGGGCGGGTTCGCCGTCGTCCTGCGGCGCCTGCGCGAGTCGCGATCACTGACCCAGGAGGAGCTCGCCGAGCGGTCCGGCGTCACGGCCAAGGCCATCGGGGCCCTCGAGCGTGGCGAGCGCCGGCGGCCCTACCCCCACACGGTTCGCTCGCTCGCCGACGGTCTGGGACTCGAGGACGACGAGCGCGCCGACCTCCTCCTGGCGGTCCCGCGCCGCCCGCCGATCTCGTCGTCGGCCGACGTCGAGACCTCGTCACCCGTCCCGGGCAACCCGCCCTCTGGCCTCCCGTCGCCAGCCGGCCCGACGATCGGGCGCAGCGACGAGCTGCGCCGGCTCCTCGACCTCGTCGCCGCGCCCACCGAACGGCTGGTCACGCTGACCGGGACGGGCGGGGTGGGCAAGACCCGACTGGCGACCGAGGTGCTGGCACGAGCGCGCGACTCCTTCCCCGACGGCACGACGTTCGTCGACCTGTCGGCCGTGCGCGATCCGGCCGTCGTGCTGCCCCGCGTCGCGACGGCCCTGGGGGTCGTGGAGGGCGCCCAGGCCGCGGGGCTCGTCGAGCGCGTGGCGGCGCACCTCGCGGGCCGGCGCGTCCTGGTCGTCCTCGACAACGTCGAGCAGGTCCTGGCCGCCGCTCCGGTGGTCGCCGACCTCCTGGGCCGCGCGCCCGGGCTCACGGTCATCGCGACCAGTCGCGCCCCGTTGCGGGTCCGCGCGGAGCGTGAGGTCGCGATCGGCCCGCTCGCTCTTCCCGAGGACGACGAGCCCGCCTCCGTCTCCGCATCCCCCGCGGTATCGGTGTTCCTCGACCGTGCCGCGGCCACCGGCGTGCAGTGGTCGGTCACGCCGGACACCGCGGCGAGCCTCGCCGGCATCGCCCGGCGCCTCGACGGCCTCCCCCTGGCCCTCGAGCTCGCCGCCGCCGGCGCCCGGGTCCTGCCGCCCGAGGCGCTTCTCGCCCGGCTCGAGCAGCGCGGGCTCGACCCCGGCCTCGGTGGCGGGCCTCGCGACCTCCCCGGCCGGCAGAGGACCATGACGACCGTCCTCGACTGGAGTGCCGACCTCCTCGAGCCCGAGGAGGCGGACCTCCTCATGCACCTCTCGGTCTTCTCCGGCGGCTTCTCGCTCGACTCGGTCGACGCGGTCGTCGGCGCGTCCGGTGGCGCGCCTGGAGCGGACGACGTACTTCCGGCACTGACCTCGCTCGTCGAGCAGTCACTCGTCGTGCCCGTGGCCGCGCCGGACCCGACCCCGCGTTTCCGGCTCCTCGAACCGGTGCGGCAGTACGCCGCCGTGAAGGCTCAGGCGGCGGACCTCGGCCTCCCGACGGCCGAGGCACACGCCGCGCACTTCAAGGATCTGGCCGTCGACGCCCACCGTCGGCTGCTGTCCAGCGGGATCGGTCCCGTCCTCGACCGGCTCGAGGCCGACCATGCCAACCTGCGCTCGGCCTACCTCCGCCTGCTCGAGCTCGACCGGGATGCCGACGCCGCCGAGCTGGTCCAGTCCCTGTGGCTGCACCTCGGCCTGCGGGGCTACGCGCGCGAAGGCCTGGGGTGGCTCGACCACCTCGCGGGAGCTGGCACGGACCGCGTGGTCGTACGCGCCGCGGTCGCCAGGATGGGGCTGCTGCTCGTCGTCGGCGACGTCGCCGGGATGAGGCGTGAGGCCGCGATCGCCCTGCCCCTGGCGCACCGGCTCGGCGACGCCCCCGTCGAGGGCGAGGCGATGGTGCTCGCAGGCCTGGCCGCGGTGTTCGAGGGCGACCTCGACGAAGCGAGGCGGCTGTTGCGACCGGACCCGCGGCCGACGGACGCCGACCCCGAGGGGTGGATCTCGCTCCACTCCCTCATCGGGCTCGGCCAGGCGGCGCTCGTCAACGGCGACGTCGACGAGGCCCGGTCGCTGCTCGAGGACGCGCTCACCGCGGCGCGAGCCCTCGGAAACGAGTTCACCCTGGCGACCACCCTCAACACGGTGGCGACGCTGCGCGAGGTGCTCGGCGACGACGTGGGCGCAGCCGGCCTCCTCGGAGAGTCCCTGGACACGGCCTGGCCGCTGCGGCTCACCTGGACCATCGGCTACGCGGTGCCGGCCCTCGCCGGTGTCGCCGCACGGTCCGGGGATCCCAGGACCGCCGCCATGCTGTTCGGCGCTGGGGCGACCCTGGGCGCTGCCACCGCGGTGGACCCGCACTTCCCACCCTCCCGTGCGACCGCCGACGCCGGGCTGGTGGCGGCGCGCGACGTGCTGGGCGAGCACGACTTCCTCGCCGCCTGGGAGGTCGGGCGCTCGATGACGGCGGCACAGGTGGCCGAGCTCGCGGCGTCGGTCGTCGCCGAGATCACCGGCCGCGGACGCGCGTGACGTAGCGCCGGTACTGCCGTGCGCCGACGGTCCGGAGGACCAGGCGGACCGGGAGCGGGAGCTTGGCGAGCATCGCGCGACGCTCCTCGGGTGTGCACTCCTCGAGGATGGCGCCGAAGATGATGGGCAGCTGCTTCGGGTCCAGCTCGTCGATGCCCTGCTCCCCCAGGCTGTTCCACTCCGCGACGGTGACGTGGCGCTCCGCGAGCGGGAGGATCTCGCGCTCCTCGAGGTCGAGGTGCTCGACGAGGGCAGCGGCGAGCCGGTCGAGGAGGTCGGCGAGCTCGCCCCCGCGGGTCGTGGTCGGCGTCCGCTCCCACCCCTGGAGGAGCGGCTCGACACGATCCATGTGGGCCTCGACGGCCAGGTGCTGTGCCTGCATCGTCTCGACGAGCCCGGTCGACGGCGCCGCTCGCTCGAGCAGCGCCGGCCAGAGGATGACGTCCTCGCCGGTGTGGTGGTGGTGCAGCCCACCGAGGACGAGCCGCACCGCGGCGGCGAGGGTCGCCGCCCGCTGCGCGTCGCCGTCCTCGACCTCGCGGACCAGGCGCGGCAGGAGCGTGAGCTCACGCCGGAAGGCGCGATGGATGATGACCATCTCGTGCACCCACGGACGGTCGGCGGTGGGGGTGGTGCTGAATGCGGTGGTGCTCATGGTGGACCTCTCGGCTCGGACGGGTGTCGTCCACCAGCCTTCGACCCGGTGGCGGTCGATCCCACCCACGTCGGCCCCACACAACCCCCACAGTCGGCCGGCGCGAGGCGCCTACGCACGCTCCGGGTCGTAGAGGACGGTCATCCGCCCCTCGGGGTCGAGGCGCGACAGGAGCGCGTCGCCGATCTCCTTGAGCTGGCCGAGCTGCTCGCGGGTGAGCGGGTCGAGCACGCTGCGGCGGACGGTGTCGACGTGCCCCGGGGCCGCGGCCACCACCGTGTCCCACCCGGCGGAGGTCAGCCGGGCGTTGGTGGCGCGGCCGTCCTCCGGACAGGGGAACCGCTCGACGAGCCCGCGGTCCTCGAGGCGTCGTACGACGTGGGAGAGGCGCGGCAGCGTGGCGTTGGTGCGCTGGGCCAGTCCCGTCATGCGCAGGGTGCGCTCGGGGGCCTCCGACAGCATCGCGAGCACGAAGTACTCGAAGTGGGTGAGCCCGGAGTCGCTGCGCAGCTGGCTGTCGAGCACGCCCGGGAGCAGCTCGGCGACGGCGATCAGGCGCAGCCAGGCCTCGCGCTCGGTGGGGTCGAGCCACTGCGTCTCCATGTCACCAGACTACTCGTTACTTGACGGAACAACCAAAGCGTGTACGCTGTTACTTGAAGCAACAACCAATACCGACCAGGAGCACACCCCATGACCAACCTCAGCATCATCGGCACCGGCAACATGAGCCAGGCCATCGCCTCGATCGCGGCCAAGGGCGGCCACAGCGTGCAGCAGCTCGGACAGGGCGACCTCGGCACCGCCATCACCGGCGACGTCGTCGTCCTCGCGGTCCCCTACCCCGCCGTCGCCGACGTGATCGCGAAGCGCGGCGCGCAGCTCGCCGGGAAGGTCGTCGTCGACATCACCAACCCGCTCGACTTCGAGACCTTCGACTCCCTCGTCGTCCCGGCCGATGGGAGCGCCGCCGCCGAGATCGCCGCTGCCCTCCCGGACTCCACGGTCCTCAAGGCGTTCAACACCAACTTCGCCGGCACCCTCGCTGCCGGCAGCGTCGGCGCGCTGGCGACCACGGTCCTGATCGCCGGCGACGACGCGGACGCCAAGTCGACCCTCGCCGACGTCGTCACCTCCGGTGGCGTCAAGGCCATCGACGCCGGCTCCCTCGCGCGCGCCCGCGAGCTCGAGGCCGTCGGCTTCCTCCAGCTCACCCTCGCCGCCAACGAGAAGGTCTCCTGGACCGGTGGCTTCGGCGTTGCTGCCTGACCTGCGCGCCACGACACCCCCGCGACGACCCCTGAGAACCCACCGAGGAAGCGATGCCATGACCGTCAACGCCGTCCGCCTCAACCACGCCGTCCTCTACGTGTCGGACCTGGAGCAGAGCATCTCGTTCTACTCCCGGGCGTTCGGCATGACGGTCATGGCCCGCGAACCCCGCGCCAACGCCGCCTTCCTGCGGTTGCCCCGCTCGGGCAACCACCACGACCTCGGTCTGTTCGGGGTCGGCGCCCAGCCGCCCCGCCCGCGCGGCAGCCTGGGGCTCTACCACCTGGCCTGGCAGGTCGACACGGTCGACGAGCTCGAGGAGGCCCGCCTCACGCTGGCTGAGCTCGATGCCTACACCGGCGAGTCGAGCCACGGCGCCACCAAGAGCATCTACGGCAAGGACCCGGACGGCAACGAGTTCGAGGTCATGTGGATGCTCCCCAAGGCCGAGTGGGGCGCCTACGCCGACGCCGCGCCCGTCGAGCGGCTGGACCTCGCCGGTGACGTACGCCGCTGGGGCGGGGTCCGCACGGCCGGCGAGCTCGTCCCCCTGGGCGAGGAGGACGCGCGATGAGCACGGCTGTCTTCCCCTCGCCGGTGGTCGCCACCCACGGTTCCGCCGACCCGTCGGCGCCGCTGGTCGTGCTGCTGCACGGCCGCGGCTCCGACGAGACGCAGATCCTCGGTCTCGCCGCCCACCTGCCGGCCGGGCCGACGTACGCCGCGGTGCGGGCGCCGATCGCGGAGGGCGGGGGATACGCGTGGTTCGCCAACCGCGGCATCGGCCGCCCCGTCGAGGAGTCGCTCCGCGACACGATGGCCTGGTTCCGGACGTGGCTCGACGAGGTCGCCCCCACCGGCCGTCCGGTGCTGCTCGTGGGCTTCAGCGGTGGCGCCGCCTTCGCCGGCGGCCTCGTGCTCGACGACCCGGCGCGCTTCGCCGGGGCCGCGATCCTCTACGGCACCCTGCCCTTCGAGGCGGGCCTCGCGACCGACCCCGGGCGGCTGTCCCACCTGCCGGTCCTCGTCGCCCAGGGCGACGCCGACCACGTCATCCCGCGCGAGCTGCTCGACCGCACCTGGCACTACCTGCTGTCGGAGTCGGGCGCACCGACCGTCGCCCACCGTGGGCACGGCGGCCACCAGCTGACCCCCGACGCGGTCCGCCAGCTCGGCGACTGGGTCGACCACCGGTTGGCGCACGTCGCCGAGCTCGGCACCACCCCCGCCTGACGCCGTCTACCGTGGCGGCGTGAGCCGGGTCGTCCTCGACGTCGACACCGGGATCGATGACGCGCTCGCGATCCTGTACGCCGTCGCGAGCCCGGCGCTGGAGCTGTGCGGGGTCACGACCGTGGTCGGCAACGTCCCGGCCGAGGTGGCCGCCCGCAACTCGGCGGCGGTCCTGGCGTGCGCGGGTGCGGGCGAGGTGCCGGTCGCCGTCGGCGCCACCCGCACCCGCGGCGGAGCCGGACCCCGGGAGGGTCCGACGAACCACGGCCCCGACGGGCTGGGCGGTGTGGTCCTCCCGGCCGGTGTAGAGCCGTCGTACGACGCCGGGTCCGTGCTTCGCGCCGCGGCCGTCGACGGGCCGGTGACCCTCGTGAGCCTGGCGCCGCTCACCAACGTCGCCGCACTGGCGCCCACGGCGACCGACATCGTCCTGGTCGCCGGGGAGCTGATGACCGAGGAGCCGCCCGAGCTCAACGCGGGTCATGACCCGCTCGCCACCGCACGCGTCCTGGCCGCCGACCGGGCGCCGACGCTCTACGTCGCCGACGTCTTCGAGCAGGTGTCGGTCAGGCCCGCCGACGTCGCCCGACTGCGGTCCGCGCCCCACCGCGCCGCACGTCTGGCGGGGCAGCTGTTGGCGGTGCGCCGCGGCCAGCTCGTCGGCGACGCCGGGGCGCTCGTGCTGCTGACGCACCCCCACCTGTTCGAGGTCGAGCTCCGCCGCATCGGTCAGGTCGGTCGCCATCTCACGGAGACGGACGACGGTCGGCTGCTGGACGTCGTGGTCGCCGTCGACGCGTCCGCGGTCGCGACGGCGTACGTCGAGGCGCTTCTCGCGCACTGACGTAGGAAGTTCGCGCGCGTCGGCGCGCACTCCTGCGGGGGCACGGCGTCGCGTGCCTTGAACTGCCTACGTTGGTCAGTGCGGCAGCGGGCCGTGCTTGTCGCCCCTCGCGTGGCGGGCGGTGAAGCCGCGCTGCTCGCGGTTCGCACCGAGGAGGAACACGCCCATGCCCACGACGAAGAGGATCGCCAAGGTCAGGAACACGAGCGCGAAGAGCGTGGGTGACCAGTCGTGCTGGGTGTACATCGGGACCTCCCGGACTCGAGGGTTTCCCTCCAGCATCCGCGCCTCGAGGCGTTGCCGCTAGGTCCAAGGACCCCCGTCCTTCGGGACGGTCGTTGCGCTCAGCGGTCCAGGAGCGGCCGCGCCGGGTCCCAGGTGGTGCCGTCCCGCTCGTCGCGGCGCTTGCGGGCGATCGCGGACAGCGCCTCGAGGACGACACGATTGGCGAGGGCCGCGGTGATGTCGGCGTGGTCGTAGGGCGGGCTGACCTCCACCACGTCGATCCCGACGACGGGCAGCTCGAGGCAGATCCGGCGTACGGAGTCGAGCAGCTCGCGCGCCGACAGCCCGCCGGGCTCCGGCGTCCCGGTCCCGGGCGCGTGGCCGGGGTCGCAGACGTCGATGTCGACGGAGAGGAAGACGCCCTCGCACTCGTCGGTCGCTATGCCGAACGCCTCGGTGAGGCACTCGGTGAGCCCGCGGTGGACGATCTCGGTCATCTCGTAGGACCGCATGTTCTCCGCGGCCATCCAGTCGAGGGTCTCGGGCCCGGGCCAGTAGCCGCGGAGCCCGACCTGGAGGAAGCGGTCCCCGCGCAGCGCTCCCGACTCGATGAGCCGGCGCATCGGCTGGCCGTGTCCCCACAGCGAACCGAACTCGATGTCACCGGTGTCGGCGTGCGCGTCGAAGTGGATCATCGACACCCGCCCGTGGCCGAGGACGTTGGCCACCCCCTTGGCGTCGGGGTAGGCGATCGAGTGGTCGCCGCCCAGCACGACCGGGATCGCGCCCGCGCGTGCCACCTTCTCGACTGCCGCCTCCAGCCGGCCGAGGGTGGTCTCGATGTCGCCGGGCGGCAGCTCGACGTCGCCGGCGTCGACGACCCTCAGGTCCTGCAGCGCGTCGGTGCGCAGCGCCAGCGAGGGCCGGGAGCCGTCGTGGGGCAGGTAGTCGGTCATCCGGATGGCCTGTGGACCGAACCGCGTGCCCGGCCGGTGCGACGTACCCCCGTCGAAGGGTGCGCCGACGACCACGACGTCCGCGTCGGCGTAGGTCGCCTCGTCGTCGAGGTCGCAGGGCGGGACGCCGAGGAACGTGATGTCGGGCCCGAACTGGGCGCCGTAGCGAGCCATGGGGAGACTCTAGGCTGGGCCGATGGGAGACGACGACACCTTCTGGGCCGACGCCGAGCAGCACCTGATCAGGTACGGCGGCGGGTTCACGCCGCGGGTGATCGCCCGGGCGGCCGGCTGCTACGTGTACGACGAGGAGGACCGCGCGATCCTCGACTTCACCTCCGGTCAGATGAGCGCCGTCCTCGGTCACTCGCACCCTGAGGTGGTGCGCACGGTCACGGAGTCGATCTCGACCCTCGACCACCTCTACTCCGGGATGCTCAGCCGGCCGGTGGTCGAGCTGGCCCGCCGCCTGGCGGCGAGCCTGCCGGAGCCGCTGACCAGGATGCAGTTGCTGACCACCGGCGGCGAGGCCAACGAGGCGGCGATCAAGATGGCCAAGCTCTTCACGGGTGGCTACGAGGTCGTCGCCCTCGACAGGTCGTGGCACGGCATGACGACCGGCGCGGCGGGCGCGACCTTTTCCGCCGGGAGGAAGGGCTACGGCCCACCACCGGTCGGCAACCTGACGCTGCCGGCACCGGATGCGTACCGCTCGCCCTTCCGTCGCCCCGACGGCAGCCACGACTGGGAGACCGAGCTCGAGTGGGGCTTCGCCACCCTCGACCGGCAGTCGTCCGGCAGCCTCGCCGCCTGCCTCGTCGAGCCGATCCTGTCCTCGGGCGGGATCCTCGAGCTGCCCGAGGGCTACCTCGCTCGCCTGCAGCAGAAGTGCCGCGAGCGCGGGATGTTGCTGGTCGTCGACGAGGCGCAGACGGGGCTCGGTCGCACCGGCACGATGTACGCCGTCGAGCGTGACGGCGTGGTGCCCGACATCATCACCCTGTCCAAGACCCTCGGCGCCGGGCTGCCGGTGGCGGTGGTGGTGACGTCCGCGGAGATCGAGGAGCGCTGCCACGAGCGGGGGCACCTCTTCTTCACCACCCACTCCTCCGACCCGCTCGCCGCGGCGGTGGCGCTGACGGTGCTCGACGTGGTGGAGCGCGAGGAGCTCGCCCACCGCGCGAAGGTCCTCGGCAAGGAGCTCGGCGACCGGCTGCTCGACCTGCGCGAGAGGTACGACGTGGTGGGCGACGTCCGCGGGCGCGGCCTGCTCCAGGGCGTCGAGCTCGTCACCGACAAGGAGAGCCGCACCCCCGCCGACGCCCTGGGTCGTGCCGTCACCGCGGCGGCGCTCGACCTGGGTCTGCACATCAACATCGTGCAGCTGCCCGGCCTCGGCGGCGTGATCCGGATGGCGCCCCCGCTCACCATCTCCGAGACCGAGCTCCACGACGGCGTCGACAAGCTGCAGCAGGCGATCGCGGGCGCGGTGGCGGCATGACCCACGGCGACTCCTGCTGCGCCCCGACCGCCGCCCGGCCCGAGCCCGAGCCGTCGCAGGCGTCTGTCCCAGCCGGCGAGCGGAGCACCCGCGGCCAGGTGCGGATCCCGGCAGGGACGTTCTGGATGGGCGACAGCCACGGCGACGGGTACCCGGCAGACGGGGAACGTCCCGTGCATGCAGTCCGCCTGTCGTCGTACCTCATCGACACCAAGGCCGTGACCAACGCGCAGTTCGCCGCCTTCGTGAAGGCGACCGGCCACGTGACCGAGGCCGAGCGCGACGGCGTGTCCGCGGTGTTCCACCTGGCTGTGCAGGCGGCTCCGGCCGACGTGCTCCAGAGGGTGTCCGACGTGCCGTGGTGGCTGGCGGTGCGCGGGGCCGACTGGCGCCACCCGGCCGGCCCGCGCTCGGACATCGGCAACCTGCAGAACCACCCTGTCGTCCACGTCTCCTGGCGCGACGCGCAGGCCTTTGCCCGCTGGGCCGGCAAGCGCCTGCCGACCGAGGCCGAGTGGGAGCATGCGGCACGCGGCGGCCTGGACCGCGCGCGCTACCCGTGGGGCGACGAGCTCACCCACGGAGGCCGGTGGCGCTGCAACATCTGGCAGGGTGACTTCCCCCGCCACAACACCCTCGAGGACGGCCACCTCACCACCGCGCCTGCCACCGCGTTCCAGCCCAACGGCCACGGACTGCACAACACCGTCGGCAACGTCTGGGAGTGGTGCCAGGACGCGTTCCGGCCCACCGAGTACGCCGACCGGGCGGGCGAGGACGCGGTCGTCGACCCGATCGCGGTGGAGCCGGCCGACCTGGCCGACGGGCTCGTCCCGCGGGTGATGCGCGGCGGGTCCTACCTCTGCCACGACAGCTACTGCAACCGCTACCGCGTCGCCGCACGCTCCTCGAACACCGCCGAGTCCTCCTCGGGCAACATCGGCTTCCGCTGCGCGAACGACGCCTGACCGGCTCTCGTCCGGCCTACCAGTCCCCCAGCGCCGCGAACCGCTCGCCGATGAGCCGGTGGGTGGCGGAGTCGGGGTGCAGGTTGTCGGGGAGCGGCAGCCGCTCGGCGTCCGCGGGGCCGTAGAGCGCGAGCCCGTCGACGTACGCCAGGTGCGGGTCGTCGCGTCGCTCGACCACCTCGGCCAGCACCTCGCGCACCACCTCGAGGGTCAGCGCGCCCCGCGCGACGGCCTCCGGGTCACCGGTGGCGACGAAGGCCACGCGCCCCTCGGCGAGCCCCTCCATGTCGGGCCCGGTCGGGCCGGGAACGGCCTCGTGGATCCCGCAGAAGACGGACGAGACGAGGCGGATCGGCGTCTCGGGGTGGCCGTCGCGGATCGTGTCGAGCCAGCCGTGCAGGGCCGGGCCGAGGGCGCGACGGCGCAGCAGGTCCTGGTTGACCAGGTTGATGCCGATCTTGAGGCTGATCACGTCAGCCGGGGTGTCACGGATCGTGCGGGCGACGAACGGGTCGAGGAGCGCGCTGCCGCCGAAGCCGAGGTTGACCAGGTCGAGCCCCGCGAGCCGGGCGGCGACGACGGGCCACGGCTCGGTGGGGTGGACCGCGACCGACCCGTGGCTGATCGAGCTGCCGTGGTGCACCCACCGCGGGCGGTCGTCGGCGACCGGCGCGACCGGGGCGTCCGCCCGCAGGGCGATGAGCTCGGTCTGCTCGTCGTGGGGCAGCCAGACCTCGACGTGCTTCTCGCCCCCCGGCAGCGCGATCGTGAGGGTCGTCGGCTCCCCCGCGGCGAAGGTGCTGGCGCCGGTCATCATGTCGACGTGGAGCACGTTGCCGCCGGAAGCCTGCCGGCGGTCGATCAGCTCGCCGCCGACCAGGACGTCGTACCAGCCGTCGGGCCGGGCGGGCGCGCCGACGTAGCGCCGCTTGGTGGGCAGCACGTCGAGCTCCAGGCGGGTGGCGCTCGTGCGCAGGACGAGGCGTACGCCGGCGGGCTGGGCCTCGACGAGGTGGAGCTGCGGGTCGTCGGACTGCGCCCGTGCCCACGCGGGTAACCGGTGCGGCAGCAGGCCGCGGTCGGTGCGCTCGAGCTCGAGGGCGCCCCGCACCAGGGAGGTGAGGACGTCGAGGGGTACGTCGGTCATCGGGCCTCCCAGGAGAGGAGCAGGGTGTCGAGCCCGTCGAGCACGCGCTCCCACGTGTCGTCGGACGCCGGCACGGACGGCCCGCCGTGGCTGAAGGCGCCGGCGGCGTCGAGCGCGGCGTAGCCGTGGAAGGTCGCGCCGAGCAGTCGCACGGCGTGCACCTCGTCGTCCTCCGACAGCCCGTAGGCGCGCACGGCCGCGCGCGACAGCTCGGCGTGACGGGGCCCGGCGCTGGCAGCGGCGGTCGACGCGTCGAGCGGCAGGCGGGTGGCTGCGTACCTCCCCGGGTGCTCGCGTGCGTAGCCGCGCCAGACACCTCCGACGGCCGCCAGCGCGGAGCGTCCGCTGACCCCGGCGAGGGCGTCGGCCACCAGGTCGGCGGTCTCGTCCAGGGCCAGCAGCGCGACACGCGTGCGTACGTCGGCGCTGCTGCGCACGTGCGTGTAGAGGCTGGGCGTCGCGACTCCGAAGTGCTTGGCGAGCGCGGTCAGCGTCACCTGCTCGAGCCCGACCTCGTCGGCCAGGTCGGCGGCGGCCTGCGCCACCCGGGCGCTGGTGAGTCCTGCGCGGGGCACGGCACCCTCTTTCCTCATGTAGTAAGGCTGGAACCTTAGCACATGAGGATAGGTCAGCTCGCGCTTGCGACCCGCTTCGGCAGCACGAGGAGCAGGCCCGCGAGCACGACCACGGAGCCCACCGTTCCCGCTGCTGCCGCCACCCGGTCGAAGACCATGTCGACGACGAGGAAGAAGATCCCGCCCATCAGGACCGCGATCATCACCAGCGCCACGCTGGTGAGCCGGTGCCCGGCCTGGACGAGCTCGGGCTTGGCGTCGGACCGGAAGACGCGGCGGTGGATCGCGACCGGGGCCAGCATCACGGCGACCGTGGCGAAGGCGAGCGCCAGCAGGCCGACGTACCAGGCCCGCTGGAACGCGTCGAGCTCCTCGAAGCGCGACTGGAAGGGGAGGGTGACCAGGAAGCCGGCGAGCACCTGGACACCGGTCTGGCTCACGCGGAGCTCCTGCAGCAGCTCGTTCCAGTTGCGGTCCGCCCGTTCCTGCGGGGTCTCGTCACGTGCCTGGTCGCCCATCCTCGCGACGCTACTCGCGGCGCGTCCCGCGCCCACCCCCTGACGGGTGAGCATGGCTCGCAAGGGTGGTGGCACGGTGGAGGACATGGCCGAGAAGAAGAAGGATCCGGGCCCCTCCGTCAAGGACGCAGAGGTCTACGAGGCCCTGCGCGACGACGGCGCCAGCAAGGAGAAGGCGGCTCGTATCGCCAACGCGTCCGCCGCCCAGGGCCGCTCGAAGGTCGGCAGCCGGGGCGGGCACGCCGAGGACTACGAGGACCGCACCGTCGACGAGCTGCGCGAGCGCGCGGCCGAGCTCGACATCGAGGGCCGCTCGTCGATGACGAAGGACGAGCTGATCGACGCGCTCCGCAACCACTGAGGCCCTCGCGCGACCCCCGTCAGCGCGGGTCGAGCTCGGCGAGCGCCCGCAGCCAGGTGCGGTCGGCGTCGACCGCCGACGTCGCCGGCATCGGTGCGGTCACGTCGAGGAGCCGGGCCGCCGCGGGAGGTACGTCGCCGCCGGCCGCGCGCACGACTCCGGCGAGCACCCGGCCTGCCGCCGTCGCGGCCCCGCGGTGGGTGCTGATCACGGCCTCGTAGACCGGCGGCCCCGTCGCGACCGGAACCTCCCACGCGGCGACGAGTGCGGCGTACGTCTCGCTCAGGCACACCACCGCCCACTCCCGACGCAGCGGGGAGTCGCCGGGCAGCTGGCAGCGCACGGGCGAGCCGTCGAGGTCTGCCTCGCCGTCGAAGTCGGCGACCACCGCCGACCACGCGGCCGTGCGCCCGAGCTCCTCCCAGCGGTGGCGCGAGGACTCGTAGCGGTGGCCCAGCTGGAAGGCCCCGAGCACGACCGACCGGTCGCCGCGCGCCAGGCACTCGTCCTCCACCGCGTGCGAGGCGGCGATGAGCGGACGGCGGTGCAGCCGGAGCGGTCGTACGCCCGCGACGGCCTCCGCGGCCGCGGCGAAGACCGAGCGCTCCTCGCCGGCCTCCCGGGCCCGCACCACGGAGTCGATGGCCACCTGCAGCGGCAGTCCGGAGTCGCGCACCTCGAGCACCTGCCGCACGAGCGCGACGTCGGCGTCGGTGAAGCGGCGGTGGCCGGAGGCGGAGCGCTCCCCGCGGGGGAAGCCGAACCTGTTCTCCCAGGTGCGCAGCACTCCCGGCGTGACGCCCGCCCGCGCCGCCAGCACACCGATGCTGAACCCCTCCGAGACCCGGTTCGACACGTGCTGTCCTCCAAAAAGATCGCTGCCTGACCTTGCCAGACATGCTCGCATAACTTATACAGGTGTGTAGAGGTTTTGTCCTCATCCACCCCCACCCCAGGAGACTCCCATGACCGCCATGATCCTCATCAGCACGGCCGCCATCCTCGTCGCGATCGTCGGCTGCGCGGTCATCTGGCGCATGGACGCGCTCCGCGCCGACGAGATCGAGCACACCCGACCCCCGGCCCCGCGCCCGGCGACCCCACAGCTCGGCGGCCCGGAGGGCACCCACCCCGCGTCGCTGCCGTCGACCTGACCCTTCCCAGGTCGGGGCGGACGACCCCGGGTGGGCCGGCGCACGACCCCCGGCCCGGCCCACCCGCACGGGTGTCGTTGGGCGACCACCCCCGTGGCAGGTTGGGAGGACGGGCCGGGCTCGGCCCGCACCGACCTCACCACAGGAGGAACGACGATGGGTCTGGACGACAAGCTCGACAACAAGTCCGACGAGCTCAAGGGCAAGGCCAAGGAAGCCACCGGCAAGGCGACCGACGACGAGAGGCTCGAGGCCGAGGGCAAGGGCGACCAGGCCGGCGCCAACCTCAAGCAGGCCGGCGAGAAGGTCAAGGACGCCTTCAAGGGCTGACGGGCTCTCCTGCCCACACGTGCCCCCCGTCGCCCGAGTCGGCGACGACCAGCACCTCGCCGCCGGCGGCCACCGACATCGTGTGGTCGCCGGCGGTCTGCGGTTCGAGGGGCACGTCCACCCGCTGCCACGCACTGCCGTCGCCGGTGTGCCACAGCTCGTAGTGGTCGCCGGTGCTGACAGTGGCCAGCACCCCGGCGGACGTGGTCGCCAGGGAGGCGACGTACGGCGCCCCGCGCCAGGAGTCCGCGATCCGGCCGAACTGCACGGCCTCCTGCCAGCCGTCGTCGTCGCGCACCCAGGCGGCGTACGCGTCGTCGCTCCGCCCCACGGCCAGCAACCGTCCGTCGTCGAGCAGGGTCACCCGGTGCACGTCCTGCGCCCCGTCGGCGGCCGGCATCTCCTCCGGTGCCCAGGCGAGGCCGTCGGGCGAGGTCCACGCGAGCGGGTCCGGGTCGAGGTGACGACCCGTCCGCGCGCCCGCCCCGACCACGACCCACTCCTCTCCTGCCCAGCCGGCACCCTGCGCGAGCGACTCCAGGTCTCCGTCGTCGGTCAGGCCCGGCTCGCCCTCGACACGGGTGAACTCCCGCGGGTCGTC
This sequence comes from Nocardioides sp., assembly GCA_035458105.1. Classification (GTDB taxonomy): domain Bacteria; phylum Actinomycetota; class Actinomycetes; order Propionibacteriales; family Nocardioidaceae; genus Nocardioides. The sequence continues at coordinate 7,187 of DATIAJ010000018.1, read as the reverse complement.
GGTCACCCAGACGCCGGGTCCCGACGTCCGGTTGCCGGTGATCAGCCAGCCGGCTGGCCCGCCCGCGATCGGGCCCACGTTGGTGGCGCTGACACCGCCGTACTGCGTGAACACGGTGCGTACGTCGACCAGCGTCTCGCCGTCCAGCCAGAAGGTGGTGACCCTCGGGTTGCCGTGCGCCCCACCGGACCGGGCGCCCACCACGGCGATCCGGTCGCGGGAGCACGCGATCGAGTTGAGGATCGCCCGTCGACCCCAGTAGGTGCCGGCCTCGACGGGCACGGGCTCCCACCGCTCCCGGTCGGGCGAGAACCACAGCGCCGGTCGGGTGTCGCGGGTCTCGCTCGGTCGGTCCAGGAACACCGCCCCGGCGACCCACCACCCCTCGCCGCACTCCACGGCGTCGCGCACGACCGTACGGCCGGCCGCGCCCGGGTGCGGAGGCAGCGCGTGCTCCACCCAGGTCATCTCCACCTGCTCGGGCGGGGTCGGCTGCGCCTCGCAGCCGGCCAGCCCGACGGCGCCCAGCAGCGTCACCGCGACGAGGGCCCGACCGTGCATGCACCGAATCATGGCGCACGGGGCGGGGCACGGGGCGGGGCACGGGGCGGCGCATGGAGCGGCAGCCGCTGGGTACGAGCAAGCATGACCCACGGCCACGACCCCGACCGGATCGACCCCTCGAACCAGAGTGGCCGGCCGGTCATGGTGACCGGCGCGATCATCGGCATCATCCTGGCGGTGCTGCTGATGCTGGTCGTCTACCTGCTCGCGCGCTGACACCGCCGTCCACAGCCCGGCCGCGTCGCCCCCACGGGTGTCGGTCGCCGCTCATAGGGTGGCGCCCGTGACCCTGCACCTCCACACCGCCGAGCGCACCGACGCGCTCGCCGACGGCCTCGCGGACCTGCTGGTCACCCCGCTCCCCGACCCGTTCGCGCGCGAGGTGGTCGTCGTGCCGGCGCGCGGGGTCGAGCGCTGGCTCACGCAGCGGCTCTCGCACCGGCTCGGCGTGGGCGCCCGCGGTCGCGACGGCGTCTGCGCCGGGGTCGACTTCGTGACCCCCCACTCGCTGGTGTCGATGCTGCTCGACCGCGACGCCGACGACCCGTGGAGCCCCGACCGGCTGGCCTGGCCGCTGCTCGAGGTGGTCGACGAGGCGATGGGCACCCCCGGCTTCGACGACCTCACCCGCCACCTCGGCGGCGGTGACCCCCGCGACGACCGCTCGTCCCGCCGCTACGCCGTGGCCCGGCGCCTCGCCGGGCTGTTCTCCTCCTACGCCGTCCAGCGCCCGCAGCTCGTCCGCGACTGGCGGGCCGGGCGCGACACCGACGGCGCCGGCGGCCACCTCGACCCCGACCTGCGGTGGCAGGCCGAGCTGTGGCGCCGGCTCGCCGTCCGGGTCGAGGCGCCCGCACCGGACCTCCGCCACGCGACGACCCTCGACCAGCTGCGCGACGGCGCCGAGGGTATCGACCTGCCCGGTCGCCTCTCCCTGTTCGGCCACACCAGGCTGCCGGTGACCGAGGTCGAGCTCCTGCGCGCCCTCGGCGAGCACCGCGACGTCCACCTCTGGCTGCCGCAGCCCTCCCCTGCCCTGTGGGAGGCGCTGGCGCCCACCGCTGCCGCCGGGCCGGTGGCGCGCGCCGACGACCGGTCGGCCGACCTGGTCGGCCATCCGCTGCTGGCCTCGCTGGGCCGCGACTCCCGCGAGCTGCGGCGCACGCTCGGCGACCTCGAGGCCGAGCCGCACGCGGCGGGCCACGCCGACCCGGCCACGCTGCTCGGCTGGCTGCAGGCAGACCTCCGGGCCAACCGGTCGCCCGACGGCGACGCCCTCGCCGCCCGGGTCCGCCCGTCCACCGACCTCTCGGTGCAGGTGCACGCCTGCCACGGCACCGCACGCCAGGTCGACGTGCTGCGCGAGGTCCTGGTCGGTCTGCTCGAGGACGACCCGACGCTCGAGCCCCGCGACATCCTCGTGATGTGCCCCGACATCGAGACCTACGCGCCGCTCATCTCGGCCGGCTTCGGGCTGGCCGACGTCGCGCGCGAGGACGCCGGCCACCCCGCGCACCGGCTCCGCGTCCGCCTCGCCGACCGGTCTCCCGGGGCGACCAACCCGCTCCTGGGTGTCGCCGCCGACCTCGTCGAGCTGGCGTCCGGCCGGATGACGGCCACCTCCGTCCTCGACCTCGCCGCGACCGAGCCGGTGCGCGCCCGGTTCGGCTTCACCGACGACCACCTCGAGCGGATGGCGCGGTGGGTCGACCAGGCGGCGATCCGCTGGGGCTACGACCGCGACCACCGCTCGGCGTTCGGCCTCGACCTCGACGCCAACACCTGGCTCACCGGGCTGCAGCGGGTGCTGCTGGGCGCGGCGATGTCCGGGGAGGGCCACCGCTTCGTCGGCGGCACGCTGCCGCTCGACGACGTCGGCGACTCCCACCTCGAGCTCGTCGGCAGCTTCGTCGAGATGGTCGACCGCCTCCACACCTTCGTGAGCGCGGCCTCGTCGGCGACGTCCGTCGCCGACTGGACCAGCGCCCTCGGCCGGGCGGTGCACGGGCTCACCCTGAGCGGGTCCGACGACGCGTGGCGCGTCGCGCAGTTCGACCGCGAGCTGGCCCGCATCTCGGCCGGGGTCGGCGACCACGAGACGCGCCTGCGCCACGCCGACGTACGCGCCCTGCTCCGCCACCGGCTGCGCGGGCGCCCCACGCGCAGCAACTTCCGCACCGGCACCCTCACCGTCTGCACGATGGTGCCGATGCGCTCGGTCCCCCACCGCGTCGTGTGCCTGGTCGGGCTCGACGACGGCGTCTTCCCGCGGCTCGAGGCGGTCGACGGCGACGACGTCCTGGCCCGGCGACCCATGACCGGCGAGCGCGACATCCGCTCGGAGGACCGCCAGCTGCTGCTCGACGCGATCGGCGCCGCGACCGAGACGCTCGTGGTGACCTACGCCGGCCGCGGCGAGCACACCAACGACGACAAGCCGCCGGCAGTGCCCCTCGGTGAGCTCCTCGACGCGCTCGACCGCACCAGCAGCGGGCCGGTCCGCGACGACGTGCTCGTGCACCACCCGCTCCAGCCCTTCGACGAGGCCAACCTGACCGCTGGTGCACTGGTGGGCGCGGCCGACCGACCCTTCTCCTTCGACCGCACGGCACTCGCCGGCGCCCTGGCCGCGCGGGCGCCGCAGCCGGCCCCGCGCGCACTCGTGCCCGGGCCCCTCCCGCCTCCCGAGCCCCAGCGGGAGACGGCGCCGCGGGAGGTGGCGCTCGCCGACCTGCACGAGTTCTTCGCCCACCCCGTGCGCAGCTTCCTGCGCCAGCAGCTGCGGATCAGCACGCCCTACGACGTCGACGAGACCAAGGACGCCATCCCGATCACGCTCGACGGCCTGGAGAAGTGGGACGTCGGCGACCGGCTGGTGCGCGACGTGCTCAGCGGGGGTGACCCCCAGGCGGCGATGGTGGCCGAGCAGCTGCGCGGCCTGCTGCCGCCCGAGGACCTCGGCTCCGCCATGCTCACCGAGATCGTGCAGCGGGTGCGCCCGCTCGTGGAGGCGGCCCTGCCGCTTCGCACCGGCCCCGCGCGCACGCTCGACGTCGACATCGACCTCGGCGACCGCCGGCTGACCGGCACCGTCGGCGGCGTCTTCGGCAACAACCTCGTCTCCGTGAGCTACTCCAGCCTCGGGGCCAAGCACCGGCTGGCCGCGTGGCTCGACGCCCTCACCCTCGCCGCCGGCCACCCCGACGAGAACTGGACCGCCCACACCATCGGTCGCTGGGGCAGGTCGGGCCGACGGGCGCTCGTGTCGCCGATGCCCGACCACGAGGCACGCACGCACCTGCGCGACCTCGTCGCCGTGATGGAGCGCGGCCAGTGCGAGCCGCTGCCGCTGCCGGTGAAGACCAGCCTGGCCTTCGCCGAGGAGTTCGCGATCAGCGAGCGCTCCGGCGGCGGGAGCCAGGCCGACCCCGACGCCAAGGCGAGCGCCGAGTGGGTGACGCCACGGTTCAACGAGACCGGCTTCCCCAAGGAGGACGGTGACCAGTGGCACGTGCGCGCCTGGGGTGAGCAGGCACCCTACGACCTGCTCGCCGCGCCGCTGCTGGCCGACGAGGAGGGACCGGCACCCCATCGCCTGGCCCACTACGCGCTCCGCGTCTGGTCGCCGATGCTCGCCCACGAGCTGGTGCGGGGGATCTGACGTGACCGACCTGCCCACATCTCCGGCGATGGACACCTTCGACATCTGCGGTCCCCTGCCCACCGGCACGACACTGCTCGAGGCGAGCGCGGGCACCGGCAAGACCTGGACCATCGCCGCGCTGGTCACCCGCTACCTCGTCGAGGGCGTCGCCACCCTGGAGGAGATGCTCGTCGTCACCTTCACGCGCGCGGCGAGCCAGGAGCTGCGCGACCGCGTACGCCGCCAGCTCGACGACGCCGCCGCCGTGCTGGCCGACCCCGCCACCGCCGACCCGGCCAACCGCCTGCACGACTGGCTGCTCGACGCCGACGAGTCCGAGCGCGCCGTCCGGCTCGGCCGGCTGACCGACGCGTTGACGTCGTTCGACGCCGCGACCATCGCGACCATCCACCAGTTCTGCCAGCTGGTGCTGCGCAGCCTGGGCGTCGCCGGCGACACCGACACCGGGGCCGTGCTGGTCGAGGACCTCGAGCAGCTGACCACCGAGGTCACCGACGACCGCTACCTCCACCTCTTCGCCCGCGAGCAGCAGGCAGCGTGGAGCCGTGAGGAAGCCATCGGCATCGCCCGCGCGGTGGTCGGCGACCCGCGAGCGCGGGTGGCGCCCCAGGAGGCGCTCGCCGAGGACCCCGACGGCCGGGCCGCCGCACGCGTGCGCTTCGCGTGCGACGTGCTCGACGAGATCGACCGGCGCAAGCGCCGCCTCGGCGTGCTGTCGTACGACGACCTCCTCGGGCAGCTCGCCGACGCCCTCGCCGACGACGACGCGCCGGCCCGCGCCCGGATGCGCCAGCGGTGGAAGGTCGCGCTGATCGACGAGTTCCAGGACACCGACCCCGTGCAGTGGCAGGTCTTCGAGCGCGCCTTCCACGGCGTCGCCACGCTCGTGCTCATCGGCGACCCGAAGCAGGCCATCTACGCCTTCCGCGGCGGCGACATCGTCACCTACCTCGACGCCGCCGAGCAGGCGACGACCCGGCAGACGCTCGGCGTCAACTGGCGAGCCGACCAGCCGCTGCTCGACGCCCTCCACGTCCTCGTCGAGGGTGCGGCCCTCGGTGACGAGCGCATCTCCGTGCACCCGGTGAGCGCCCACCACGGCGCACCCCGGCTCGACGGCGCCGGACCCCCGTTCCGCCTGCGGGTCGTGCGCCACGAGGAGCTGGGCCGGCGACGCCCACGCATCGGCGACTGGCGCGAGCACGTCCTCACCGACCTCGCCGCCGACGTCAAGCGCCTGCTGACCAGCGGTGCCACGGTCGGCGCGGGCGACGACGCGCGGCCGGTCGAGCCCAAGGACGTCGCGGTGCTCGCGGCCCGACGAGCCGACCTGCTCGCGGCGCAGGAGGCTCTCGCCGCGGTCGGCGTACCCGCCGTGCTCAACGCAGGCGGGTCCGTCTTCAAGACCGCCGCGGCCACGCAGTGGCTCACCCTGCTCGAGGCGCTCGAGCAGCCCCACCGCGCCGACCGCGTGCGCGCCGCGGCGCTGACCGACTTCTTCGGGCGCACCGCCGACGACCTCCAGGCCGACCCCGACCCGACCGACGGGCTGAGCGAGCGCGTACGCCGCCTCGCCGACGTGTTCGCCACGCGTGGGGTCGCGGCGGTGATGGAGAGCGCGGTGCTCGACGGCCTCACCGCCCGGGTGCTCGGGCGCGTCGGCGGCGAGCGCACCCTGACCGACCTGCGCCACGTGGGCGAGGCGCTGCACAAGGTGACCGTCGGCGAGCGCTTCGGCGTGGTCGGGCTGCTCGGCTGGCTGCGCACCCAGGTGGCCGACGACAAGATCGAGGTCGCCTCCGAGCGCACCCGCCGGCTCGACTCCGACGCGGCCGCCGTCCAGCTCGTCACGATCCACGGCAGCAAGGGCCTGGAGTACCCCGTCGTCTACCTCCCGACCTTGTGGGACCGGTGGGTGCGCGACGAGGACGTGCCGCTCTTCCACGACGCCGACGGCGAGCGCTGCCGCGACGTCGGCGGACCCAGCCGCTGGCGCGACGCCGCCGTCGCCGCGAGCCGGCACGAGGACGCCGGGGAGTCGCTCCGGCTGCTCTACGTCGCCCTCACCCGGGCCCAGTCGCAGGTCGTCGCGTGGTACTGCCCGACCGCCAACAACACCGCCGCCGCGCCGCTCCACCGCATGCTGTTCGGGCGCGCCCCGGGGCACGCCCGGGTCAACGACGAGCAGCCGGTCGTCGGCGACGACGAGGTCGTCGAGATCCTCGGTCGCTGGAGGACGGCCGGCGGTCCGCAGCCCGAGGTCGCCGCCCTCGCGCCGGTCGACGCGACCCCGATCCAGCGAGACCTGCCGCCGCTGGCCGTGCGCACCTTCGACCGGGACGTCGACACCGACTGGCGCCGCACCTCCTACTCCGCGCTCGCCGCGGCCGGCGCACCCCACGCGGGCGCCCCCGACCGGGTGCTCTCCGAGCCCGACGACGCGCCCGACCTCGACGACGTGGAGCTCGAGCCGCTCGACGACGCACCCGTCCCCGACCCCGACCTCGCCCTGACGGCCGTGCCCTCGCCGATGGCCGACCTCCCGGTGGGGCCTGAGTTCGGGTCACTCGTCCACGAGGTCCTCGAGCACGCCGACCCGGCAGCGCCCGACCTGCGGGCCGAGCTGCTGGCCCAGGTCGAGGAGCACCGCGCGTGGTGGGCGGTCGAGGTCGATGCCGACGAGCTGGCCGATGCCCTCGTCGCGGTCTGCGACTCCCCGCTGGGTCCGCTGGCCGGCGGCCTCACGCTGCGCGACATCCGCCTCCCCGACCGGTTGCGCGAGCTCGACTTCGAGGTGCCGCTGGCCGGGGGCGACCTGACGTCGGCGCGCGACGCGGCCTCGGTCGTGCTCGGCGACCTCGCCCCGCTGCTGCGCCGGCACCTGCCCGACGGCGACCCGCTGCTGGCCTTCGCCGGGACCCTCGAGGGCGATCCGGACCTGGCCGGCCAACGGCTGCTG
>DATIAJ010000017.1:0-5348 GCA_035458105.1 Nocardioides sp. | reverse complement strand
AAGCAGCTCAACCAGCGCTATGCCGAGCTGACCGCGGTCGTGACCACCTGGCAGGAGTGGCTCCGGCTGGGCGACGACATCGAGGCGGCGCGCGAGCTGGCCTCCGACGACCCCGCCTTCGCGCAGGAGGCCGACGACCTCGCCGCACGGCGGGACACCGCCGAGGAACGGCTGCGCCGGCTGCTCGTGCCGCGCGACCCGGCCGACGGCAAGGACGCCCTGCTGGAGATCAAGTCGGGGGAGGGCGGCGAGGAGTCCGCGCTCTTCGCGGGTGACCTGCTGAGGATGTACTCCCGCTACGCCGAGACGCGCGGTTGGAGCGTCGAGCTGCTCGACGCCACCGAGTCCGACCTCGGCGGATACAAGTCGGTCACCGCGGCCGTGAAGGCCCGCGGGACGGTCGAGCCCGGCCAGGCGCCGTACGCCCTGCTCAAGTTCGAGGGCGGGGTGCACCGGGTCCAGCGGGTGCCGGTCACGGAGTCGCAGGGCCGCGTGCACACCTCGGCCGCCGGCGTCCTCGTGTCGCCCGAGGCGGAGCCGATCGACGTCACGATCGACGACAACGACCTGCGCATCGACGTCTACCGCTCCAGCGGACCCGGGGGCCAGAGCGTCAACACCACCGACTCGGCGGTGCGGATCACCCACGTGCCCACCGGCATCGTGGCGAGCTGCCAGAACGAGAAGAGCCAGCTGCAGAACAAGGAGTCCGCGATGCGGATCCTCCGCTCGCGCCTGCTCCAGGCCGCGCAGGACGCCGCCGACGCTGAGGCGAGCGACGCCCGGCGCTCGCAGGTGCGCACGGTCGACCGGTCCGAGCGGATCCGCACGTACAACTACCCGGAGAACCGGATCTCCGACCACCGCACCGGCTACAAGTCCTACAACCTCGACCAGGTGCTCGACGGCGACCTCCAGCCGGTGCTCGACTCGTGCGTGGAGACCGACATGGCCGCCCGGCTCGCGGCCCTCGATTCGTGAGCGGCGCCCGAGACCTGCGTCGCGCCGCCGCTGCACGGCTGCGCGAGGCGGGCGTCGCCTCGCCCGAGCGTGACGCCGAGCTGCTGCTCGCCCACGTCCTCGAGGTCGGCCTCGGCCGGCTGCTGCTGGTCGACGACCTCGACGCCGACCAGCGCGAGCGGTACGACGCCCTGGTGGCGCGTCGCGCTGCCCGCGAGCCGCTGCAGCACCTGGTCGGCACGGCGGCCTTCCGCCACGTGGAGCTCGCCGTCGGGCCCGGTGTCTTCGTGCCACGCCCCGAGACCGAGCTGCTGGCCGGGTGGGCGATCGAGCAGGCGCGGCTCGTCCCTGCGCGGGCCGAGGGGGAGCGAGCGCCGGTGGTCGTCGACCTGTGCACGGGCTCGGGGGCGATCGCACGGGCGGTCGCCGACGAGGTTCCTGAGGCGGAGGTGCACGCTGTCGAGCTCGACGAGCAGGCGTTCGCGTGGGCCGAGCGCAACCTCGCCGGCACCGGTGTCGACCTGCGCCCCGGCGACATGGCCACCGCCTTCGACGACCTGACCGGCGCCGTGGACGTCGTCGTGTGCAACCCGCCCTACATCCCGCTCGAGGCCTGGGAGTCGGTCGCTGTCGAGGCCCGCGACCACGACCCCCACCTGGCGCTCTTCTCCGGCGACGACGGCCTCGACGCCATGCGCGTCCTCGAGCGCCGCGCCGCCCTGCTCCTGCGGCCCGGGGGAGTGGCGGGCGCCGAGCACGCCGACGTCCAGGGAGCGGCCGCTCCCGCCGTCTTCGCGGCGTCGGGCCGCTGGGTCGACGTGGTCGACCACCTCGACCTCGCGGGTCGACCGCGCTACCTGACCGCGCGGCTGGCACGATGAGCGACGTGGACAGGCTTGCGACCTCGACGGAGGAGGAGCGGGACGCGGCGGTGAGCGCCGCGGCCGGCGCCGTACGACGCGGTGACCTGGTGGTCATCCCCACCGACACCGTCTACGGCATCGCCGCCGACGCGTTCTCCCACGACGCCGTACGACGCCTCCTGCAGGCCAAGGGCCGCGGCCGCGAGATGCCGCCGCCGGTGCTCGTCTCGGCCGCGACCACCCTGGATGCGCTCGCGGAGAGCGTGCCGCCGTGGGCGCGCACCCTCGTCGAGGAGTTCTGGCCCGGACCGCTCACACTCGTGTGCCGACAGCAGGGCTCGCTCATGTGGGACCTCGGCGAGACCCGCGGCACCGTCGCGGTGCGGATGCCCGACGACGAGGTGGCGCTCGCGGTCCTCGAGCGCACGGGGCCGCTGGCCGTCAGCTCGGCCAACCTCACCGGCCGACCTGCGGCGACCGATGCCGACCAGGCGGAGGAGATGCTCGGCGACGCCGTTGCGGTGATCGTCGACGCCGGCGCCTCCCCGGGTGGCGAGGCCTCGACCATCATCGACGTCACCGTCCCCGAGGGTCGCGTGCTGCGGCTCGGCGCGCTGTCCCTGGAGCAGCTCAACGCCGCGATCGAGGAGCACGGGGTCGTGCTCGAAGACCAGGGCTAGGCCGGATGCGGGAGTACCTCCTCGTCTTCCTGGTCGCCCTGTCGGTGACCTACCTGCTCACGGTCGTCGCGCGGGAGATCGCACTGCGCACCGGAGCGGTCGCCAAGGTCCGCGACCGCGACGTGCACGCCGAGCCGATCCCCTACCTCGGCGGCCTGGCCATGCTCGGTGGGCTCTACGCGGCCTACCTCGTCGCACGCCACCTGCCGTTCCTGTCGACGAGCGAGGAGTTCGTCCTCCCCGACGCCGGGGCCGTGCTCCTGGCAGGCGCCCTCGTGTGCGCGGTCGGGGTCATCGACGACATCTTCGAGCTGGACGCGCTCACCAAGCTGGGCGGGCAGGTCCTCGCCGCCGGCCTCCTGGTGACGCAGGGGGTGCGGTTCTACTACTTCCCGGCCGCCGACGGGACCCAGTTCTCCCTCGACGACGTGCAGGGCGCGGTGCTGACCCTGGTCGTGGTGATCGGCACGATGAACGCCGTCAACTTCGTCGACGGGCTCGACGGGCTGGCCGCGGGCGTGGTGGGCATCGGGGCGGCGGCGTTCTTCCTCTACTGCTACTTCGCCTCCGCGCAGACCAACCTGACCCTCGCCACGACCGGCGCACTGCTGAGCGCCGCGCTGGCGGGGGCGTGCGCGGGCTTCCTCCCGCACAACTTCCATCCCGCCCGGCTGTTCATGGGCGACTCCGGCTCGATGCTCATCGGGCTGGTGCTGTCCGCGAGCGCGCTCACGCTGACCGGTCAGTTCGTCGGCATGCCGGAGACGACGGGCAACAGCCTCTTCGTGACGGTGCTGCCGGTGCTGCTGCCGATCTCGCTGCTGATGGTGCCGATCGTCGACCTCGTGCTCGCCGTCGTACGACGCACGCGCGCGGGCCGCTCGCCGATGAGCGCCGACAAGCAGCACCTGCACCACCGGCTCCTCGAGATCGGCCACTCCCAGCGGCGCGCGGTGCTGATCATGTGGACGTGGGCGTTCACCATCGCGACGGGAGCCGTCCTGGTCAGCCTGTTCGACGACCCCCTGGTGTGGTGGGGCCTGGGCTCGATGATCGTGCTGAGCGTGACGCTGACCTTCGTGCTGCCCAAGCTCCACCGGCCGCGGAAGACGGGTCTGGGTGACACCGGACTGCCCGAGAACGCCACCGTCGAGGGACGGGCGGACGAGCCCGTCACGGGGCCGTGATTGCGGCGCCCCGGAGACTTTGTGATAGTTTTCACGAGCAGTTCACGCACCGGATCAAGACACCAGACAGGCCGCCGACATGACGACCGAGAGCCGCGCGATCACCCGCCGCAGCAGCCTCGTGCCGGGCGTCCGGGTCGTCGTCCGCGCAGCAGCCCTGACGGCCCTCGCCGGGGTGCTCCTGGTGGCCCTGGCTGCCGTCGTGCACGGCGCGGAGGCGGCTGCGGCCGCCGCAGTCGGGGCCGGACTCGTGGTCCTGGTCGTGTCCTTCGGGACGCTGTCGCTGCACGTCGTCGCGAGCGCGATGCCCACGGCGTCGCTGCTGGTCGCCCTCGTCACCTACGCGACCCAGCTGGCGATCGTGCTGCTGGTCTTCCTCGCCATCACCCGCGGCGAGGCATTCGCCGGCGACCAGGCGCGCGGCTGGCTGGCCGCGGGGATGGTGCTCGCCACGGTGGTGTGGACGGCCGCGCACCTCGTGCTGACCGCGCGAGAACGGGCGCCCTACTTCGACCTCCCGCCCGGGGGTGAGTGATGGTCACCGCGACTGCTAACGTTCGGGACGCGATGGCCGAGTCCAGTGCCTCTTCCTCCCAACCTCGCAGCAGCAGCGCTCCCGGCTACCTCGTGGCCGGGGTGCTGTTCTACGGCGCGGTCGGCTGGCTGCTGGACCAGTGGTTGGGCACCCGCTACCTGGTGGCGGTGGGAGTCCTGCTGGGCGCGGGCCTCGGCACGTACCTGATGATCCTGCAGCTGACCCGGCTCACGGCCGGCGAGCAGGAGAGCACCACCCAGACGAGTGACAAGACGAGCATCGAGGAGTCGGAGTGAGCTACAGCCAGCCTGTCGCGGCAGAGGGCGGTTCGGGATTCCACGCCCCCGGCCCCGGGAGCTTCGAGCTGCCCCCGGTGTTCGCCGACGTCACCAAGCCGATGCTGCTGCTGGTCCTGTCGCTCGTGCTGGTCTTCGGCTTCTTCTACTTCGCCTCGCGCAGCTCCTCCCTGGTGCCCGGCCGGCTCCAGTTCGCGGGCGAGATGGTCTACGGCTTCGTGCGCAACACCATCGCTCGCGACAACATCGGCAGCGAGCACTACATGAAGTTCGTGCCCTACCTCTTCACGTTGTTCACGTTCATCCTGGTGAACAACTACTACGGCGTGATCCCGTTCCTGCAGTTCCCGAGCTTCGGGCGCATCGGCTTCATCATCCCGCTGGCCCTGCTGAGCTGGCTGCTCTACGTCGGCGCGGGCATCTGGAAGCACGGTCCGCTCGGCTACCTCAAGCACGCCACGATGCCGTCCGGCGTCAAGGGCCCGATCCTGCTGCTGCTGGTGCCGCTGGAGTTCTTCTCCAACATCCTCATCCGGCCCGTCACGCTCACGCTCCGTCTGTTCGGCAACATGTTCGCCGGGCACCTGCTGCTCATCCTCTTCGCGACGGGCGGCGCGGCGCTGCTGGCGAGTGGCAACGTCCTCTACGGAGCGGTCGGCATCCTCTCGTTCGGCCTCGGCATCGGCGTCAGCTTCCTCGAGATGCTGGTCATGTTCCTGCAGGCCTACGTCTTCACCCTCCTGAGCTCGATGTACATCGGCGAGGCCCTCGCCGACGAGCACTGATCCGCACCACCCCACAAGTTTCGCCAAACAGCGGCGCGAGAG
>DATIAJ010000016.1:0-8181 GCA_035458105.1 Nocardioides sp. | reverse complement strand
CGAGGCGCCCGACGTGGCCTGGTCGCTCCCGCTCGGTGCGGCCCGGATGGCCCGCGCGTGGTTCGGTGGCGGCCGACCCTCGGAGGAGGAGATCCGCCAGCTGCGCCGCGAGATCCGCGCCGAGATCGCGCGTGACGCCGGCAACCTCCTGCGCCCGGGCGTGCCGGACAAGGCCGCGGCCACGTCGAAGACCTTCCGCTCCCTCGCCCGCATCTGCGGCGCCGCGCCCAGCGGCGACGGGCCGCTCGTGCCGCGCACCCTCGAGCTCGAGACGCTGTCGGGCTGGATCCCCAAGCTGATGGACATGTCGCCCGACGAGCTCGCCGAGCTCCCCGGCGTCTCGCCGAGCCGCACCCACCAGATCGTGCCGGGCGCCCTCGTCGCGGAGGCCTGCATGGACATCTTCGACCTGACCGAGCTCGAGATCTGCCCGTGGGCGCTGCGCGAGGGCGTGATCCTCGAGCGCCTCGACCAGATCTCGGTGATCACGAGGGTGCGCTGATCATGTCCACGTCGCCGTCCGTGCCGCTGGTCGGGCTCTCGTCCGCCTCGGTCTACCCCGAGTCGACGGCGCACGCCTTCGGGTGGGCGGCGCAGCTCGGCTACGACGCGGTCGAGGTGATGGTGGGCATCGACTCGCTCAGCCAGCAGGTCGGCGCCGTGAAGAAGCTCAGCGACCACCACCAGGTCCCGATCTGCGCGGTCCATGCCCCCTGCCTGCTCTTCACCCAGCGGGTCTGGGGCACCGACCCGTGGGGCAAGCTGGAGAAGTCGGCGGAGATGGCCGAGGCGGTCGGCGCCGACGTCGTCGTCGTGCACCCGCCGTTCCGGTGGCAGAAGGACTACGCCGCCGGCTTCGTCGAGGGCATCGCCTCGCTCGAGGCCCGCACCGGCATCGCCTTCGCGGTGGAGAACATGTACCCGTGGCGGGCCTCCTCGCGCCGCGGCATGCAGATGTACGTCCCCGGCTGGGACCCGAGCGAGGAGGACTACGCCAACACCACGATCGACCTCTCCCACGCGGCGATCGCCCGCAGCGACGTCATCGAGATGGCCGACCGGATGGGCGGGAGCCTGCGGCACGTGCACCTCACCGACGGCACCGGGTCGGCCAAGGACGAGCACCTCGTCCCCGGGCGCGGCGTGATGAAGGCCCGGGAGTTCCTGCGCCACCTCGCCGGCACGGGCTTCTCCGGCCACGTCGTGCTGGAGATCAACACCCGGCGGGCGGCCAGCCGCGCCGAGCGGGAGGCTGACCTGGCCGAGTCGCTGGAGTTCGCCCGCGCCCACCTCGCCGTACCGACCCCGTGAGCCCGCGATGACCGCCCGCACGTCCCGCGGCCGTCGCCCCGGAGCCCCCGACACCCGGGCCGAGGTCCTCGCCGCCGCGCGGGCGTCGTTCGCCGAGAAGGGCTTCCGCGGTACGACGATCCGCGCCGTCGCGGCCACGGCCGGCGTCGACCCCGCGCTCGTGCACCACTACTTCGGCAGCAAGGACGACCTCTTCCTCGCGTCGCTCCAGATGCCCGTCGACCCCCGCGAGCTCCTCGCTCCCGTCGTCGCGCAGGGACCCGACGGCGCCGGCGAACGACTCCTGCGCACCTTCCTCGCGGTCTGGGACGACCCCGACATGCAGGTGCAGCTGCTCGCCGTCGTCCGGTCGGTGCTCAGCGCCGACGAGACCGCGCTGCTCAAGGACGGCTTCATCCCCGTCGTCGTCGGTCCGGTGCTCGGCCAGCTGGTCCGCGACCGTCCCGACGACCGCATCCCCCTCGTCGTCAGCCAGGTCGTGGGCCTCATCGTCGCCCGCTACCTCCTCGCGCTGCCGCCGATGGCGCGGATGCCCGCCGACGACGTGGTCGCCCGCATGGGGCCGGTGCTCCAGCACTACCTGACCGGCGACCTCCCGTAGTCGCCGACGGCGTACGCCCAACTCGTCCGCCCCGAGCGGTGAGTGAGACACGTTGTGGGCGTCCGAAACCTGCGTCACTCACCGCTCGGAAGGCTGGTGGGGGTTGACGACTGCCAGCCCCGAGCGCACAATTCAACACATGATGAAAAACGTCGTGGAGGTGCGCGACCTCGTCGTCGTACGTGGTGGGCGCGAGGTGCTGCCCGGCATCTCGCTCGACGTCACCGCGGGCGTCACCGGCCTCCTGGGCCCGAGCGGCTGCGGCAAGACCACGCTCATGCGGTGCCTGGTCGGCGCTCAGCAGGTGCGGTCCGGGACGGTCGAGGTGCTGGGGGAGCCCGCCGGCAGCCTGCCCCTGCGGACCCGGATCGGCTACGTCACCCAGGACGCGAGCGTCTACGACGACCTGACCGTTGCGGAGAACCTCGCGTTCTTCGCCCGCGTGCTCGGCGTCGATCGCGCACAGGTCGACGAGGCCGTCGCCGCGGTGGGCCTCGACGACCACCGCTCCCAGGTCGTGGGACGCCTCTCGGGTGGCCAGCGCAGCCGCGCCAGCCTTGCGGTCGCCCTCCTCGGTACGCCGGACCTGCTGGTGCTCGACGAGCCGACGGTCGGGCTCGACCCGGTGCTGCGTCGTGACCTGTGGAGCCTCTTCCACCGGATCGCCGACCGGGGGACGGCCGTCCTCGTCTCGAGCCACGTCATGGACGAGGCGGAACGGTGCGACCGGCTGCTGCTGATGCGTGAGGGCCGGGTCATCGCCGACGGCTCGCCCGAGGAGGTCCGCCGCTCCACCGGGGCCCCGGACATCGAGCAGGCGTTCCTCCACCTCGTCGAGCGACGGGGGGAGGTGGCATGAGCACCCGGGTCACCCTCGCCGTCGCCGGCCGCGTCCTCACCCAGATCCGGCGTGACCACCGCACGCTGGCCCTGCTCCTGATCGTGCCGTGTGTCCTGATCACCCTGCTGTGGTGGATGTTCCTGGACCTGCCGGGCGACCTCTTCGACCGCTTCGGGCCGGGCCTGCTGGCGATGTTCCCGTTCGTCGTGATGTTCCTGGTCACCAGCGTGACGACGCTGCGCGAGCGATCGTCGGGCACCCTCGAGCGGCTGCTCACCATGCCGCTCGGAAAGCTCGACTTCCTGCTCGGCTACGCGCTCGCCTTCGGGTTGCTCGCCGCGGCGCAGTCGCTGCTGGCGGTGGCCGTCAGCGTCGGCCTGCTCGGACTCGACGTGCAGGGCCCGGTCTGGCTGCTCGGCGTGGTGGCGGTGGCCGACGCGGTCCTCGGCACGGCGCTCGGCCTGCTGGTGAGCGCCTTCGCGACGACCGAGTTCCAGGCGGTGCAGTTCATGCCGGCGTTCGTGCTGCCGCAGATCCTGCTGTGCGGGCTGTTCGTGCCGCGCGAGGCGATGCCGGCCGTCCTCGAGGCGGTCAGCGCCGTGCTGCCGATGTCGTACGCCATCGACGCCATGCAGGAGCTCGTCGGAGCGGCCGACACGGGCGAGGTGTGGCGCAACGTGATGGTCGTCGCCGGCTTCGCGCTGGGTGCCCTCGCGCTCGGCGCCGCGACGCTCAGGCGTCGGACACCCTGACCGGCGCTTCCGGGACCCGGCTGAACAGCCATCCGGCCGCAGCGAAGAGAGCGGCGTACATCGCCGTGATCATCACGACGTCGGCGATCGACGCCACGGCCCGGTCCGTGGCGACCAGCACCACGGCGACGACCCCGGCCAGCAGCGTGGTCACCGCCGCGGCGCCCAGGGCGAGCACCATCCCCGCCGCGCGGAACCGGTTCGCCGCGGCGACGACCAGCAGGACGGCCGGCGCCGCCAGGTAGAGCCAGTCGCGATCGCCCTCGCCGACGATGCCGAGGGCACCGATGCCGAAGAGGAGGAACAGGACGGTGGCGGCGCTGGCGCCGAGGGCGAGCAGGTAGCGGGAGCGGGGTGTGGACACGGTGTTCCTCCGGGAGGTGGGTGGGGTCAGCGGTCGGCGTCGGTGGCGAGGAGCCGCCACCCGCCGGCGGCCAGGGCGGCGAGCGACCAGGCCGCCATCGTGAGGCGGGCCGACGTGGTGGTCATGTCGTCGCTCGGGCCCTCGCCGAAGATCAGGAAGAGCGCGCCCGAGCCGGGCAGGTGGGTCGCGACGGTGAGGGTCCAGTCGTAGGGGAGCTGGGCGAGCAGGAGCGGACCGACGAGCAGCAGGGCGATGGCCAGGACGAGGGAGGCCGCCGTGCTCCGCGTCGCCAGGCCGAGTCCGACGGCCAGGAGGGTGCCGCAGGCCAGGACCACCCCCATCTCGCCCACGAGCGCGAGCCCGTCGGCCACGGGGAGGCCGAGGTGGGGGACGAAGGTCCACACCACGACGGCGCCCGCGGCCATGCACAGCAACCCGAGCAGGGTCGTGGTGCCGGCGACGACCGCGGTGCGCGCGGCCAGCAGCATGCCCCGGCGCGGCGTCCACTGCAGCGTCGGCACGATGCCGCCGGTGGCGTGGTCGCCGGTCGCGACCACCACGGCCATCGCGACGAGGCCGAAGAGCGCGAACATCCCGGTGAACCGGATGCCGTCCCAGGCCGTCGACCCCGGCGTGACGCCCGCGGGGTCGCTCGCGGCGTCGTTCCCGATGACCGCTCCGAAGCCGAGCACGACGACGAGCAGCGCGAGGGCGAAGACCCAGCTCGAGCGGACGGTCCAGATGCGGGACCACTCCGCCCGGCCGGCGCGGACGAGGGTCAGGGCGGGGCTCATCGGGCGACTCCTTCCGGGACGGGGTCGACCTGCTGGCCGGTCAGGGCGAGGTAGGCGTGCTCGAGCGACTGCTCGACCTCGGACAGGTGGTGCACGGGTACGCCGACCGCATGGGCGAGGTCGCCGACGACGGCCGGGGCGACGCCGGACACCTCCAGCTCGTGGGTGCCGGTCCGCTCCGCGACGGCGTGGGCGGGGAGGTGCCGCAGCAGGTCGTCGGCGCGCGGCGTGCACACCCGCACCCGCGGGCCGCCCGCCCGCCCGAGGAGCTCGGCGACCGTCGAGTCAGCGACCAGCCGGCCGTCGCCGATGACCACGACCCGGTCGGCGACGAGCTGCACCTCGCTCATCAGGTGGCTGGAGACGAGCACGGTGCGCCCCTCGTCGGCGAAGCCGCGCAGCAGCGACCTGATCCAGCGGACGCCGTCGAGGTCGAGGCCGTTCACCGGCTCGTCGAAGAGCAGCACCTGCGGGTCGCCTAGCAGCGCGCCCGCGATCCCGAGGCGCTGGCGCATGCCGAGCGAGTAGCCCCGGATGCGGCGCCTCGCTGCGTGGGCGAGCCCCACCTGCTCGAGGACCTCGTCGACCCGGGCGAACGGGATGCCGTGGGTCCTCGCCGCGACCCTGAGGTGGGACCGGGCGGTGCGGCCCGGGTGCATCGCCCCGGCGTCCAGCAGCGCCCCGACCTCCCGCAGCGGCGCGGGGAGGGCGGCGTACGCCCTGCCGGCCACCGTCGCGGTGCCGGCCGTCGGCCGGTCGAGGCCGACGATCATGCGCATCGTGGTGGACTTGCCGGCGCCGTTCGGGCCGAGGAAGCCCGTGACGGCCCCGGGGACCACGTCGAACGTGAGGTCGTCGACGGCGCGGATGCTGCCGTAGACCTTCGTGAGGCCGCTCGTCCTGATCATGCTGACGACGCTAGGAGAACACCGGCCCGGTAGGGGTGGAGGAGCTGTGAAGGTTCGGTGCAGGTCCGAGGTGGAGGTCGGCGTAGCCTTGCCGCCATGTCGTTGCTCCGCCAGCCGATCCTGCTCCTCGCCCGCAGCGAGGGGGTCAAGAAGCTCGTCTCGACGATGCCCGTCTCGAGCTCCATCGTCACCGGCTACGTGCCGGGGGAGACCACTGCCGACGCGGTCGCCGCGACGTCGGGCCTGGTCGACGAGGGCCTCCGGGTGACGCTCGACTACCTCGGCGAGGACACGACCGACGCCGCCCAGGCGGACGCGACCGTGGTGGCCTACAAGGAGCTGCTCGCCGACCTGGCGGTCAAGGGCCTCGCGCCGCACGCGGAGGTCTCGGTCAAGCTCAGTGCGATCGGCCAGTTCCTTCCCGACAACGGGCACAAGGTCGCGCTGGAGAACGCGCGCGAGATCTGTCGCGCGGCCCGGAACGCCGGCACGACCGTGACCCTCGACATGGAGGACCACACCACCACCGACTCGACGCTCTCGATCCTCCGCGAGCTGCGCAAGGACTTCCCGGAGACGGGCGCGGTGCTCCAGGCGATGCTGCGCCGCACCGAGGCCGACTGCCGGGCGCTGGCCTACGAGGGCTCGCGCGTGCGGTTGTGCAAGGGCGCCTACATGGAGCCGGAGAAGGTCGCCTTCCAGGACCGCATCGACGTGGACAAGTCGTACGTCCGCTGCCTCAAGGTCCTGCTCGCCGGTCAGGGCTACCCGATGATCGCCACCCACGACCCGCGGATGGTCCAGATCGCCTCGTCCCTGGCGAGCCGCTTCGGTCGGCGGCCGGGGACCTACGAGTTCCAGATGCTCTTCGGCATCCGCCCCGAGGAGCAGAAGCGGTTGGCGGCTGCCGGGGAGACCGTGCGCGTCTACATCCCCTACGGCACCGAGTGGTACGGCTACCTGATGCGCCGACTGGCCGAGAAGCCCCAGAACCTGGCCTTCTTCGTCCGCTCGCTGATCAGCAAGAAGTGAGCCCACAGCGTCCGCGACGGAGGAGCGGGCGCGTCGTGGGCCAGATTGAGCAAGCACCGCGATCGAGGGACGAGATCGCGACGTGCGCGTCGAAATCGATGGACGCCCCCCAGTAGGTTGGCCCCATGAGCACAGCGATCATCGGCGCCGGTGTCATGGGGGAGACCCTGCTGTCCGGGCTGGTGCGTGCCGGACGCCGCGTCGACCAGCTGATGGTCGGCGAGAAGCGGGCCGAACGGGCCCGCGAGCTCGAGGAGCGCTACGGCGTGGCGGTCGTCTCCAACCGCGAGGCCGCCGCCTCGGCCGACACCGTCGCCCTGGTCGTCAAGCCGCAGGACATGGGCGAGGTCCTCGAGGAGATCGCCCCCGACCTGAGGGCCGGCCAGCTGCTGGTGTCGCTGGCGGCCGGCATCACCACGTCGTTCATCGAGTCGCACGTGCCCGAGGGCGTCGCCGTCGTGCGGGTGATGCCCAACACCCCCGCGCTGGTCGACGAGGGGATGGCCGCGATCTCGCCCGGCTCCCACTGCGACGAGTCGCACCTGCTCGAGGCCGAGTCCCTGATGGCCTCCACCGGCAAGGTGCTGCGCATCCCCGAGAAGCAGATGGACGCCGTCACCGCGATCTCCGGCTCCGGGCCGGCCTACATCTTCTTCGTCGTCGAGTCGATGATCGAGGCAGGCGTGCACCTCGGCCTGCCGCGCGCCACCTCGACCGAGCTGGTCGTGCAGACGCTCGTCGGCTCCGCGGCGATGCTGCGGGAGACCGGCACCCACCCGGTCGTGCTGCGCGAGCAGGTCACCTCGCCGAGCGGGACGACTGCGTCCGCCCTCCGCGAGCTCGAGATCCACAGGGTCCGCGCCGCCTTCCTCGCCGCCATGGAGGCGGCCCGCAACCGCTCGCGCGAGCTCGCCGAAGGCTCCTGACGCCATCGGTCCAGACCAACCGCTCCAGCGGCTGTCTGGTCCATCACCATCGCGTGTGAGCGCCTCCTCCCGGGCGGAGGGTCGCGCCCGGGCAGCGCCCGGGGGACCGCGCTGCTCGCCGGGCACACGGTGCACGACGGCGGCGGCGTCTTCGACGACCTCGCCGGTCTGGAGCAGGGCGACACGGTCGAGGTCCTCACCGACCGACGCGCGCTGGACTTCACGATCCGCTCCGACGGCGAGCGCTTCCGCGGCAACACGGTGGTGGTCACCCGCATCCGGTGAGGGCAGGTGGGAGTAACGTCCGCCACATGGAGTGTGCGGGGCCTGCGTCCGTCGTGTTCGACCAGACGCTCACGCAGTACGACTTCGGGCCCACCCACCCGATGTCACCGGTGCGCGTCGACCTGACGATGCGCCTGGCCGACGAGCTCGGCGTCCTGGCCGGCATCAAGCGGGTCGACGCCCCGGTGGCCACGGACGAGCAGATCGCGACGGTCCACGACCAGGGCCTCATCGAGGCCGTCACCCGGGCCGGCGCGACGCCCGGCTTCGAGGACGCCGCCCGCGGCCTCGGCACGGAGGACGACCCGGTCTTCTCCGACATGCACCTCGCCAGCGCCCACGTCGTCGGCGCCACGCTGGAGGCGTT
>DATIAJ010000015.1:0-4340 GCA_035458105.1 Nocardioides sp. | reverse complement strand
GATGTTGGCAGGGGTCCAGGAGCCCGACGTCCAGATCGAGTCGTCGACCAACACGTTGCGCGACCGCTTCGGGGTGCTCGGGAAGAACGCGCGAGCGATGTACTGCGTGGTCTGCACGGGCTCGACGGAGAAGAGCACGCTCTTGTTGCGGGTGGTGCAGCTGGCGTCCTGCGAGGAGACGTGCACGTAGTCGATCCGCGACGAGGCGCCCTCCCACAGCGCGGCGCCGGCGGCCATCGCGTTGACGACGTCGGTGTACCGCGAGCCGAACTTCGTGCTGACGCAGTAGGTGAGGTTGCCGACCTGCGAGGTCGACCACTTGTCGTCCACGCCGCCGACAGTGTTGACGACGAGGCCCTCCTCCATGGCCTCCTCGGAGCCGTGGACCATCCGGTCGTAGTAGTCCCTGAGCTCGCCGGTGTCGGCGAGGGGCTCGTCACCGTTGACGATGTACTGCTGGTCGGCGTCCCGGTAGGACGACGACTGGAACTCCTGGAACGTCGGGATCTCCGAGTCCGTCATGGCCAGTGCCGGTGAGGCGAGGACCGTGCCGAGGAGTGCGGCGGAGCTGAGGGCGATCGCCCCGAGTCGACTGCGCTGCATGCTGGTTCTTCTCTCGTGATGGGGGATTGGGCACACGCCATCTCGGAGTTCTTGAGCAGCGCCGGACGTGGCCTCGAAAAACGAGAGGTCAACGTCCGACAGGGTGGAGCAGGAGCTTGCACACGAGTTCCCGAGACAGGTGCGTGCCGACGAACCTCCCCCACGAGGGCCCGATCTGTAAAGGGTTTCCTGCGCAAAGCCTTCCTCGACCCACGGAGTACGGCGCAAACTGCCCTCCTTAGGGTGGAGGCGTGCGCATCGCGACCTGGAACGTCAACTCCCTCCGCTCCCGCATCGACCGCGTGGAGGCATTCGTGCAGCGCCACGACATCGACGTGCTCGCCCTGCAGGAGACCAAGGCGCGTGAGGACCAGCTGCCGCTGATGGGTCTGCAGGGGCTCGGCTACGACATCGCGGTGGCCGGGCTGAACCAGTGGAACGGCGTCGCGCTGCTCTCGCGCGTCGGCCTCGAGGACGTCGAGGTCGGCTTCGCGGACATGCCCGGGTGGGGCGACCCGATCGCGGCCGAGTCGCGCGCGATCGGCGCCACGTGCGGCGGCGTACGCATCTGGTCGCTCTACGTCCCCAACGGCCGCAAGCCCGACGACCCGCACTACGTCTACAAGCTCGACTGGTTGGCCCGCCTGCGCGCGACCGCCACCGGTTGGCTCGACGGCGAGACCGCGCTCGTCGGCGACTGGAACATCTGCCCCACTGACGACGACGTCTTCGACGTCAAGCAGTTTGCCAAGTCGACCCACGTGACGCCGCCCGAGCGGGCTGCCTTTCAGGGCTTCCTCGACGACGGCTACGCCGAGGTGACCCGCGCCCACGACCCCGGCTACACCTACTGGGACTACTACCGCCAGCGCTTCGAGCGCGACCGCGGCCTCAAGATCGACTTCGTCCTCGCCTCCCCCGCCCTGGCCTCGCGGGTCAGCGGCGCCTTCGTCGACCGCGACGAGCGCGACCCCGCCCAGGGCACGGGCTCGCCCTCGGACCACGCGCCGGTCGTGGTCGACCTGACCTGAGCCCTACATGACCCCGGCGGTCGGCGGCGCGAGGGTGGGCTGCGGCGTGCGCCGGATCGCGTACGACATCAGCGCGGCGACGGCGCAGAGACCGGCCGCGGCGTAGAAGGCCGGGTCGTAGCCGCCCGTGACGTCGCGGACCACGCCGGCGCCGGTCGCCGCGACGGCCGCGCCCACCTGGTGGCTGGCGAAGACCCAACCGAAGACGATCGGGCCGGCCGCCGCCCCGAACCACTCCCGGCACAGCGCGACCGTCGGCGGCACGGTCGCCACCCAGTCGAGGCCGTAGACGATGATGAACACCCACATGCTGGGCTCGACGTGGGGCGACATCAGCGCCGGCAGCGCCATCAGCCCGACCCCGCGCAGCGCGTAGTAGCCCACGAGCAGCAGCCGCGGGTCGACCTTGTCGGTGAGCCAGCCCGAGGCGATCGTGCCGACGACGTCGAAGATGCCGACGACCGCGAGCAGGGAGGCGGCGGTGGTGGCCGGCATCCCGTGGTCGTGCGCTGCAGGGACGAAGTGGGTGGCGATCAGGCCGTTGGTCGTCATCCCGCAGATCGCGAAGCCGCCGGAGAGCAACCAGAACGTGCGGCTGCGGGCGGCGTCGCGCAGGACTGCGAGTGCCCGGCCCGCACTCGAGCCGACGTGCTGGTGCGGCGGCGGGCCCGGGTCGGCCTCGGTGGCGCCGAACGCCCGCAGCCCCAGGTCGGCCGGGTGGTTGCGCAGGAGCAGCAGGACCAGGGGTACGACGGCCAGCGCGGCCGCGGCGGCCAGCAGGGCCGCCGCACGCCACCCGTGGTGGGTCGCCAGCCACGCCACCACCGGCAGGAAGACGAGCTGGCCGGTCGCGTTGCCGGCGGTGAGGATCCCGCTGACCAGCCCGCGCCGGGCCACGAACCAGCGGGTCGTGATGGTCGCGACGAAGGCCATCGACATCGAGCCGGTGCCGACGCCGACGAGCAGGCCCCAGCAGAGCACCAGCTGCCACGGCTCGGTCATGAAGACGGTGAGGCCGCTGCCGACCGCGACCATCAGCAGGGCGAACGTGACGACCGGCCGGACGCCGAAGCGGTCCATCAGGGCGGCCGCGAACGGCGAGATCAGGCCGAACAGCATGAGGTTGAGCGAGACGGCCGAGCCGATCAGCCCGTGCGACCAGCCGAACTCGTCGTGCAGTGGCTCGATCAGCACCCCGGGCACCGACCGGAAGGCCGCCGCGCCGACGAGCGTCACGAACGCGACCGCGGCGACCACCCACGCCCAGTGCAGGCCCTGCGGTCGCTCGACGGTGGGCTCGGAAGGAGTCGTGGTCGTCACGGGCGTCAGTCTGGCGGTGGTCGCGGCCCGGCGGCGAGTGGCCGGAATGCCAACATGTGCAAGAATTCGGCCATGTCGTCCCCGCCCCGCGAACCGCACCGCGTGGTCGTGCTCGCGATCGCGCCGGTCATTGGTTACGACCTGACCATCCCGCCCCAGGTGCTGGGCGAGGCACTCGACGCCGACGGGCGCCCGCTCTACGACGTCGCGGTCGTGAGTCTCGACGGCCGGCCCGTGCAGACGACGCGCGGCTACGCGATCGCCCCCTCGGCCGGCCCCGAGGCGCTCGCGCGGGCCCAGACCGTCATCGTCCCCGGCACCCAGGTGGCCGGCCCGCGGCGTGACGGTGCGATCGCCGACGACCTCCGCGCCGCCCTCGCCTCCGTCCCCGAAGACGCCCGCTGGGTCTCGATCTGCACCGGCGCGTTCGTGCTCGCCGCGGCCGGGATCCTCGACGGGCACCGCGCCACGACCCACTGGAAGTACGCCGACGACTTCCGGCGCCTCTACCCCGACGTCGCCGTCGACGCGGACGTGCTCTTCACCGACGACGGTCGGGTGCTGACCTCGGCTGGGCTCAGCGCCGGCATCGACCTGTGCCTCCACCTCGTGCGCAGCGACCACGGAACGGCGGTCGCCAACGCCGTCGCGCGCCACATGGTGGTCCCCCCGTGGCGCGACGGCGGGCAGGCGCAGTTCATCGAGCGCCACGTCCCGGGCCGCGCCGACGAGACCACCAGCGACGTACGCGCCTGGGCGCAGGCACACCTCGACCAGCCCCTCGACGTCGCGACCCTCGCCCGCCAGGCCCGGATGAGCGTGCGCACCTTCACGCGGCGCTTCCGCGAGGAGACCGGCCAGTCCCCCGGTGCCTGGGTCACCCAGCAGCGGGTCCGGCACGCGCAGCACCTCCTCGAGGCGACCGACCTCACCGTCGACGACGTCGCGGCTCGCGCCGGCATCGGCACCGCCGCCTCGCTGCGCCAGCACCTCCGCACGTCCCTCGGCGTCTCACCCTCGGCCTACCGGCGTACGTTCCGCGGCGCCGATGCCGGTCGAGTGCGCTCGCGGTAGCAGTCGACACGGGGCCGCGCACTCGACCGCGCTCCGCCTCGATGTCGGTGGGTCCCTCCATGCTGGGCCCATGGACACCTTCCCCCTCGTGCTGACCCTGGCGGCCGTCCTCGCCGTCGGGCTGGCCCTCGGTGCCGTGATCGGCGTGCTGTGGGCACGCAGCCGCCCGGCCGACGACACGGCGATCGCTGCGCTGCAGCAGCGCGTCGCCGACCACGCCGTCGTCCAGGACGGGCTCGAACGGCTGCAGGACCAGCTGAGCGACCTGGCCCACGACCGCACCGCCTGGCAGGCCCAGCTGCACCAGCAGGT
>DATIAJ010000014.1:0-8173 GCA_035458105.1 Nocardioides sp. | reverse complement strand
TCAGTGGAAGCTGTCGCCGCAGGCGCAGGAGCCGGTGGCGTTGGGGTTGTCGATCGTGAACCCCTGCTTCTCGATGGTGTCGACGAAGTCGATCTCGGCACCGTTGAGGTAGGGGACGCTCATCCGGTCGACGACCACGGTCACGCCGTCGAAGTCGGTGGTCACGTCGCCGTCGAGGGTGCGCTCGTCGAAGAAGAGCTGGTAGCGGAGGCCCGAGCAGCCACCCGGCTGCACGGAGATCCGCAGGGCCAGGTCGTCGCGACCCTCCTGCTCGAGGAGGCTCTTCACCTTGCCGGCGGCGACAGCGGAGAGGTTGATCTGGTCGGTGCGGCGCTCAGTGGTCTCGACCTGCTCGGTCATCTCATCACTCCAGGAGTCTCGGGTACTGCTTCACTCAATGGTCGCACACCGAGGGTTATTCCTCGTGGTCGTGCTCGCGTGGACGCCGTGGTCGGAAAGGGTGGCGGCAGATTGCACGTGCAGCAGCCGCCGATCTGCTGTCTGCCGCCACCACCGCAGGCGCACCGGCGATGGTGGCGGCACATCGCACGTAACTGACGCTGCCAGCGGCAATGTGCCGCCACTGTCATCTGTTGCGCCCGCGGGGTGGCGGGACGGGGATCCGCTCGAGGAACGCGACCCTCCCCGCCGGGGTGAACAGCGAGTCCCGGAGGAGTCGGTGCCACTCCCGGATCCGCGCGGGATCGTGCTCCCGCCCCAGCGACCGATCGGCGTCCTCGAGGATCGTCACCGCCCGGAGGATGACGTCGCCACCGGTGTAAGCGCGACGCACGAACCCCTGCCGGTCGACCCGTCGGTCGCGTCGTCGGTCGCGGACCCTGCGCGGCGCCTTCTCGTGCTCGTCGCCGTCGAACTCGTGCAGGGCCTTCGTTCCGACGACCCACAGGTCTGCCTCGGCCACGACGACGCCGTCGGAATCGACGAGCGCCCACTGCGGCTCCACCTCGATGTCACACACCACGTGCAGGAGACGGAGCAGGGACTCCCACAAGGACTGGGCACGTCCGTCCACCAGCGCCAGCGCCGCCCGCAGCCGTCGGCTTCCCGGTCGCCGTGTGGTCGCGATCGCCTCCAGCTCCTTCAGCGAGACCAGCTCGAGGTAGATCGCGGCGTCGATCAGCGCCACCAGGTCCACGAGCCCGACCCACCGCGCCGCTGCCGTGAGCGCCTCAGGCAGTGTCGCCACACGCAGGCCGCGCACGACGACGTGCTCCACGGGCCGGATGTGGCGGCTCGTGTGCACGCCACGTCGCATGGGCCTCGGGTCGTCCTTCGCCAACGCGATGAAGACCGGACATCCGTCGGGCAGCGGAGGCAGTGGCACCCCGTGGATCTCGAGCGCCGTCAGTCCTGTGAACGAGCCGACGTCGGTCATCAGGAGCTGCCACCCGGACAGGTCGTCCTCCGCCCAGGCCGGCGGATGCTCAGCTGACGTCGGCTCGCCTGCCGACCGGTGGACGCCGTACGTCACGTGCGCCCACGTCCCTCCTCGTCGGTGCCCTCGGACTACCTCGACCTCATCCATGTCCCGAGGCTCACCGTTGGCCGTCCGCTCGTCGCGGGGCCGGTGCCGAGCCTGTGGACATCGGCCCTGAAGGGTTACCTGTGGACGGTTGCGGGCGCTGGTTCGCCACAGGGTGGCGGCACATTGCGCACGAAAGGCCCTCGGACATGCGATCTGCCGCCACCTCGCGAGCGAGGGGCGCAGGGGTGGCGGCAGATTGCGCGCTGGAGCGGCCCCAGCCTGCGATCTGCCGCCACCTTCACAGAGCGGCCCCAGCCTGCGATCTGCCGCCACCCTCAAGCGGCAGCCCAGAACCCGCCGCTCGTCAGCGCGACCAGGTGCGCGCGACGCGGGCGGCGAGGTCGGCGAGCGCCTCGGCGGGAGCGCCGAGGGCGCGCTCCTCCCCCACGAGGTCGACGAGGGAGTACGCCGACTCGATGCCGAGGGCGCGCATCTCGCGGGAGCCGACCAGCACCTGGCCGGCGAGGGCGATGCAGGGGCGGAGGGCCTCGGAGGCGATCCCGGCCACCCCGTAGGGGACCTTCCCGGCCCGGCTGGAGAAGTCGAAGGCGCCCTCCCCGGTCACCACCAGGTCGGCGGCCCGCGCGCGTGAGGCCAAGGACACCGCGGAGGCGACGAGCTCGATGCCGGGCTCCCGGGTCGCGCCGAGGGCCAGTAGCGCGTAGCCGATGCCGCCGGCGGCTCCGGCGCCCTTCTCGAGCGACGTACGCCGGTCCGTGGCGGTGGCGAAGGCCTCGAGCCACCCGTCCACCTCGGCGATGCGGTCCTCGGTCACGCCCTTCTGCGGGCCGAAGGTCTTGGTGGCCCCGAACAGCCCGGTGAGCGGGTTGTCGACGTCGCTGGCGGCGACGAGCGTGACCCCGGCCAGCCGCGAGCGCGGTGCGGACAGGTCCACCGTCGTCACCGATGCCAGCGGAGCGGCACCGCCGTCGAGGACCCCGTCGGACACCGCACCCAGGGCGGCGAGCACCCCCGCGCCGCCGTCGTTGGTCCCGGTGCCGCCCAGCCCGACCACGACGGTGCGGGCGCCACCGGCCACCGCGGCGAGCACCAGCTCGCCGACGCCGGCGCTGGAGGCGGTCTCGACCGGCCCCGACACCAGGTGCAGCCCCGCGGCCTGCGCGCTCTCGACGTACGCCGTCTCCCCCACCCGCAGGACGACCGCAGGC
Organism: Nocardioides sp.; assembly: GCA_035458105.1. Lineage (GTDB taxonomy): Bacteria > Actinomycetota > Actinomycetes > Propionibacteriales > Nocardioidaceae > Nocardioides. Next base: position 5,458 of record DATIAJ010000014.1, on the reverse strand, counting down.
ACCGGGGCGCCGTGCGGTCCGCTCACGGTCACGGCGTCGAGCGACCCGCCGAGGGCGGCGTGCAGCACGTCGACGAATCCCGGCCCCCCGTCGGCCATCGGAGCGAGGTCGAGGTCGTCGTCAGGCGCGTGCCGGCGCCACCCGTCGGCGACCGCCTCGGCGGCCTGCACCGCGGTGAGGGTGCCGGCGAACTTGTCCGGGGCGATCAGCACGCGCATGCCTGCATCCTTGCAGTGGGTCCGTCCGGCATGCTTGCCGCATGACACTCGATCCCATCGTCGCCGAGATCACGGTCCCGGTGACCCCGACGGAGGCCTTCGTCGGCTTCACGGCCCAGATGGGCGAGTGGTGGGACCCCCTGCTCAGCCCCGACCCGCCTTCCTTCACCGGCATCGCCATCGACCCCAACGGTCCCGTCGCGTCGGTGCACGGCGACGAGCAGTACGTCTGGGGCCGGGTGATGCAGTGGGACCCGATCGGCCACTACATCCAGGAGCTCTGGCTCTGGCACCCCGAGGACGAGGCTACCGTGCTCGACGTGCGCTTCACCGAGGCTCCGGAGGGCTCCCAGGTGCGGCTCGTGCACAGCGGCTGGACCCCCGGCACCGAAGAGGTGCACGAGCGGTTCACCAACTGGGGGGACCTGCTGCAGCGCTACGCCGCGCACGTGTCGTGACCGCACCGGTCGTCCGGCCGATGCGCGAGGAGGACCTCGAGGCGTTCGCCGAGATCACCGCGACCTCCTACCACGAGGTCGACACCCGCACGCACCAGCGCGCCTGGCCTGACCCCGTACGACGTCCCGCCGCCCGCAACGACCACTGGATCCGGCGGACCGGGCGGGCGCTGGTCACCGACCCGGGCGGCTGCTGGGTCGCGGAGGTCGACGGCGAGGTCGTCGGCGGTGCGGTGTCCCGGGTGCGCGAGCTGATGTGGATCCTCGCCTCGTTCGCGGTGCGGCCCGAGCACCAGGGTCAGGGCATCGGCACCGAGCTGATGGCCGCGGCGATGCACCACGGGCGGGGGTGCCTGCGCGGCATGTTCGCCGCCAGCGCCGACCCGGGCGCCGTACGCCGCTACCGGCTCGCCGGCTTCGACCTGCACCCGCAGATGATGCTCACCGGGGTGGTCGACCGCAGCGCGATCCCCGTCGTGGACCGCGTGCGTGAGGGGACGGCGGGCGACGTGGACCTGATGGACTCCATCGACCGCCGCACGCGCGGCGCGGCCCACCTCGGCGACCACGAGCTGCTGCTGGCGCAGTTCCGGCTCGTCGTCACCGACCACTCGACCGGCTCGGGCTACGCCTACGTCGACGACGACGGTGTCCCCGTGCTGGTCGCCGCCACCAACCGGCGTACGGCGTCGGGGCTGATGTGGGAGGCGCTGGCCTCCTCCGCCCCCGGAGGGCAGGTCGAGGTCCGCCACATCACCGCGGCCAACGCGTGGGCGCTGGACGTCGGCCTGGCGGCGCGACTGGCGATCTACACCAACGGCTACCTGTGCCTGCGGCGGATGAAGCCGCCTGCCCCCTACCTGCACCACGGCTCGCTGCTGTAGCCGCGACCGTCCGCGACCGCTGGATCAGGTCGCCGAGCCCGGTTCGAGGCGCGCTCCGGCCGCCACCGTGCCCGACACCGTCGAGTCGCGGCCGACGAGCACCAGGTCGTCGTCGTGACCCACCCGGCGCGACGGCTCCTCGCCGACGCGGGCCTTGCCGCGCACCTCGCAGCGCTCGTCCAGGACGGTGGTGCGCACCACGGAGCCGGCGCGGATGACGCAGTCCTCCATCACCACGCTGTCGTGGACCTCGGCGCCCTTCTCCACCACGACGCCGGGGCCGAGGACGCTGCCCACGACGAGGCCCGAGACGTCCGCGCCCGGCGAGACCAGCGAGTCGTGCAGCTCACCCGCCGCGCGCACGCGAGCGGCCGGACGGTCGGGCCAGTGCGAGATGACCGGCCGGCCGGGGTGGTCGAACACGTCCACCTTCCCGGAGATGAGGTCGCGGTGGGACTGCAGGTAGAGGCCCGGCTGGCCGACGTCGCGCCAGTAGCCGGTCAGCGGGACCGCGGCCGTGCGCCCCGTCTCGACGAGACGCGGGAGCAGGTGCTCACCGAAGTCGCCGATGCCGCTGTCGCCGTCGTCGTGCTCGCCGGACAGCTCACGCCGAAGGTCGCGCAGCGTCTCGAGCAGCACCTGGGTGTCGTAGAGGAAGATCTCGGTCGCGACGGTGCCGGACGACGGGCGGGACGGCTTGTGCTCGACCCCGGTGACGGTTCCGTCGCGCTCGGCCAGCACCACGACGTTGTCCGAGGCGTCCTTCTTGCTGACCTCGCTGGTCAGCACGGTGGCCACCCGGCCGGCGGACACGTGCTCCTCGATCACCGGGGCGAGGTCCATGTTGAAGACGTGGTCGGCGCTGCACACCACGAGCGTGCGCGCCCCGAACGCCTCGATGTCGGCAGACGTCCGCAGCAGCAGGTCGCCGTTGCCGTGGGCGAAGCCGCTCTCGGTCGCCGGTCCGGTGCCGGTCTGCGGGACGATTCGGCGGAACCCACCGCGGTTGCGGTCCAGGCTCCATGGACGGCCCCCCGAGAGGTAGTCGTCGATCGAGGTCACCTGGTACTCCAGCGACACCCACACGTCGGCCAGGTCGGCGTGCACCAGGCCCGACATGGCGAAGTCGATCAGCCGGTGGACCCCGCCGTAGGGCAGGTCGGGCTTGGCCCGCTCACGCGTCAGCACGTCCATCCGGGACCCCTGGCCCCCGGCCTGCACCAGGGCAAGCACCTCACCTCGTCGTGGCATGGGCCGAAGCATGGCACCCCCAGGGGGCTGGTGCGCCCACCCGGTCGGGTCGATCCTTCGGACATGTCCCAGGTCCTGGTCGCCGTGCGTGCCGCTGTCGTCGCCGTTGTCCTCGTGCTCGTCCCCCTCGGGCCCGCGTCGGCCGCTCCGGAGGAGCGAGCGCGCGACCTCCCGGCCTTCACCGACGTCGCCACGACGTGGGGCGCGTCGTGTGCGGGGGCCGACGGCGGGCGCGTGTGGTGCTGGGGCAGCAACGGTTCCGGCGCGCTGGGGCCCGAGGGCGTCGAGGAGTTCGTGCCACGGCCCCAGCGCATCGTCGGACGCTGGCGCCAGCTCAGCAACGCCGACGGCGTCACGTGCGGCGTACGCGGTCGTGGACGCGGCTACTGCTGGGGGCGCAACGAGCTCGGGCAGATCGCCCGGCCGATCAGCGGCTACCCACAGCCCCGTCCGCAGCGCGTCGCGGGTCGATGGCGCGAGATCGTCACGTCCGGCTCCACCACCTGCGGCATCCGGACCAGCGGGGCCCTGCTGTGCTGGGGGTACGACAACCACGAGCAGGCCGGCGGCGTCGACGGCCTCTACGCCCTCGAGCCGCACCACGTCGGCCGGGGGTTCGCCTCGGTGGCGCCCGGCGCGACGTCATGCGGCATCAAGCGCGACGGGTCGGGATGGTGCTGGGGCTGGGGCCTCTACAACCAGCTGGCCAACGGCAACAACACCGACACCGGCGACCCCCAGCGCATCCGCGGCCGCTGGCGCAGCATCGACATCGGCGAGACGTCGATGTGCGGCGTGCGCCCCAGCGGGAGGGCGGCGTGCTGGGGCAAGAACACCAACGGTCAGGTCCGTCCCGGGTCACCGAGCGACGTCGAGGGCGTCAGCACGCTGCGCGGCCGGTGGCGCGAGGTCAGCACCAGCGCCTCGGCGTCGTGCGGGATCACCACCCGCGGGCGAGCGGCGTGCTGGGGCTGGGACGGGGTCGGCACCGTCGGCAGCGGCGCCCCCACCCAGGCGGCTGACCTCCACCGGTTCCCCGGCCGGTGGCTGACGATCACGACCGAGGCCAACAACACCTGCGGCCTCCGCACCGACCACCGCCTCTGGTGCTGGGGCAGCAACGAGCACGGCAACGTCGGGAACGGCTCGCTCGAACCACGCTTCTCCCCCGACCGTCTTGACGGCCGCTGGGACTCCGTGAGCCTTGCCGGCACCCACACCTGCGGCCTGCGGCGCGGTGGCACTGCGTGGTGCTGGGGCAGCGGCACCGTCGGCCAGCTCGGGTACGGGGGGCTCGACGACCGCCTCACCCCCGTCCGCGTGCGGTGAGCGCCCGTCCAGCCCCTGACGGTCCGCTCTAGGATCGCCGTATGAGCCTCGTCGACCTGCCGCTCCTCCCCCTCGGCAAGGGCCGCGACCTCGACGCCGAGCGCGGCGTCGAGTGTCCCGGCGACCTGCCGGCAGCGTCCGACCCCGACCTGGTCGCCCGAGCCCGCGCGGCCAAGGACGCGCTGGGCGAGCGGGTCTTCGTGCTCGGCCACCACTACCAGCGCGACGAGGTCATCCAGTTCGCCGACGTCACCGGCGACTCGTTCAAGCTCGCCCGCGACGCAGCGGCCCGGCCCGACGCGGAGTTCATCGTCTTCTGCGGCGTCCACTTCATGGCCGAGTCGGCCGACATCCTCACCTCGCCCAGCCAGCAGGTGGTCCTGCCCGACCTCGCCGCCGGCTGCTCGATGGCCGACATGGCGCGCCTGCGCCAGGTCGAGGACGCCTGGGACGCGATGGCCGACGCCGGCATCCAGGACCTCGTCGTCCCGGTGACCTACATGAACTCCAGTGCCGACATCAAGGCGTTCTGCGGGCGCAACGGCGGCGTGGTCTGCACCTCGTCCAACGCCGACGTCGCGCTGGACTGGGCCTTCCAGCAGAAGGCCCACCTCGAGGGCGACGCCAAGGTGCTCTTCCTCCCCGACCAGCACCTCGGCCGCAACACCGCGGTCCTCCAGATGGGCATCGGCCTCGACGAGTGCGTCGTCTGGGACCCGCTGCAGCCCGGCGGCGGTCTGAGCGCCGAGGAGCTGCAGAAGGCCCGGATGATCCTCTGGAAGGGCCACTGCTCGGTGCACGGCCGCTTCTCCGAGGACGTCGTCGACGAGCTCCGCGCGCAGCACCCCGGCATCAACATCCTCGTCCACCCCGAGTGCAAGCACGAGGTCGTGCTGAAGGCCGACCTCGTCGGCTCCACCGAGTTCATCATCAAGACCATCGAGGCCGCCGAGCCCGGCACGGTGTGGGCCATCGGCACCGAGCTCAACCTGGTCAAGCGGCTGGCCGACGCCCACCCCGACAAGACGATCGTCTTCCTCGACCGCAACGTCTGCTACTGCTCGACGATGAACCGCATCGACCTCCCCCACCTCGTCTGGGCGCTCGAGAGCCTGGTCGCCGGCACGGTCCTCAACCGCGTCACCGTCGACCCGGACACCGAGGCCGACGCGCTGGTGGCGCTCCAGCGGATGCTCGACCTGCCCGGCAAGTCGCACCGCGACTGATCGACCGGCGCGATGACGACGGCACGGCGGAGGATCAGCGACTCCGAGCGTCGCAGCCGCATCGGCGTACGGCACGCGCTGGCGCCGGCCCA
>DATIAJ010000013.1:0-7288 GCA_035458105.1 Nocardioides sp. | reverse complement strand
CGGCGGTGAAGCGCTGACCGACCCGGTCGTGGAGCAGCTCGGCCTCGCAGAGGTCGACGATGGCGTTCTCGTAGCGGTTGGCCCGGCGCCCCGACTCGGTCATCGTGTCGGGCAGCTCGTGCATCGCCTCCACCACCCACGCTGGGACGTCGGTCCCGGCGCAGAGTGCCACGCAGACCTCCCCGGCGTAGCGGTCGGCGAGGCGGCGCAGCGGCGCCGTGACGTGGGCGTACTCCGAGGCGAGGGCGGAGTGCTGCGCCTGCTCGGGCAGCTCGCCGTTGAAGGACACGTAGCCGGCGCCGCGCAGCAGGCGCGTGCACGCGACGATCATCGCGGCGTGGGTCGGCCTCGACGGGTCGAGGGTGCGGACGAAGTCGGGGTAGAGCTGCTCCGCCGGCCACGAGATGCCGAGGGCGCGGGCGGTGCGGTGCAGGCGCTGCACGTCGTGGGGATCCGCCGGCGGCAGGGTGCGGAGGATGCCGACGCGGGCGTAGACCATCAGCGACGCGGCCGCCATCCCGGTCAGGAGGGAGATCTGGGCGTTCCAGGTCTCGACCGGGGTGAGCCGCCGGAACTCCAGCTCCCAGTGCCCGTCGCCGTTCTCGACCAGCTCCTGCTCGGGAAGGGGCAGCGACACCCCGCCGCGGGCGGCCTCCCGGGCCAGGCGCAGCTCGCCGACCTCCTTGAGCAGCCCGATGAGGTCGTCGGCCCTCCCGGCGTCGAGGTCGGCCTGGACGCCCTCGTAGGACAGCTTGGCGCGTGAGCGCACCAGCGCGCGCTCGACCTCGACGTCGGTGCCCTCACCGGTCTCGTCGACCTTGATGGTCCACAGCAGCGCCGGGCGCACCTCGTCGGGCAGCAGCGAGGCGGCTCCCTCGCTGAGCACGGTGGGGTGCAGCGGGATCTTGGAGTCCGCGCCGTAGAGCGTCTCGCCCCGACGGTTGGCCTCCACGTCGACGGGGTCGCCGGCCGTGACGAAGGCGGCGACGTCGGCGATCGCGTAGTGCACGACGTAGCCCGAGCCGTCCCGCTCGATGTGCATCGCCTGGTCGAGGTCGCGCGCCGACTCGGGATCGATCGTGATGAACGGGATGTCGGTGCGGTCGAGCTCGGGCAGGCGGGGTGCCGCGGCCGCCTCGGCGGCAGCTCGCTCGACGGCCTCGGGAAAGGTCGGCGTCACGTCGAGGTCGGCCTGGATGGCGGCGATGCCGTCGCGCATCTCCTGCGCCGTCACGCTGTCGCCTGTCGACCGGACCTTGACCACGCGGTTGCTGGGCATACCGGGACCCTAGCCGGGAGACCACGGCCAGCGCTGCCTACGCTTGCGCTCGTGCTGATCCTGCTGCCGCCCAGCGAGGGCAAGACCGCTCCCCGCCGCGGCAAGTCCCTCGACCTGGGCTCGCTGTCCTCGCCGTCCCTCACCGCGACCCGCACGACGCTGCTGGAGTCGCTCGTGCAGCTGTGCGGCGATGACCCGGACAAGGCGGCCGCCGTGCTCGGCCTCGGTCCCGCGCAGCGCGACCTGGTGCAGCGCAACGCCGACCTGCGAAGCGCCCCGACCGCTCGCGCCGACGCGATCTACACCGGGGTCCTCTACGACGCCCTCGGCTTCGACACCCTCTCACCCGCTGCCCGCCGGCGCGCGACGGCCCGGGTGGCGATCACCAGTGCCCTGTTCGGCATCGTCCGTCCTGGTGACCGGATCCCGGCCTACCGCCTCTCCGGTGACGCCACGCTTCCCGGCACCGGTTCGGTCGCCGGCGCCTGGCGCGAGGTGCTCGGCGAGGCCGTCACCGAGGCGGTCGGCACCGGGCTGCTCGTCGACCTCCGCTCCGGGACGTACGCCGCCTTCTGGCGGCCCGACGCCTCGCTGGCCGCCCGCGTGGCGACCGTGCGCGTCCTCCACGAGTCCGGCGGGAAGCGCAGCGTGGTGAGCCACTTCAACAAGGCGACGAAGGGCCGCATCGTCCGCGCCCTGCTCGAGGACGGCGCCAACCCGCGCACGCCGGCGGCGCTGGCCGAGACCCTCACCCGGCTCGGCTGGAGGGTCGAGGCGGGCGGGCCCACCGCGAAGGGCGCCCAGCTCGACGTGGTGGTGACGGAGATCTAGCGCATCGGGATCACGTCGGTCGCCTCGAGCGGGTCCATCCCGCAGAGCGCCAGCAGGTCGGCGACGATCGAGCGCACCTGGGCGAGGATCACCTCGGCGGACAGGTCGTCGCTGTGCTCGACCTGCGCCGTGGCCCGCCCGAGCGCGATGAGGTCGTCGATGACCGCCTCCGCCATCCGGTTGGCGACCAGCTCGTCGGCGACGCGGTCCGAGAGATCCGCCAGGTCGCGCATCAGGGAGGCGTACGACGCCGGGACGGGCTCGCGGCGATAGCTGGCCACCGCCACCCGGCGCACGACCACGCGGGTGTTGCGCAGGGCCACGTCGAGCGGCTCGACGAGCTCGGCGAGCTGGCGCTGGTGCTCGCCGTGGCGTCGCCGGAACGGCGAGGAGCTGACCACCGAGAGCCCCTCCTGCGACGCCGCGCGCAGCTCGGCGATGAGCGAGTCGGTCGACCGGGCGTCGCGCAGCACGGCCAGTGCCTTGTCGACGTCACCGTCGCCGATCCGGTCGGCCGAGCAGCGGAGCAGCTCGGCGATCTTGCGGACCACGACGGCCGCCTGGTCGCGCGGCTTGCGGAGCGGGGCGCGCGGCACGACGGTCGCCGCGACGAGGGCCACGCCGCCGCCGATGATCGCGTCGGTCCAGCGGATGAAGGCGTCTCCCGGGGCCGGCGCGAGGGCGGCGACGACGATGCCCTGCACGGCCGCCTGGATGATCATCAGCTGGCCGGCGTCGAGCAACAGCGCGATCGACATGCCGGCGGCCACGATCAGCGCGATCTGCCACCCGCCCGAGCCGATCAGGTGGGTCGCCGCGTCGCCGAGGAAGACGCCGAGCGCCACCCCGACGGTGACCTCCGCGACCCGTCGCTGCCGCTGGCCGTAGGACATCCCGAGCGACACCACGGCCGCGATCGGCGCGAAGAAGGGCAGGGTGTGGCCGAAGACGTCGGCTGCGAGCCACCACGCGACGCCGGCGGCGACCGCGCACTGGCCGATCACCCAGCCCTTGGCCCGCAGCCGCGCCACGCGGGCGCGCAGCGACGTCCGGCTGCGTTCCGCGACGACCTCCGCGTCGATGAACCGCACGACGCGTCAGTCCCTCAGAGGCCGGACTCGTCGGTGCGCACCAGGATGCGCTGGCACTCCTCGCAGCGGATGACCTCGTCGGCGGGAGCGGACCGGATCCGCGACAGCTCGGACGCGTCGAGGGTCATGTTGCAGCCGCCGCACTGGCGCGCCCGCAGCAGCGACGCGCCGATGCCCTTCTGCTCGCGCAGGCGCTCGTAGAGCGCCATGAGGTCGTCGGGGATGTCCTCGGTCGCCGGGCCGCGCGCGGACGCGACCTCGTCGAGGGAGCGGTCGATGGCGGCGCGCTTCTCGTCGCGCGCGGCGACCAGCTCGGCGAGCCGCGCGTCGATGTCGTCCGCGCGGATGCCGAGCCCGTCGAGGACCTGCTGGGCCTCCTCGAGCTTCTCCATCACCTCGAGCTCGGCGTCCTCGAGCGTGGAGATGCGGCGCTCGAGCGAGACGAGCTCATGCTGCATGCGCTCGAGGTCCTTGGGGTTGGTGATCTGCCCGGCGTCCATGCGGGTGCGGTCGCGCTCGCGGCGTGCCTTGACCTGCTCGACCTCGCGGTCGGCCTTGGCCTGCTCGACGGTCAGGTCGTCCACGACGATGCGGGCGTCGCGCACCTGGTCGGTGAGCTCGGTGCGCTCGGCCTCCAACGTGCTGATCTCGGCGACCTCGGGGAGGTGGCTGCGCTGGTGGCGCAGCTGGGCGGCGCGGCGGTCGAGCTCCGCGACGTCGAGGAGCGCGAGCTGGTGGGTGGGATCGGCCTTCAACGGCTCTCCTGCTTCGACATTCGGGGGTTCAGGGGCGGAACGTCCACGGGTCGGTGCACCGCGTGCTGACCCGGGTCTCGACCCTATCGCCCACCTCCCGCTGCAGCCGAGCCTCCACCGCCGGCAGCCACGTCCACTCGGCCGCCCAGTGCGCGACGTCGACGAGCGCCGGTCCGTCGTGCTCCATGAACTCGGACGCCCGGTGGTGCCGCAGGTCGCTCGTGACGTAGACGTCGACGTCACTGCCGGCGAGCTCGTCGAGGAGGAAGTCGCCCGCCCCGCCGCACACCGCGACCCGCCGTACCCGACGTTGCGGGTCGCCGGCGACGCGTACGCCGTGCGCGGTGGCCGGCAGTGCTGCACCGACCTGCGCGGCGAACTCCTCGAGCGTGGTCTCCTCGACCGTGCCGACCCGCCCGGTGCCGGTCGTGGCGAGGCCCGGGTCGCCCAGCGGGACGACGTCGAAGGCCGGCTCCTCGTAGGGGTGCGCGGCCAGCAGTGCCCGCACCACCGCCGTACGACGTGAGCGCGGGACCACCGCCTCGACCCGCGCCTCCTCGACCACCTCGAGGTCGCCGACCGCGCCGACGGCGGGGGACGCACCCTCCAGCGGTCGGAAGCGTCCCTCCCCCGTGGCGGTCCAGGTGCAGGAGTCGTAGTCGCCGATCCGGCCCGCGCCGGCCTGCGTCATCGCGGTGCGTACGGCGTCGGCGGCCGCCAGCGGCACGAACACGACCACCTTGTCGAGCGGGCCCGCAGGCGCCGGTCTGATCGGCGTGAGGTCGGTGAGCCCGAGGGCCACCGCGAGCGACTCCGAGACACCGGTGACCGCCTGGTCGGCATTGGTGTGGGCGGCCAGCAGTGCGCAGCCGCCGGCGGTGAGCGTGTGGAGCGTGCGCCCCTTGGGCGTGTCCGCGGCCACCGAGCTGACGGGCGTGAGGAACAGCGGGTGGTGCACCACGAGCAGGTCGGCGCCCCACTCCACGGCCTCTCGGGCGACCTCGACCGTGGGGTCGACGGCGAACATCACCCGCGCCACGTCGGCGGACGGGTCCCCGGCCACCAGGCCGACGGCGTCCCACGAGTCGGCGGTGCGCGGCGGGTACCAGGCGTGCAGAAGGTCGACGACGTCGGCGAGGCTGGGCATGCGCTGATTATCGGGGTGCGGCTAGTTGACCTGCCGCTCCTGGCCCTCCCAGTAGGGCTGGCGCAGCTTGAACTTCTGCAGCTTCCCGGTCGCCGTGCGGGCGAGCTCGTCGCGGAACTCGATCGAGGTCGGGGCCTTGTAGCCCGCTGCCTTGTCCTTGCACCAGGCGATCAGCTCGGCCTCCATCTCGGAGCTGCCTGCGGCCCCGTCGCCCAGCACGACGAGCGCCTTGATCGTCTCGCCCCACTTCTCGCTGGGTACGCCGATGACCGCGACCTCGGCGACCGCCGGGTGGGAGAACAGCACGTCCTCGACCTCGATCGAGGAGACGTTCTCGCCGCCGGTGATGATCACGTCCTTCTTGCGGTCGCTGATGGTGAGATAGCCGTCGTCGCCGATCACTCCGCCGTCTCCGGTGTGGAACCACCCGTCCACGAGCGCCTTCCCGGTCTCGTCGGGACGCTCCCAGTAGCCCTCGAGGATGACGTTGGAGCGCGCCAGCACCTCCCCCTCGGCGTCGGTGCGCAGGCGTACGCCGATGGCGGGCGCGCCGGCCCGCACCAGCTTCGCCGCGCGCTCCTCGGCCGGCAGGTCGTCCCACTCCGCCCGCGAGCGGTTGACCGTCAGCAGCGGGGAGGTCTCGGTGAGGCCGTAGATCTGGACGAACTCCCAGCCGAGCTCCTCCTCGACCCGTACGACCGTCTTCGTCGGCGGCGGCGCACCCGCCATGATGATCCGCACCCGGTCCCGGCCGGGGATCTCGCCCTCCCAGTCCTGCGCGGCCTCCAGCACCGCGGCAGCCACGGCCGGCGCCGCGCACATCACCGTCACGCCGTGCTGCTGCACCCGGCGCAGGATCTCGGCGCCGTCGACCTTGCGCAGCACCACCTGCGGGACGCCGAGGCCGGTCATCGCGAACGGCATCCCCCAGCCGTTGGCGTGGAACATCGGCAGCGTGTGCAGGTAGACGTCGCGGTCGGTGACGCCGGCGTGCAGGCCGAAGGTGACCGCGTTCGTCCACAGGTTGCGGTGGGTCAGCTGCACGCCCTTGGGCCGCGCCGTCGTGCCCGAGGTGTAGTTGATCGTGGCCGTCGCGTTCTCGTCCGGCTCCCACGTGCGCGGCTCGGCGCCGGGCGCGGCGAACATCGTCTCGTCCTCACCGAGCACGAAGGTGTGCTCGACGTCGACGCCCTTGAGCGAGTCCACCAGCTCCGGGTCGACGTAGAGCACCCGGGCGCCGGAGTGGGACACGATGTAGGCGACCTCGTCCGGGCGCAGCCGGAAGTTGATCGGCACCAGCACCCGACCCGACCCGCAGACCCCGAAGAACGACGTCAGCAGGCGCGCGGAGTTGTGGCTGATGATCGCGACCCGGTCGCCGACCTCGAGCCCGAGCTCGTCCAGCCTGGCCGCCTGCCGGCGCGAGAGCTCGTACGCCTCGGCGTAGGTCAGCGTGCCGAGCGAGGCGGCGGGCTGGTCGGGCTCGTCGATGAATCCCGGCCGCTCGCCGTAGACGGCCGCGGCCCGCTCGATGAAGTCGGTGACGCTGAAGGGGACGATCATGCGCCCACTGTGGCACGCGTCACCCGGTGCTGCGAGCGGTCGGACGGCGGGTGCGACGGACGGCGTGTGGGCGTCGACGAGCGGACGGACGAGCGGACGGACGAGCGGACTCTAAGAAGGCTCTCATCCGCGTCTCACGCGGGCACCACGATCGCCGCGCACGATGCGCACCATGGGACAGGTGACGAAGCTGCTGCTGTGCCTGGCGGTCGTCGTGCCGATGACGGCGTACGTCGCCGGGTCGCTCGCCTCACCCGGGTCACCTCCGCCCGCGGACCACAGCCCGGTGATCCTGCGCGACCCGCCGGACCAGCAGCCGACCACCGACCGCACACGAGAGCGCGACCGCCGCGACGACCGTCGCCGGGACCGAGGAGAGGACCGGCCCCAGGAGGGGCGCACCGACCCGCCCGACCTCTCTGCGACGGCACCGCCGTCCCCCACCCCCGCCACGCCGGCTGCCCCCCTCACCACCGCTCCGTCACCCGCCGGCGGCGACGACCGCAGCGGAACCAGCGGCAGCACGGGCGGCAGCAGCGGCGGCAGCAGCGGCAGCACCGGTGGCAGCGGCGGCACCGGTGGAAGCGGTGGTAGCGGTGGCAGCGGCGGTAGCGGTGGCGGT
>DATIAJ010000012.1:0-3809 GCA_035458105.1 Nocardioides sp. | reverse complement strand
CGACCGGCCAGCGAGCCGTGGATCAGCGAGCTCTTGCCGGAGCCGGCCACGCCGGTGACCACGGTGAGGAGGCCGAGCGGCACGTCGACGTCGACGTCGCGCAGGTTGTGGGTCGAGGCGCCGCGCACCTCCATGACCCCGGTCGCCTTGCGCACCGTCTCCTTGAGCGTCGCGCGGTCGTCGAGATGCCTGCCGGTGATGGTGTCGCTCCTGCGGAGGCCGTCGACGTCGCCCTCGAAGCAGATGGTGCCGCCCGCAGCGCCGGCGGCCGGGCCGAGGTCGACCACGTGGTCGGCGATCTGGATCGTCTCCGGCTTGTGCTCGACCACGAGCACCGTGTTGCCCTTGTCGCGCAGCTGCCGGAGGAGGTTGTTCATCCGCTCGATGTCGTGCGGGTGCAGCCCGATCGTGGGCTCGTCGAAGACGTAGGTGACGTCGGTGAGCGAGGACCCGAGGTGGCGGATCATCTTGGTGCGCTGGGCCTCGCCGCCGGACAGGGTGCCGGCCGGCCGGTCGAGCGAGAGGTAGCCCAGGCCGATCTCGCTGAACGAGTCGAGCAGGTGCTGCAGGCCCTTCAGGAGCGGCGCGACCGACGGCTCGTCGAGGTCGCGCACCCAGTCGGCGAGGTCGCTGATCTGCATCTCGCACAGGTCGGCGATCGACTTGTCGTTGATCTTGGACTTCCGCGCCTCGGGGGTCAGCCGGGTGCCGTCGCAGTCGGGGCAGGTCTGGAAGGTGACGGCCCGCTCGACGAAGCGCCGGACGTGCGGCTGCATCGCCTCGGGGTCCTTGGACAGCATCGACTTCTGGATCTGGGGGATGATGCCGTTGAAGGTCAGGTTGACGCCCTCGACCTTGATCTTGGTCGGCTCGGCCCACAGCATCGTCTCGAGCTGCTTCTTGGTGAACGACCTGATCGGCTTGTCCATCGGCAGGCCCATGCCCTCGAACAGTCGGCCGTACCACCCGTCCATCGAGTAGCCGGGCACTGTCAGGGCGCCCTCGGAGAGCGACTTGTCCTCGTCGTAGAGAGCCGTGCGGTCGATGTCGTTGACCTTGCCCATGCCCTCGCAGCGCGGGCACATGCCGCCGAGGTAGACCTCCTGCTTGGCGATCCGCCGCTCGGTGCGACCGCCCTTCTCGGTGGTCATCATGCCGCTGGCCTTGCGGGTCGGGACGTTGAAGGAGTACGCCGTCGGCGGCCCGACGTACGGGTCGCCGAGGCGGCTGAAGAGGATCCGCAGCATCGCGTTGGCGTCGGTGGCGGTGCCGACCGTGGAGCGCGGGTTGGCGCCCATGCGCTCCTGGTCGACGATGATCGCGGTCGTGAGGCCCTCGAGGTGGTCGACGTCGGGGCGGGCCAGGGTGGGCATGAAGCCCTGCACGAAGGCGCTGTAGGTCTCGTTGATCATCCGCTGCGACTCCGCCGCGATGGTCGCGAAGACGAGTGAGCTCTTGCCGGAGCCGGACACTCCCGTGAAGACCGTCAGGCGGCGCTTGGGCAGCTCGACACTGACGTTCTTCAGGTTGTTCTCCCGCGCCCCCTCGACGCGGATCAGGGCGTGGTCGTCGGCCGGGTGTGTGGTCGTCATGGTGCGCGTCTCCCCCTGTGTGCTGGGCCTCCCGTGGCGGGAGCAATCCTGCCAGTACGACGCCTCGCGCGCCGCTGTCGTGACCGGTCTCCGCCCCCCGGGTGGGGTGCCGGGTTTGTCCACCGTGCCAGTGTCGAGCCATGAGCACCCACGACGACCGCACCGCGCCCGTTGCCGAGATCATGGAGGAGACCGACATCGCCGTGCTGACCTACGTGTCACTGGACGGCCGGCTGGTCTCCACTCCGATGGGCACCCAGGACTTCGAGGACCCGGGCACCACCTGGTTCCTCACCGAGCGCAGCAGCGACAAGGTGCACGCGATCGAGGCCGACCCGCGGGTCAACGTGTCCTACTCCAGCAAGGCCGGCTGGGTCTCGCTGACCGGCACCGCCCACGTCAGCGACGACCGGACCAAGCTCCGCGAGCTGTGGGACGCCTCGGCCGGCGCCTTCATGTCCGGCGGTCCCGACGATCCCGGCAACGTCCTGCTGCGGATCGACGGCGACACGGCGGAGTACTGGGAGTCCCCGGGCAAGGTCGCCGCCGTCGTGCAGATGGCCAAGGGGTTGCTCAGTGACGACAAGCCCGACCTCGGCGACAACGACACCGTCGAGCTCTGAGCAGGCCCACGTGCTGGTCGACGCCCACGGTCCCGCCACCGCCGACGAGGCGTGGCGGCGCTTCACCACACCCACCACCTGGTCGTCGTGGGCACCGCTGATCCGTGACGTCGAGGCCTCGGACGACGTGCTGGAGGTCGGCACGACCGGACGGGTCCACGGCCCGGCCGGGGTCGCTGTCGACTTCGAGGTCACCCGGGTCGACCCCGCGCTGCGGTCCTGGACCTGGCGGGCCGGGCGCGGACCGGCCGCGGTGTCGATGGACCACCACGTCCTGCCCGCGGCAGGAAGTGGCAGCCGTGCGCTGCTCCGCGTGCCTGCTCCGGCGGCCGCCGTGCTGCAGCCCTACCGCATCCCCGCGGCCGCCGCCCTGAGGGGCCTCGTGCGCGAGCCCGGTGGCGCGAGCACCCACGAGGCCGTCGAGTCCTTCGGCTTCGCGTTCGCGCCGACGTACGTCGCCCCCGCGCGCGCCTTCGGCATCACTCCCGCCACGACCACGGTCGAGGTGGGTCCCGACTGGCTGTTCGTGCGCTACGGCCCCTGGCGCCTGGTGACGCCGCGCACCAACATCGCCTCGGCGGAGCTCACGGGCGGCTTCGCGTGGCACCGGACCGCCGGCCCCCCGCACCTGTCGCTGACCGACCGGGGCGTGTCGTTCACGACCAACGGAGACCGAGCGCTCTGCCTGACCTTCCACGAGCCCGTGCCGGCGATCGACCCCACCGGCACCATCGCCCACCCGGGCGCCACGCTCGCCGTGGCCGACCCGCGGCGGCTCGCGGACGCGCTCGGTTTCTCGCTCGACGGCTAGGGTCGCCGAGCATGGACATGTTGCGGGGCGAGCAGATCGCCGAGGCCGACCTGACCGAGTGGCGCAAGCTGGCGCAGGGGCTGCACGCGCGCTACCTGACCGATGGCTTCGGCGCCGGCGCGCGGTTCGCCACTTCTGTCGGCGAGGCGGGCGACGCGATCGGCCACCACCCCCGCGTGGTGATCGGCGCGGGGCACGTGGATCTCGAGCTCGTCACGGCGGACGCGATCTACCGTGACGACGAGGGCAACGAGCACATCGTCGAGTGGGTGACCCAGCAGGACGTCGACCTCGCACGCCGCATCACCGAGGTCGCGGCCGACCTCGGCCTCACCGCCGACCCGGCCGCGGTGAGCGAGATCGAGCTCGGCCTCGACACGGCGGACCCGGCCGCTGTCGCTCCCGTGTGGGCTGCCCTCCTGACGGGCGACGCGGAGTCGCAGGGCCGCGGATCACCGAGCGACGAGGTCCGCGACGCCACCGGCCGGGTGCCCAACCTGTGGTTCGACGACGCGGCCGATGCTGCCGCCCCGGGCCAGCGCTTCCACGTCGAGGTCTACGTGGCTGCCGAGGTCGCCGAGCATCGGATCGCGGCCGCCGTGGCCGCGGGCGGGGTGGTCGTGGACGACGCCGGCTCTCCCGGGCTCACCGTGCTCGCCGACCAGGACGGCAACCGGGGCGTCGTGTGCGTCGACACCTCCGCCGTCAGGACGGCCTGAGGCGCTCAGACGGCTCGGCGACGACTGCGCGGTGGCTTGTGGTCCACCAGATGGACCACAGCCA
>DATIAJ010000011.1:0-9546 GCA_035458105.1 Nocardioides sp. | reverse complement strand
ACGCCGTGTCTGCCGAGGTCGTACAGGCGCTGTTGCGTGCCGGGGACGTGGCCGAGGCGTCGGCGAGGGCCGAGGCGGTGCTCGGGCGGCCGCACGCCACCGAGGTGGACACACCGCTGCGGGTCGCCCTCGTCGCGGCGCTGGCCCTGCAGAACCGTGCCGAGCAGCTCGTCGCCGTGGTCGAGGCCAGCCTTGCCGACCCCGAGCTCCTCGGCCCGGCCGAGCAGGTGGGAATGCTCGCCCAGCAGAGCTGGGCCCTCACCTACAGCGGTGCGCCCGCCGCCGGCGAGGCCGTCGCGGCTCGCGCCCTCGCCATCGCCGAGGAGGCGAGGGAGCCGGCCATGTCGGTGTGGGCGCTGACGGCGTTGCTGGTGGCCGAGGGGCGGCAGGGCAGCTTCGACGCGGCGCTGTCCCACGCCCGGCGTGCGGTGACCCTTGCGGACGGCTCGCCCGGATCGCAGGCACGGCCGTTGCAGCCGAAGCTGATGCTCGGCATGGCGCTGTTCGACTGCGATCTCGTCAGCGAGGCGAGGGCTGCGTTCCGAGCGGCGCTGGATGACGAGCTCGGCTCCGCGTGGTGGCTCTCGGCCACGCTGATGGCCGACGCCCAGGCGTCGTACGCCCTCGGTGACTGGGACGACGCGGTCCCCGGCCTGGTGGCCGGCGAGCAGGCCGCCCGGGACAAGGGCAACCCGCTCCTGGAGTGGCAGTCGCTCGCCTACCGCACCGTCATCGCGACCGGCAGGGGCGAGCTCCGGGCAGCGCGCGAGCTGGCCGACCGGTTCGGGGGACCGTTGCAGGGCGAGGAGCTCCCCTACAACGCCGGCTTCCTCACCTTCGCGGCGGCCGGGCTGGCAGCTGCCGAGGGTGACCAGCACACGGCTTTCGACCTCCTGTTGCGCTGCTGGCGCGCCGAGGCCGCTCGGGAGAGCCGTTTCTACCACCGCTGCCTGGCCCCTGACCTGGTGCGTCACGCCCTCGCGCTGGGTGAGCGGGACGTGGCGGCCGAGGTGGCCGACACCGTCGAGTCGGGCGTCCGCCTGGCGCCCGAGGTGCCGACAGTGCAGAGCCTGGCCCTACGGTGCCGGGGACTGGTCGACGGTGACGCCGAGCCGTTGCTGGAAGCCACGGCGCTCGCCCGTCGATCCCCGCTCCTGGTCGAGCATGCCGGGGCCTGCGAGGACGCGGCGGGCGTACTGGCGCAGTGCGGGCGCCGGGACGAAGCGGCGACGCTGCTCGGTGAGGCGCTCGCCCTCTACGAGGCCGCCGGTGCCGAGGCCTGGGCGGGACGCGTCCGGGCCGGGCTGCGGTCGGTCGGTGCACCTCCCGGCGTCCGCGGGAGCAGGCACCGGACCGCGGTCGGCTGGCAGAGCCTCACCGCCACCGAGCGGACGGTGTCCCTGCTCGTGGCCGAGGGCCTGACGAACGGCGCCGTCGCCCGACGGATGTACATCTCGCCGCACACGGTCAACACCCACCTCCGGCACGTCTACGCCAAGCTCGATGTCTCCAACAGGGTGGGGCTCGCTGCCGTCGTGCATCGCTCGATCGAGTGATGTCATCCTCTGCGGGCTCGGGCAGAGTCGGTCGATGCGGCCACGAGGGTCGCACCGCAACGAGGAGGCTGCCGTGGACCACGCCGCGACGATGCGCAGGGCCTATGAGCTGATCAGCGCCGGAGATGTCGCCGGGTTCGGCGACCTCGTCGCCGACGGCTTCGTCGAACACGAGGACACACCAGGATTCGCCCCCGACAAGGAGGGGACGCTCGACTACTTCCGAGCCTTGCTCGCGGCCTTCCCGGACCTCGGCATGAGCGTCGAGGACCTGATCGCCGACGGTGACAAGGCCGTGGCCCGGGTCAGGGTCACCGGGACCCACCGGGGCGACTTCATGGGGATCCCGTCCACCGGAGCCGCCGGCGACATCCAGCTCATCGACATCATGCGGTTCGACGCGGACGGCCGGGTGTGTGAGCACTGGGGAGTCGCGGACATGCTGTCACTGTTGGAGCAGCTAGGCGTGGTGCCCACCGGGGCGCCTGCCTGACGACTTACCGATCCCCGTATCCGGTGCGAGAATCGGTGCAGCCACGTCACCTGGAGGCCGCCATGACACAGACACCGGCGAGCGTCGAGCATCATCGGTGGGCGTGCGATGCACTGGAGCGCAGCACGCCACTCCTGGTGGAGGCCATGAGATGTGCACCCGGTCAGGTCCGACCGCGCGGGATGCGTTGGACCACCGGCGACATCGCGGCCCACATGTACGTCTCGGTGACCGAGGCCGACAAGGCCGTCCGCGGTGAGCCGTCCCTGTTCGACGGCGTGGAGCTGTCGGCGGAGCTCGACGAGCAGATGATCGGGCAGGTGCCCGAGCGGGACGTCACGGTTCTGGCCGACCTGGTCGCCGAGGGCACCGCGTCGTTCGTCACCGCCGCCCGCGCCCGCGACGGGTCCGACGCGATCGCACTTCCGCGGGCGACCGTGTCGACGATCGTCGGGCTGCTGGCGCTCGACCACCACCTGCACGGGGGGCAGTTCAGCGAGGCCTCCGGTTCGAGGTGGAGCGGGAGGGTGGCTGACATGCACTCCCCGCTTCGTGCCGTTCTCCCGTACGCGTTCGATCCGGAGGCCGCACGGGACTTCCGCG
Source organism: Nocardioides sp. (assembly GCA_035458105.1). Classification (GTDB taxonomy): domain Bacteria; phylum Actinomycetota; class Actinomycetes; order Propionibacteriales; family Nocardioidaceae; genus Nocardioides. The sequence goes on along the minus strand of DATIAJ010000011.1, from coordinate 6,894 downwards.
GTTCGTTCAGCCTGCGGGTCCGGGGGGTCGAGCCGCTCGACTACTCCGTCGCCGACGGGCAGCTGGAGCTCGACTCGAACGGCCGCACGGACTGCACGATGACCACCGATCCCCAGACATTCCTGCTGGTCGGCATCGGGGTGGTGTCACAGGTGCGGGCGGCGATGACGGGCAAGCTGCGTGCGGGCGGCCGTAGGCCCTGGTTGGCCCTCGCCTTCCCGAGGCTGTTCCCGCCGGTCCCGCACGGTGGCGTCCTCCGATAGCGCGGCCGGCGGAACCCGGGCCGGGTTGATTCGCAACTCCTGGCCCGGTCGGTGCGTCACACCCCTCGCGGCCCGCAGACTGAGGCCGACCGACCCGGAGGAGAGCCATGCGACGCATGCCCATCACTGTCTCGTTGATCGCCCTGGCGCCGCTCGGTGTCCTGGGCCTGGCCGCCGCTCCCGCGTCGGCCGAGACGACCTGTGACGGCAAGGTGCCCACGATCGTCGTCGTCCCCGGAGAGTCGGCCACCGGCACGCCGGGTGACGACGTCATCCTCGGCACGTACGCCCAGGACCGGATCGACGGGGGTGCGGGCAACGACACCATCTGCGGGCTCGGCAACGGGGACACCCTGGTCGGCGGGCCGGGGGACGACCGGCTCTTCGGCGGTCTCGACGACTACTACGTCCCCGACGACGGCTACTTCGGCGACACGCTCGTGCCGGGTCCGGGGAACGACTTCATCGACCTGGGCGACGACCCCGCGTCGGCGAACGTCGACGTCGTCGACCGGCCGGCCCGCTACGACAGGGTCGTCTACGACGCCGCACCCGGACCGGTGGTCGTGGACCTCTCGGCCGGTACGGCGACGGGTGAGGGCACGGACACGATCGCGGTGCCGACCTACTCCGGTGGGATCGTTGGCACGGCGTACGACGACGTGCTGACCGGGACGCCCGGGCCGGACCGCATCGACGGCGGTGCCGGCGACGACCGCATCCACGCGCTCGGCGGTGACGACGAGCTCGAACCGGGGAAGGGCGACGACGTCGTGCGCGGCGGTGACGGCGATGACTACATCATGTCGCCGGACAAGGGACGCGACCGGCTCTACGGCGACGGCGGCGACGACGGCGTGGAGGCGCACGGTCGCGGGAGCGCGATCGGCGGCGGTGCCGGCGACGACTACCTCCGCGCCCACGACGGTGCCAGCGTCCACGGTGGCGGCGGGAACGACGAGATCGCCGCAGACCTCGTCCGCAGGCGGACGATCGAGGTCGACGGCGGCGACGGGCGGCGGGACATCGTCTCGCTGCGGGCGCCGAAGTCGGAGTTCCCGCGGGGCTCGAGGTACGTCATCGACGTGCCGCGCAAGCGCGTGACGGTCGGCGGCGCGAAGCGTGCGCGCTACGAGGGCGTCGAGGACACGAGGTTCTCCGCGCGTCCCGGCAGCCTGACCTACCTGGGCGGCGCCGGGCGCGACCTCCTGTCGGCGCGAGGTGGCGTGCAGGTGACGGCGTACGGGCGCCGCGGGCCCGACATCCTCGTGGGCGGTTCGCGCAACGACCTCCTCGACGGCGGTCCCGGTCGCGACGCGGTCGTCGGTGGTCCCGGGCGGGACCGGTGCATCGGCGCCGAGCGACGACGGCAGTGCGAGGTGCGCCGCTGACGCGGAGTGGGCAAGATGGTTGTCCATGACGAAGCAGACCAGCCTGACCGACGAGCTCAACGCCCTCTACGCCAGCTACGTCGAGCTGATCAACAATGCTGTCGCGGCCGACGACCTGGCCCTCGCTGCCGAGCTCGCTGAGTCCTACGACCGGGACGCGATCGTGCTGATGGCCGAGCGGGAGGGGCGCCAGGACCTGCTGGCCCACTTCGGTCTGACGCAGGACGGCGGCCGCCTCACCGTGCAGCGCGACACGCCGCTGCGCCGTCTCGTCAAGAGCGTCGCTGCGCTGCGCTCCGCCTGAGGGCCAGCACGGAGCACGATCCAAAACCACCAATTTTGGGCCTGCTCGTGGTCGTGGCACCAATGGTCTACTTCTAGCTTGTACCTAGAGCGGGAGATGCCATGAACCACCGCAGGCGCACGTCAGTCCTCACGTCGGCCCTCGCCCTCGGCCTGGTGGCCGCAGTGGCGCCCGCCGCGGCCGATCCACGCGAGGACCACGCGGTCCGGGAGCAGCAGCCTCGCGACCTCCGCGTGGACCGCGCCCCGGATCCGGGGGCCGGCACGGCATCGGCAGTCCGGGGCGTCGACCGTGCGTTCCCTCGCCAGACCGTCCTGGAAGAGCCGCCGGTCGACCCGTCCGATGCCGCGATCAAGCTCGGCCTCGTGCCGTACCACGAGATCGCCCCCACGCTGAACGAGCTGCAGCAGGCCAGCGACCGGGTCAGTGCCGAGGTCATCGCCGAGACCGCCCGCGGGCGTGACGTCTACCTGGTCACGGTCACCTCCCCGGAGTCTCCGGGCGAGGCCCGGCGTCAGGAGCAGATGCGCCGGCGCATCGTGGACCAGGCCGCGCAGGCCGCCCGTGACAGGAGCATCGTCAAGGGCTACAAGGCACCGCTGTTCTTCAACGGCAACATCCACGGCAACGAGTTCGAGGGCGCCGACGCCAACCTGCGCGTCATCGAGGACCTGGCGACGAGCGAGGACCCAGCGGTCGAGTCGCTGCTGGACCGGACGCGGCTCTACTTCGTCGTGACGATGAACCCCGACGGCCGGGTCGCCAACACGCGGGCCAACGGCAACGGGTTCGACATGAACCGTGACTTCATCACCGGCAGCCAGCCCGAGGTGCGGGGCGTGCGGCAGGCGCTGATCGACACCCAGCCCCTCGTGATGCTCGACCTGCACGGCTACGTCAACGGCACGCTCATCGAACCCACCACGCCGCCGCACGGTGAGAACTACGAGTACGACCTGTTCATCAAGCACGCCTACCCCAACGGCCTGGCGATGGAGGACGCCGTGAACGGCCTCGGCTACACCGGAGCGGCCGACGGCGTCCTTCCCGCGGTCATCCCGTTCCGCGACTGGGACGAGGGCTGGGACGACTGGCCGCCCATCTTCACCCCGCAGTACGCCGCCTTCCACGGCACCGTCTCGCACACGATCGAGATCCCGCTGCGGGTCAACAACGCCTCCTACAACCTCCCGGTGGAGGAGCTGCGCCGCCGCAGCGCCATCAACACGGACGTCGCCGAGGCGACCGTTCGCGCGTCCATTGCGTACGTCGACGAGAACCGCGCAGAGCTGATCGCGGACCAGATCGAGATCTTCCGCCGCGGCGCCGCAGGGGAGGCCCAGCGGGAGGTCGGCCCCGACCTGTTCCCCGAGATCGGCCCCGAGGACGTGTACACCACCGACTTCCCTCGCGCCTACGTGATCCCCGCCGGCGTCGACCAGCGATCGACCGTCGCCGCTGCCCGGCTCGTCGACCACCTGGTCGCCAACGACGTGGACGTCGCGATTGCCACGAAGGCGTTCTCGGCCGGAGGGAAGCAGTACCCCGCCGGCAGCTACGTCGTGGACATGCACCAGCCGAAGCGCGGGCTGGCCAACGTGATCCTCGACGAGGGCTCCGACATCAGTGACCGGGTCGACCAGATGTACGACATCTCCGGCTGGAGCCTCGGCCTGCTCTGGGGCGCCACCGTGGACACCGTCGAGGACGGAGCCCTCTCCGTGGTGAGCAAGCCGGTCACGGTCGCCGACGGCACCGGCAGCGTCGAGGGCAGTGGTCCGCTCGAGCTCCGCCTCGACGACCCGAAGGACGTCGAGGCCCTGAACTTCCTCCTCGGGACCGGAACCGAGGTCCAGTGGACGGACCAGGGCTCCGTCGTGCTGCCCGCCCTGGATCCTGCTGTCGCGGCGGACGTCGCCGACAGGTACGGCGTGGTCCTCCGGGCCGCGGGAAACATCGGTGGAACGCCGATGGAGCAGACGGTCGTCGCGGCTGCGGCTCCCGCGGACGAGCTCTTCGCGCTGGCGGAGATGGGCTTCGCCGTGCAGCAGGTGTCGACGGCGACGCTGAACAGCGGGTTCGACTGGACCGGCGTGGACACCCTGTTCGTCTCCAGCGGGCTGTCCTACGCCGCCCTGACGCCGCAGGCACGAGCCGACCTCACCGCGTTCCTCCAGTCCGGAGGTGGCGTCGTCACGCGTGGCGGCACCGGAGCCACGTTCAACCAGGCCGCCGGTCTCCTCGTGGCGTCCCGGGTCGCCGGCAGGCCCGACGCGAACGGCGTCGTACGCGTCGACAACTCCGGCGGTCCGCTCACCGACCGGGCGACCCCGCACACCTTCGTCAGCGCGCCGTCCTGGTTCACCGGGCTGGGCAGCGAGGTGACCGTCGAGCAGAGCTACGGCACCGACGGCCCCCTGGTCTCCGGACACTGGCGGGCCAGGCCCGACGGCACGGGCGGCCCCGAGGCCGCCCGCGGTCAGGCTCTGGTGGTCCGAGGCGAGGACGAGACCGGTGCCGGTGTGGTGCTGTTCGGCAGCGAACCGCTCTACCGTGCGCACCCCAAGGGGCAGTACGCCCTGGTCGGACGGGCGCTGGTCTGGGCCACCCTCTAGGCAGCAACCGAGCGGGGCCAGGTCCAGGCGGTCCGGAGGATGTAGGCGAGGAGGGTCACCTCGACCACGACGCCGAGGCCGTAGAACCACAGCCAGGACTCGCCGGCCAGGTTGAACACCGACACGGGGACGTAGAGCGATGCGACGACGAGGTTGAGCGTGCGGTTCGCCCGGGCCGGCAGCGCCATGGACAGCGCGATCATGAGGGCCGGGATCCCCACGAGCGCGAGCGAGGTGAAGGCGAAGGTCTGGCTGATGTCGAACTCGAAGACGACGCCGGCCAGGATGTCCTCGATGGCACCGGGCTTGTAGAGGTGCAGGTGGTCCACGTAGACGTAGAAGAACATGAAGCTGGCCCAGGTCGCGGCGAGCCGTGACCTGACCGGCGCGGGCGGATCGTGCAAGCCGGTCGTCGTCTCTGTCATGGTCCTGGTCGAAGTGCTCACGGTCTCTTCCTTCTGCTCGGGTCGTTGACACCACGATGTCTGGACGGCTGCTCGCTGCCATCGGTCTGCCGGCACCGTCGTCCTGGCCTCTGGGACGGTGGTCTCTCGTCTTTTCGGCCGATATGTGCGTGAAGACTCCGTCTGATCTGGGGGGCCCGTGGGGCGCACGATCAGCGGTCCTCGCCCACATTGGAGGGGTGAGCCATCACCCCTCCACCACACGCGGCACGGTCGCCGACGCGGCCGCCACGCTCGCCGTGCTGGTGGTCGGGGCCTCGCTGCTGGCCATGACCGCCCCGCTGGTGTCCGCCCTGGCGGTCGTGCTGACCTTGGCGCTCTACGTCCCCGTGCGCGTTGCGGCGGGATGAGGCTGCGGCCCCTCGTACGCGCACTGCGTGCCGGCGACACGCGGGGGCGCCTCGTCGCCCTGTCGTCGTCGCTCCTCGCGCTGGACGTCGCGGTGAAGGGCGCCGCGGTCCGAAGCGGACTGCTCGAGGAGCTGGAACGGCCGAGGAGGGTCGAGGACCTGGCTGCGGGCCGTGGCTGGCCCGACGTGTCGCTCGTGGAAGCGGCACTCCAGTCGTTCGCCTCGCACGGCTTGGTCGAGACGCACCACGGGGAGTGGCGCACCACCCGCCGAGGGCGTCGGTTGCTGGATGACGACGTCACGCGCGCGGCGTACGAAGCCTTCTCGACGTATCACACCGGGCTCTACCGCGATCTCGACGAGGTCCTGACCGCAGGCGGTGGCCGGCGGGACGTCGAGACCGACGGGCAGCTGATCGCCCGCTTGTCGCGGTTCATGGACGAGTTCGTCATCGCCGAGCTCGACCGACTCGTCGCGGAGCGCTCGCCGCGTCGGATGCTCGACGTGGGCTGCGCGACGGGAGCGCACCTGCGCCACGTCCTGGAGGCGGCGCCCCGGGCCTCGGCCGTCGGCGTGGAGGCCGATCCCGCGGCTGCCGCGCTCGCGCGCTCGTCGCTGGAGGGGGACGATCGGGTCGGTCACCGAGCCGAGATCGTCCAGGCCGACGTGGAACGATTCCTGCTCGACCGTCCCGGCGAGACCTTCGACTTCATCCTTCTGGCGAATGCCGTCTACTACGTCCCCGTCGGCGGCCGTGTCGCCTTCCTACGCGGTCTGGGTGACCGGCTGGACGAGGACGGGCGGCTCGTCGTCGTCACCACCGCGTTGACGGACGACTCGTTCAGCAGGCACTTCGACCTCCTGCTGCGCTCGCAGCAGGGCGAGCTCGAGCTGCCGGACACCGACGTCCTGTGCGACCAGCTGAGGGAAGCGGGACTGGTGCCGCGCGCGCCCAGACGCATAGCGGCGGGCCAAGCCCTGACGGCCGTCGTGGCAGACCGTCGGTGAGCTGACTCGAGTCGCGGCTCAGTGACCGTGCGGGCCGATCCCATGCCCTCAGCCTGGTCGTGCACGCGGTCCGCACGTGGCCCCACGCGGACAAGGGGGGACGTCCGTCAAGCTCCCCATCGGCGATCGCATGCTGGAGCTGTCCCACGCAGCACGAGATCAGTGGTCACCGCGGCAGGGGAGTGGGGCCGGTCGCGGTCACGAGCCGCTGGGGCACCCAGTCGGTGACGTGGTGGAACCCGTCCGTGGAGGGTCCGGAATGGAGCTCGACGGACGCCCTCAGCGACAGGCGGTAGAACTTCGCGTGGGTGAAGTCCTCGAGCAGGATGTAGACGGGGTCGGGTGTGCTGTCCGGGCCCTGGAACTGCTGTCCGGTGAGCACCGGCTTGTGGGTCGCGACGAACGCGTCGAACGTCTCGCCGACCACGACACCGAGGTGCTCCAGCCCCATCTTGTACACCCGCTGGTGCACCGGGGGGATGAGCTCGATCAGGGGCACG
>DATIAJ010000010.1:0-3403 GCA_035458105.1 Nocardioides sp. | reverse complement strand
GAGACTCGGGTCGAGGATGACCATCACTTCATAGGCACGCATAGCGGTCTCCACCTCCTCTGGGCTAGAGCGGCCACGGGCTCTCCGTGGCAGGAGGACTGTGCGTTCGCGGCGGGAGTACGACGTGGGTCGTGCGCCGCGTTGGTGCAAGGTGTCGCCCGAAGGCAACCGGGGAAGATTACCAGCGCACCGCCGCGGGGCCGGAATCGTCGTGCGCGGCCTGTGGAGGAGCCTCCGACCGGCGTCCGGGCGGGCTAGCGTCGAGAGGTGCGCGCGACCACCTCCTCGCGGACCGCCCGACCCGCCACGGTGGTGGCGGGCCGCTACCGGCTGCTCGACCAGGTGGGCTCCGGCGGGATGGGCTCGGTCTGGCGCGCGCACGACCTGCGCACCGGGGACGACGTCGCGCTCAAGGTCCTCGGGCTTCACGGTTCGGCGCTGCTGGCCAGGTTCGTCCGGGAGCAGGCCGTCCGGGTGCGGCACCCGCACGTCGTCGCGCCACACGGCTGGGCCGCCGAGGACGACCTGGTCGTGCTGGCGATGGAGCTCGTCGCCGGCGGGTCGGTGGCCGACCTGGTGCGCGAGCACGGCCCGCTCGACGCCGGCACCTGCGCCCTGCTCGTCGAGCAGCTGCTGATGGGCCTCGCGGCCGTCCACGCGGCCGGGCTGGTGCACCGTGACGTCAAGCCGGCCAACCTGCTCCTCGAGGCCACGGGGGCCGGACTGCCACACCTGCGTCTCGGGGACTTCGGGGTCGCCGCGCCCGTCGCGGACCGTCGCTTCACCACCGTGCCGGGAGCCATCGGCACCGACGGCTACATGGCCCCCGAGCAGGCGCGGGGAGCGCCCCCGGAGCCGACCCAGGACCTCTACGCAGTGGGACGCGTGGCGCTCGAGCTCGTCACCGGCCAGCCGCCCGCCCGGCAGGGGCAGATCCCCTCGCACCCGCTGCGCCCGCTCATCGAGCGGCTGCTGGTGGTCGACCCCGAGCAACGCATCGCGTCGGCCGACGCCGCGCTGCGCCTCCTGCGGCGACTGCCGGTCCCCGAGCCCGCCGGCCCGCCGGTGCCCGACCGGCTGGGACCGCTCCCGGGACGACGTACGACGTCGCGGGCGCGGGCGGTCGACTGGGTCGGCTGGGCCGCGGTCGCGACCCTCGCAGGCGTGGTCGTCGGATGTCTGTGGGTGCTCCTAGGGTGGAGTTCATGACCAGCTCCCCCGCCACCTCGTTCTCGATCGGCGCCCACGTCGAGCAGACCGACCCGATCGCCGAGGCGCTCGCCCGCGACACCACGCTGGTGCAGTTCTTCCTCGGCGACCCCCAGGGCTACAAGGGCCCGGAGGTCCGCTTCGCGGGCGGCGCGGAGGGGCTGCGCGCCGCGGCCGAGGACGCCGGCGTCGACCTCTACGTCCACGCCCCCTACGTGGTCAACGTCGCCACGACCAACAACCGCATCCGCATCCCGAGCCGCAAGCTGCTGCAGCAGCACATGGACGCTGCGGCCGCGATCGGCGCCAAGGGGCTCATCGTGCACGGCGGCCACGTCAACAAGAGCGACGACCCGGCCGTCGGCTTCGACAACTGGCGCAAGGCGGTCGAGGCGACCGACATCAAGGTGCCGCTGCTCATCGAGAACACCGCCGGTGGCGACAACGCCATGGCCCGCCACCTCGACCGCATCGCCGGGGTGTGGGACGCGATCTCCCCGGCCGAGGGCGCGGACGACGTCGGGTTCTGCCTCGACACCTGCCACGCCTGGGCGGGCGGGATCGAGCTCGGTGACGCGGTCGAGAAGGTCCGCGGCATCACCGGGCGCATCGACCTCGTCCACGCCAACGACTCGCGCGACACCTTCGGCTCGGGCGCCGACCGCCACACCAACTTCGGGCAGGGCCACTTGCCGGCCGACGAGTTCGCGGGCGTGGTGCGCGAGGCCGGGGCGCCGGTGATCTGCGAGACGCCGGGCGGTGCCGCGGAGCACCGGGCCGACTTCGCCTGGCTCCGCGACCACCTCTGATCAGCCGACGGGCTTCGCCGTGACCACCACGTTGCTGCGGTAGCCGGTGCCGTCCCAGTCCTCGCACGTGATCAGCACGAGCCGCGCGGGCCCGGTCTGGCCGAACACCGCGCCACTTCGCCGGGCCAGCTCGTCACGACCCATCACCTCGACCGTGCCGACGCGGTAGGCGAGCGCGTCCCCACCCGAGCGCACCACCACCCGGTCACCGGGCGACAGCGTCTCGAGGTCGTCGAAGGCCCCGCCGCCGGTGTGCACGGTGTGACCCGTCACGACAGCGGCGCCCTCACCGGCTCCAGCTCGAGCGCCACCCGACCACCACCCGGCCTGCTGCGGGTCCGGCGGCGGCGTCAGGACGCCGTCCACGGTGCGGATGGGGGTCACCGGCGCCGCGACCCCGAGGGCGGGTACGACGACCACCTCGGGTCGTAACCCGGGCCTCGCCGCCGCTGGGGCCGGCGAGCGAGCGGACGGGCCGGGTGCCGCCCGGCCGGTCGGTCCAGCCACGCGGATCGCGGGCGGCGGGGCCGCCCCCTCCCCCGGAAGCGGGGAGGGAGTCGTCGCCTCGAGACCCCCGCCCGCCAGGAACAGCCCACCCGCGACGAGCGCGGGTGCGGCTGTACCCAGCAGGAGCGTCGTCAGGCGACGACGGCGACGGGCCTCAGCCACGGGCGTGGCGCCACCCGAGTCGGGCGAGCGCCCCACCGACGAGCACCATCATCAGACCGAGCAGGGCGTCCACCGGGCTCGGACCGACGGGCGTCGCCCCCGGAGCGCCGGCGTTGACCGCCGTCGGGAGCTGCTGCGACTGCGGCGACGAGGACGACGGGCTGGTGCTGTCGTCCGAGCCCCCACTCGAGTCGTCGTCACCGAACGCCTGGACGCCCAGCACCTCGGGCGACTCGGTGTCCTCCGCCTCCGGCTGCTCCGTCGCCGTGCTGGGAGCCACAGCCGGCGGGTTGGTCGGCGGGTTGGTCGGCGGGTTGGTCGGCGGGTTCGTCGGCGGGTTCGTCGGTGCGCAGCCCCTGACCCAGAAGACCTTGCGCTTGGTGTCGTTGCCGATCGAGCCGGGCGTGTGGATGGTGAGCTTCACGTGGTAGCCCTGCTTCGGGTGGGGCTGACCGGTGAAGGACAGCGTGTACTGCTGGCGTCCGTCGAGCCCGGTGGGGGTGCCCGCGCCGGAGGCCGGATCTCCTCCGACGAAGACGCGCGAGGGACCGCTGACCGTCATGCCGACGCCCGTAGTCGGGGCGTGCTCGGCGAAGGAGACTGTCGAGATGATGTCGGCACCCTGGTCGAACCCGTACCACTCCACGAGGAACGTGCAACCGACATGCGGGGTGTTGTTCGGGATGCCGTCGAAGTCACCGAGGGGGGCGATCTTC
>DATIAJ010000009.1:0-2717 GCA_035458105.1 Nocardioides sp. | reverse complement strand
CAGGTCGGCGTCGCGCAGGTCGGCGTCGCGCAGGTCGGCCGCGATCAGCAGGGCGCCGCGGAAGGTGGCACCGCGGTGGTCGCCCGCGAGCCGCCGGCCGGCGAGGTCGGCGCGGGTGTGGTCGCGCGCGGCGGGCCAGGGGCGTCGTACGCGCGCGCTGGCCTCGGCGAGCAGCTCGCCGACCCGCTCGTGCAGGGCGTCGACGTCGGCCCGCAGCAGCGTCTCGGGATCGGCCGTGGTGAGGCCCTCGATCTCGGTTCGTACGACGTCGGCGGCGGGGTCCGGCGAGCGCCGCGCGACCTCGACGAGGTGGACGAGCATCTCGTGGAGCTGGCGCATCACCGACAGCACAGCGGCCATCTCGGGCAGGTTGTCCTGCTCGCGCCACGACCTGCCAGCGTAGGTGACCTGGGAGACCTGCTGGCCGGCGCCGAAGCACTCGAAGACCGTGCAGCCGGGCCAGCCGTCCTCACGGAGGGTGGCGTGGATGCGGCAGCTGTCGTCGTCGAGGAGGTTGAGGCACGGGCGCCCGCTGGGCTTGTCGACGCCGAACCCGGCCGAGGCGGAAAAGGGCAGGAGCACGCAGCAGAGGCCGAAGCAGCGCGCGCAGTCAGAGCTCAACCCGGGTGTCGGCACCCGGGGATCGTCGCACGGGTGTGGTGAGGGCCCGCGAGGGTCCTCAGGCGTACCAGCCGTTCTGGATGGCGAACGCGTTGACGAACAGCAGCAACACGAATGCGACACCCACGAAGCGGTTGTCGAAGATCAACTTGCTCATACACCAAGAGTGCCCGCTTGTTCGCGGAATGAAACACCTGGTCGGTAAAGCCTTGGGTCACCGCAGCGAATTGACCAGTTTGGGAGAGATCAAAGTTGAGGGGAATCGACTCAACTTCTGGCGCGTTGGAAGGAGTGGGACCACAGTGGTCCTGAGGTCTCGAGATGGGCGCCGGGCGCCCTCCTCGACCAGCGATCAACGGAGGAGTTGAGTTGAGCCAGTTCGGTGCCGAGAAGTTCACCACCCGCAGCCGCGAGGTCGTCGAGGCTGCCCAGCTCGCCGCGACCACGGGCGGCAACACCACCACCGAGCCCATCCACCTGCTCGTCGCCCTGCTCAAGCAGGAGGACGGCGCCACCCGCAGCCTCGTGCAGAAGGCGGGCGTCGAGCCCGCGACCCTGTTCGCCCAGGCCGAGGGCGTGCAGCAGCAGCTGCCCCGCGCCACCGGCTCGACCGTCCAGCAGCCCAGCGCGTCCGCGTCGCTGACCCGCGTCCTCGCGCAGGCGCTCGACCTCGCCGCGTCGATGAAGGACGACTACGTCGCCACCGACCACCTGCTCGTCGCCACCGCGACCGTCGAGTCGAGCGCGCAGAAGGTGCTCACCGACGCAGGACTCACCGCGGCCGGGCTGCGGGAGGCGATCACCGCCGTCCGCGGCAACCGTCGCGTGACCAGCGAGAGCGCCGAGGCGTCGTACGAGTCGCTGGAGAAGTACAGCGTCGACCTCACCCAGTCTGCCGAGGACGGTCGGCTCGACCCGGTGATCGGCCGCGACGCCGAGATCCGCCGCGTCATCCAGGTGCTGTCGCGGCGCACGAAGAACAACCCCGTGCTCATCGGCGAGCCCGGCGTCGGCAAGACCGCCGTCGTCGAGGGCCTCGCCCAGCGCGTGGTCGCCGGCGACGTGCCCGACTCGCTCAAGGGGCGGCGCGTGCTGGCGCTCGACCTGGCGGCGATGGTCGCGGGCGCGAAGTACCGCGGCGAGTTCGAGGAGCGGCTCAAGGCCGTCCTCGAGGAGATCAAGGACGCCGGCGGGCAGGTCATCACCTTCATCGACGAGCTGCACACGGTCGTCGGGGCGGGTGCCGGCGGCGACTCGGCCATGGACGCCGGCAACATGCTCAAGCCGATGCTGGCGCGCGGCGAGCTGCACATGATCGGCGCGACGACGCTCGACGAGTACCGCGAGCGCATCGAGAAGGACCCCGCGCTCGAGCGCCGCTTCCAGCAGGTCTTCGTCGGCGAGCCCAGCGTCGAGGACACCATCCAGATCCTGCGCGGCATCCAGGAGAAGTACGAGGCGCACCACGGCGTCCGCATCACCGACGCCGCGCTCGTCGCCGCTGCCACGCTCTCCGACCGCTACATCACCGGCCGCCAGCTGCCCGACAAGGCCATCGACCTCATCGACGAGGCGTCGTCCCGGCTGCGGATGGAGCACGAGTCCTCGCCTGAGGAGATCGACCAGCTGCGGCGCCAGGTCGAGCGGCTCAAGATGGAGGAGTTCGCGCTGGCCAAGGAGACCGACGCCGCGTCGGTCGACCGGCTCGAGGCGCTGCGCAAGGACCTCGCCGACCGCGAGGAGGAGCTGCGGGGGCTCGAGACGCGCTGGGAGCGCGAGAAGGACCAGCTGCAGGGCGAGGGCGAGCTGCGCCGCCAGCTCGACCAGCTCAAGATCGAGGCCGAGAAGAAGCTGCGCGAGGGCGACCTCGCCGGTGCCTCGGAGATCCAGTACGGCCAGATCCCGGCCCTCGAGAAGCAGATCGCCGAGGTCGAGCAGGCCGAGCTCGCCGACATCGATCCGCTGGTCGGCGAGGAGGTCGGCGCCGAGCAGATCGCCGACGTGGTCGAGGCGTGGACCGGCATCCCCACGGGCAAGATGCTCCAGGGCGAGACCGCCAAGCTGCTCGAGATGGAGTCGGTCATCGGCGAGCGCCT
>DATIAJ010000008.1:0-5999 GCA_035458105.1 Nocardioides sp. | reverse complement strand
GTCGGGGACGCCATCGCCGCCCGCCTCTGAGAGCCCGCCGACGGGTTCTGGAATAGGTTGACCCCATGCAGATCAGCACCACCGCCAACCCCGCCCCCGTCGACGACGCCCGGCTCGCGGAGATCCTCGCGAACCCCGGGTTCGGCCAGCACTTCACCGACCACATGCTCACCGTCGAGTGGACGCCCGCGGACGGGTGGCACGCCGCGCGCATCGAGCCCTACGGCCCACTGACGCTCGACCCGGCGACGGCGGTGCTGCACTACGCGCAGGAGACCTTCGAGGGGATGAAGGCCTACCGGCACCAGGACGGGTCGATCTGGACCTTCCGTCCCGAGCAGAACGCCGCGCGGATGGTGCGCTCCTCGCAGCGGCTCGCGTTCCCCGAGCTGCCGGTCGACGACTTCGTCGCCTGCGTCGACGCGCTCGTCGAGACCGACCAGCGGTGGGTGCCCGACAACGCCGCGGGCGGGGGAGAGGGCGAGAAGGCGCTCTACCTGCGGCCCTTCATGTTCGCCTCCGAGGTCTTCCTCGGCGTGCGTCCGGCGCAGCACGTGACCTTCATGGTGATCGCCTCGCCGGCCGGCGCCTACTTCAAGGGCGGCATCAAGCCCGTCAACCTGTGGCTGTCGGAGACGTTCACCCGCGCCGGTCGCGGCGGCATGGGTGCTGCGAAGACCGGTGGAAACTACGCCGCATCGCTCGCCGCCCAGCGCGAGGCGATCGAGAAGGGCTGCGACCAGGTCGTGTTCCTCGACGACCAGGAGTTCCGCTACATCGAGGAGCTCGGAGGGATGAACCTCTTCTTCGTCCACCGCGACGGCCGCATCGTCACTCCCGAGACCGGGACGATCCTCGAGGGCATCACCCGCGCCTCGATCATCGAGCTGGCCGGCAAGCTCGGCCACGCGGTGGAGGAGCGGAAGTTCTCCATCGACGAGTGGCGCGACGGCGTCGCGTCAGGCGAGATCACCGAGGTGTTCGCGTGCGGCACCGCCGCGGTCGTCACCCCGGTCGGTGAGCTCCGCTCGCCCGAGGGAGTCACGCCCGCGCCGTCCAGCACCGAGCTGACCATGCAGATCCGCGAGGCGCTGGTCGGCATGCAGTTCGGGCGCGCCGAGGACACCTTCGGCTGGATGCACCGGGTCGTGTGAGCGAGGACCAGTCCTCCTGCTCGGGGTCCGCGGCGTTCGAGGCGCAGAGCTCGCGCTCCCTGCGCGACTTCATCCGGACCGAGTCCGGCTCCGCCGGCATGCTCGTGGTCGCGGCGCTCGTCGCGCTGGTGTGGGCGAACTCGCCGTGGTCGCAGTCATACGTCGACCTCTGGCACACCGAGGTGTCCCTCAGGTTCGGTGACGGCGGCCTGTCGATGGACCTGCACCACTGGATCAACGACGGCCTCATGGTCGTGTTCTTCTTCGTCATCGGCCTCGAGGTCCGCAAGGAGTTCGCCATCGGCGAGCTCGTCGACCGCAGCCGTGTCGTGGTGCCGCTCGTCGCGGGCGTCATGGGCATGCTCGTGCCGGCGGCGATCTTCCTCGCGCTCAACCCCTCGGGCGAGGCCGCGGCCGGCTGGGGCGCGGTCATCGGGACCGACACCGCCTTCCTGCTCGGAGTGATGGCGCTGGTGGGTCCCGCGGTGTCGACGCAGCTGCGGATCTTCCTGCTGACGCTCACCGTCATCGACGACATCGTGGCCGTCAGCGTCATCGGTGTCGTCTACGCCGACGACCTCTCCCTCGGCGCCCTCGCCGTCGCCGCAGCGTGCCTCCTCGTGCTGGTGGGGCTCGACCGCGCGGGGGTGTGGCAGGCGGCTCCCTACGTGCTGGTCGTGCTGGTGCTGTGGTTCGCCACGCTGGAGTCCGGCGTGCATGCCTCGATCGCCGGCATGCTCAGCGGCCTGCTGGTCCCGGCGCTCGATCCGCGCCGCTCCGACGTCGAGGACGCCGCGCGCAGCTTCCGTGCCTTCCGGCAGTCGCCGATGCCCGGGGTGCAGCGGGCCGCGCGCCGGTCGCTGACCCGCGCCATCTCGGTCAACGAGCGCCTGCAGGAGGCGTTGCACACCCCGACCAGCCACGTCGTCGTACCCGTCTTCGCGCTCGCCAACGCCGGGGTGGACCTGCGCGACGGCGTCCTCGGCGACGCCCTCGGCTCGCGGCTGATGTGGGGCATCGTGCTCGGTCTCGTCCTCGGCAAGGCGCTCGGCATCTTCGCCGGCGCCTGGGCGAGCGTGCGCCTGGGCTGGGGCCGGCTGCCGCAGGGAGTCGGGCTGGGCCACACGCTGGCCGGCGGCGCGCTCTCCGGCATCGGCTTCACCGTGTCGCTCCTCATCATCAGCCTCGCGTTCGAGTCCTCCCGGCTCCAGGACCAGGCCCGCGTCGGTGTGCTGCTGGCCGCGGCCCTGGCCAGCCTCGCCGGCTGGCTCGCCTTCCGCTTCGCCGCCCGCTTCCTCGGCCAGCGCGACGCCGCCCTGCCGACCCACCTCAGCCGGCCGGTCGACCCGACGCGCGACCACATCGCCGGACCGGTCGACGCCCCGCTGACACTGGTCGAGTACCTCGACTTCGAGTGCCCCTTCTGCGCCCGGGTCAGCGGCGTCGGCAAGGAGCTCCGCGCGCACTTCGGCGACCGGCTGCGCTACGTCACCCGGCACCTGCCGCTGCCGGTGCACCCGCACGCCGAGCTGGCGGCGCTGGGCGCCGAGGCCGCGGCACGCCAGGGCCGCTACTGGGACATGCACGACGTGCTCTTCGCCCACCAGGACGAGCTCGAGCTGGAGGACCTCGTCGGCTACGCCGCCCAGCTCGACCTCGACGTCGAGCAGTTCCTCCGCGATCTCGAGGACGAGGACCTGGCCCGGCACGTCGCGCACGACGTCGCCTCGGCGGAGGAGAGCGGCGTACGCGGCACCCCGACCTTCTTCGTCGGCGACACCCGCCACATCGGTCCCCACGACGCCCAGACCCTGATCGCGGCGCTCGAGTCGTCACCGGTGACTCGGCCGATCGGCTGACCCGCGCCGGCCCGCGGGCCGATGCGTCGTACGTCCTGGCCCGCGAGGCTCGTCGGCATGACGACGACCGCCTCCGACCGGACGGAAGCGACTCCGGCCCGGCCGCGCCCCCGCCGCGAGTGGTGGATCCCGACCAGCCTGCTCGCGCTCACGTTCGTCCCGGTGGCCGCGGGCGCTGCCCGGCTCGTGGACCTGTCGTCAGGACGCACGAGCGAGAACGCCCGCTTCTTCGACCTGCCGGTGCCCGTCGTGGTGCACATCCTCGGCGCGACGACCTACTGCGTGCTGGGCGCGTTCCAGTTCATGCCGTCCCTGCGCCGTCGACGTCCCCGGTGGCACCGGTGGAGCGGCCGCGTGCTCGTCCCGGCCGGTCTGGCCGCCGCGGTGAGCGGCCTCGTCATGGCGGTCTCTGACGACCTGCCGGTCCACGACAACGCCGCGCTCATGTGGCTCCGGCTGTTCTTCGGCACCCTCATGGCGGTCGGGCTGGTGCTCGGCCTCGCCGCGATCCGCGGACACGACGTGCGCACCCACCAGCGGTGGATGGCCAGGTCGTACGCCGTCGCGCAGGGCGCGGGCACGCAGGCCCTCGTCCTCGGGCCGATGGTGCTCGTCGTCGACCAGCCGGGCGGGACGCTCAAGGCAGCCGGGATGGGGTTCGCGTGGGTGCTCAACCTGGCCGTCGCGGAGTGGCTCGTGCGGCGGTCGCAGGCGCGTCAGTCGAGCCGTCGGGCCTGATAGGCCCACAGCGCGAGCTCGACCCGGTTGCGCACGCCGAGCTTGGCCATCAGCGCACCGATGTGCGTCTTGACGGTGCTGAGCGAGATGTAGAGCTCAGCGGCGACCTCGTGGTTCGTCAGGCCGCGAGCGACGGCGACCAGCACCTGCTCCTCGCGCTCCGTCAGGGGCGTGGCGGGCTGCGGCGGGGTGTCGCGGCCTGCGAAGGTCCGGAGCAGGCGGGTGGTCACGGTGGGGGCGATCAGGGAGCCGCCGTCCGCGGCGGCGCGCACGGCATGGGTGAGCAGCTGCGGCCCGCAGTCCTTGAGCAGGAAGCCCCGCGCGCCGGCGAGGAGCGCACCGTAGACGTAGTCGTCGAGGTCGAAGGTCGTCACCACGACCACCGCCATCGGGTCGGCGACGTCCGGGCCGGCGAGCGCGCGGGTCGCCTCGATCCCGTTGAGCCGGGGCATGCGGATGTCGAGCAGGCACACGTCGGGACGGAGCGCCCGCGCCTGCTCGACGGCGTCCTGGCCGTCGACGGCCGTGGCCACGACCTCGATGCCGTCCTGGGCGTCGAGGATCATCGCCAGCCCGGTGCGGACGATCTCCTGGTCGTCGGCCACCAGCACGCGCAGGGTCATCGGTCCTCCTCCACCGGGAGTCGGGCGGTCACGCGCCAGCCGGTCGCCGGCGCCAGCGGCCCGGCCTCGAGACTGCCGCCGAGCAGTGCTGCCCGTTCGGTCATGCCGGCGATGCCGAAGCCGTCACCGCTGCCCGTCGATCCCCGGCCGTCGTCGGTCACGACCAAGGTGACGCCGTCCTGCTCCCGGGTGACCCGCACCTCCACCAGCGTGGCGTCGCGGGCGTGCCGTCGCGCGTTGGCGACGGCCTCCTGCGCGATGCGTTGCAGGGCGGCCGTGACCGTCGGGGACAGGTCGTCGAGCCCCGCGTCGAGGGCGACCGCGACCACCGGTCCGGGGCCGTCGGTCTCCAGGGCGAGGAGGTCGGCCAGCGGTCGCTCGGGCGGGTCGTCGTCGGTCCGGAGCATCCGCAGCACCTTCCGCGTCTCGGCCAGCGTGCGCGTGGCCTCCTCGTCGATGCGGCGCAGCGCGTCGGTCGCTGCCTCCGGTCGGCGGGCGGCGACGGCCAGACCGGCCTGTGCGCTGATCGCGATCGCCGTGAGGTGGTGGGCGACGGTGTCGTGCAGGTCGCGGGCCAGGCGCTCCCGCTCCTGCTGTCGTACGTCGTCGAGCTGACGCGTGCGCAGCATCGACCGCGCGCGCACGGCCGCGCCCAGCGCGGTGGCAGCCACGATGACCGCGGTACCGCCGACGCGGTCACCGGCGGGCAGGTCCTGCGACAGCAGCGAGGTGCCGGCGACGACGAAGAAGAGGGCCAGGCCCCCGGCAGCCCCGGCGCCCGTCGCCCAGCGGGCGAGGCTGTAGGGGATGAGGAGCCCCACGACCGCGGTGTTGAGGTCGCCGGGTGGTGGCACGTCGACGACCCACGAGAACGCCAGCTCGGCGAACACCACCGTTGCGAAGACCGTCACCGTCAGCGTCGGGGCCGTACGACGGACCAGCAGCGTGGGCAGCCACACCAGGAAGCCGGCGAGCGACAACCAGCGGTACGGCAGGTCGGTGCGCAGCGCCGTGACCTCGACGACAGCCAGCACGGCCGTGACCGCCACGAAGGCGTAGTCGAGGCGTCCGGCCGGGCGCGCGTCCGGCGCGGCAGGCAGCCGCCACACGGACAGGGCGGCGGAGCGGATCTGCGCGAGCACGAGTGCACGGTAGTGCCCCGCTGCCGTCCGTCGGATCGGCCGGATGACCGAGGGGCGGCTGGTCCGGGCCGAGCCGGCCGGGTTGGGGTGGCGGCGCGGGGGTGGCGGCAGATGACGTCGATCGGGTGCCCGTCGGTGCGATGTGCCGCCACCTTGGGCGGCTGTGGCGTCCGGAGCCGCAGGCGCCTCACGGCCGCCCGGACGCGCACCGGATGCACAGCCGTGCCGCCGGCAGCGCGTCGAGTCGAGCATCCCCGATCGCGGACCCGCAGCCCTCGCAGATGCCGTACGTGCCCGCGTAGACCCGGGCGAGGGCGGCGTCGAGCTCGGCGAGGTGGTGACGCACCTGGCGCACGAGCGCGCCGATCTGCGACCGCTCGAAGGCGATGGTCGCGCCCTCGGGGTCGTGCTCGTCGTCGGCGTTGGTGTCGAGGGACGCCGCGACGATCGACTCGTGGTCGCCCGTCAGGCTCGCCAGGCGCT
>DATIAJ010000007.1:0-7909 GCA_035458105.1 Nocardioides sp. | reverse complement strand
GTCCATCTGGTTGCCCGCGGTGTCGCGAGCGCCGCTCACCGAGGCGGTGTAGGTCGTGCTCGCGGCGAGGTTCGCGGTGGGGTCCAGCGTGGCCGTGCGGCTCTGGGCGTCGTACGACGTCGTCCCCGCGACGAGTGCGCCACCGGGCGTGCGCAGCTCGAAGGTGATCGTGCTCGCCTGGACCGGCTCGCTGAAGGTCGCGGTCGGGCTGACGGCCGTGGACACCCCGGCGGCACCGGTGACGGGGGAGCGGCTGCTGACGGTCGGCCTGGTCGTGTCCGGCGTGTCCGTGGTGAAGGTCCACGAGACCGGGTCGACCACGTTGCCGGCGATGTCGCGCACCCCGGTGACGGTCGCGGTGTAGGTGGTCGTCGCAGCGAGGTTGGTGCCCGGGTCGAGGGTCGCCGTGCGGGTCGCGGCGTCGTACGTCGTCGTGCCGGCGACGAGGGCGCCGCCGGGCGTGCGCAGCTCGAGGCCGAGCGTCGACTGCTGCACCGGCTCGGAGAAGGTGGCGGTCACGTCGGTGCCGACGCCGACGCCGGTCGCGCCAGGGGCCGGCGTCCGTGCGGTGACGGTCGGCTTCGCGGTGTCGGGGCCGTCCTCGAAGACCACGTCGACCCAGTAGTTCTCGCTGTTGTAGGACTGGTCGGGGAAGGTGCTCGGGGTGGACGTGTAGCGGAAGAGCCCGTTGCCACCGTCGGTGCCGTTCTGCAGGGCGGTCAAAGGCCCTCGGGTGGTGCTGGCGGTGGCGAAGTACGCCGAGTTGGCGACGTACCGGCTGGGTGTGTAGTAGGAGGCGACGTACGTGGTGCCCGCGGTGACCGCGATCGGCGTCGCGAAGGTCGCCTCCTGCCAGCCGCTCGCCGTGCCGCCCGTGAAGGTGACCTGGCCCAGCCGGGTGCCCGTCCGGGTCCACAGGCTGCCGACATGGGTCCCCGTGGACACGCTCGGACGGTAGTAGCGGATGCCGGTGACGAACCCGTCGGTGCTGGACCGGAACTTCACCCCGAGCTCGACCGAGCTCGTGTCGCCGTCGGTGCCGGCCGGGGTGGCCGTCGACGGCCAGATGGTGCACGGGCACTCCGAGGCCACAGCGGTGGTGGTGAACGACCACGACACCGGGCTCATCTGGTTGCCCGCGGCGTCCCGGGCACCGCTGACCGTGGCCGTGTAGGTCGTGTTCGAGGCGAGGTTGCTGCTCGGGTCGAGGGTGGTGGTGCGGGTCGGGCCGTCGTAGGTGGTGGTGCCGGTCACCAGGGCTCCGCCGGCGCCCCGGAGCTCGAAGGTGACGGAGGACTGTTGCACCGCCTCGCTGAACGTCGCTGTCGGGGAGACCCCGAGCGCCACGCCGGTGGCACCGGTCGCAGGGGTGCGCCCGGTCACCGTGGGGCTCGTGGTGTCCGGCGTGTCGGTCGTGAAGGACCACGTCACCGCGTCCATCTGGTTGCCGGCCGGGTCGCGGGCGCCGCTGAGCGCCGCGGTGTACGTCGTGGTCGCCGCCAGGGCTGACTGCGGGTCGAGCGTGGCGGTGCGGGTGGCCGCGTCGTACGACACCGACGCGGGCACCACGGCGCCGCCCGGGGCGCGGAGCTCGAAGGCGATGGTCGACTGCTGCACCGGCTCGGAGAAGGTCGCCGTGACGTCCGTGCCGACCGGGACCGCCGTCGCGCCCGACGCCGGCGTCCGGGAGCTGACCCCCGGCTTGGTGGTGTCGTTGGCCTCGGTGAAGACGACGTCGACCCAGTAGTTCTCGCTCTGCCAGGTCTGGTTGGGGAACGCGCCGGCCGTCGTGGTGTAGCGGTAGACGCCGTTCCCGCCGCTCACGCCGTCCTGCAGGGCTGTGAGCGGGCCCCGGGTCGTGCCGGCGTTCTGGAAGTAGCGCGAGCTGACGGCGTACCTGGACGGGGTGAAGTAGGAGGCGACGTAGGTCGTCCCGGCCGTGACCGGCACGGGCGTGGCGAAGCTGGCCTGCTGCCACCCGCTGGCGCTCTCGTTGGTGAAGCTCACCTGGGCCAGGCGGGTGCCGGTGCTCGTCCAGAGGGAACCGACGTGGGTGCCCGACGTCTCGGTGGGCTTGTAGTAGCGGATGCCGGTGATGAGCCCGTCGACGGCGGTGCGGAACTTCACGCCCACCTCGACGGGATCGCGGTCCGGGTCGGTGCGCTCCGGGGTCGCCGTCCCCGGCCAGATCGTGCACGGGCACGAGGTGGGCGCCGTGCCGACGGTGACGTTGGTGGTCGAGGCGGTCCCCAGGTTCGCGCTGTCGTCCACCGCGCGTGCGCGCAGCGTCAGGGCCCCCGAGGCGGACGGGGTGAAGGTGTAGGTCCACGACGCACGGCCGGTCGCCCGTCGCCACGTGCTCCCGTTGTCGGTGGACACCTCGACGCCGCCGATCCGGCCGCCTCCGGTGTCCGTGGCCGTCCCGCTCACGGTGACGGGCGAGCCCACCGGGAGCGTTGCGCCCGCCGCCGGTGCGGTGATGGCCGTCGTGGGTGCAGCGGTGTCCGTCGACGCCGTCGCTGGGGTGAGGCCGGCGGTCAGCGTGTCCGGCTGGACACCCATGTCGGCGAACAGGTTGACGGTGGCCTGCTGGGCGGCGGTGTCGGGAGGGGCGGAGCCGCGGTCGTGCTCGCCGTCGAGCGCCCATGCCCACTGGATGGTGCCCGCGCTGAAGACCAGGGCGCCGCTGGCGGCGCGGTACGTCGTCATCGCATGGGTCGCCTGCCCCTGGCCGTAGCTGCTCCCGTAGTCCTGGAGGCGGTCGCCGCTGCCGGTCGTCTGGGACACCCGGAACAGACCTGCCGGCCGGTGGCCGTTGTCGGGGTCCTCGTCCCACTCGTAGCCGACGACGTTGTCACCGATCGTCGTCGTCGCCCCCGCAGCCAGCGAAGCCACGCGGGTGTTGCGCCAGAACCGCATCTGGCCGTCCGCCTGGCCGACCACCATGTCGATGGCGCAGCAGTTGATCGCGAACCACGTCCCGGTGAGCGCGTTCTCGGGGCGTCCACCGTCCGCAGGCGGGCTGAAGCGCGGGTCGCGCCACGTCCCGGTCCAGGTGTTGGTGAGCGGGTCGATCTTCGCGTTGGCGTGGGTCTCCTTGTAGGACACGAGGGTGCGGTGCGACGTCCCGGAGCCGTCGATGCTGTTCTCCCAGCGGGTCTTCCAGAAGACCTCGTTGCCCGAGAAGAACGCGAGGTGGACGCCGGCGTCGCGGGCGGCCTCGACGTTCGCCCGTTGCGTGCCAGACCAGTACTCGTCGTGCCCGACGCTCAGGAACGCCTCGTGCTCGAGGAGCTCGGCGCCGCGGCGGTCGGTGTCGACGCCGGAGCTGTAGCTGACGTCGTACCCGTTGGCCTCGAGGAAGCGCACCATCGGGTACTCCGCGTTGAACACCCAGTCCTCGGGCGCGTTGGCGCGGGTCGTGAACGGGCGGTTGTAGCTGACCTTGTACGCACGTCCCGCCGGCGCGCCGGTGTAGAGGCTGTTGCCGCCGTAGGTGTTGTAGGCCTGCCACGTGGTGTCGGAGGTCTGGAAGAGCAGGTCCGAGCCGCCGTCGTCGTCGCGCACCACGAAGAAGACGTGGCTCGCGCCCGCCGTGCCGTCGGTGCGCACCAGCTTGGCGAAGTAGATCCCCGACACGGCGGTGGCCGGTACGGCCCAGGACGCGTTCTGGGTCCAGTTGCCGCAGTCGACCAGGCCGGTCGTGGTGTTCGTGAGGCAGTTGGGCTGGTTGTTGAGCACCGTGGGGGTGACCGTCGCGACCCGACGCGCTCCAGCGCCGGCGTAGTAGCCCATCCGGTAGATGTCGAGCCGGTACGACGAGGCGCTGGTGTCGACCTTGAAGCCGACGGTCTGACCCTGGTCCACGCTCATGTCGGTCGCAAAGCCCTGGATCGAGGACGATCCCGCCCCGGTGATGCCCCACTCGCTCTCGGGACTGCCCGGGAGGGTGTTCTCGCAGGCCACCGGGTTGGCCACTGGCGGGTCGCAGGGCGCGGCCGCTGCGGGCGTGGCCGCGGTGACGATGCTGAGGGTCGTGGCTGCCAGCAACAGTGTGAGCAGCACGGCAAGACGTCGAGGCACGGGCACGGCAACGCTCCTTCTCCCGGCCCACGGACCCCTTGCGCCCCGAGCGTCGACCGCCGCGGACACCGTGTCCTCCATCCTCGATTCGCGCCACGCGGACGTCATGCCCAGAACTGGGCATCGGGACGCGGGGGCGCACGGGGCTGGCGATAACGTGCCGGGCATGCCCCTCGAGCCAGCCCAGCGCTACCGCGGACCGGTCCTTCCCGACGGCGAGTCGCGCGACCTCTACGTCGTCGACGGCCGCGTCACCTACGAGCCCCAGGCGGGGGCCGACACCGTCGCGGAGGGCTGGATCGTCCCCGGCCTGGTCGACGCGCACTGCCACCTCGGGCTCGACGACTTCGGCGCCACCGACGACGCGGCCACCGAGCAGCAGGCCATCGCCGACCGCGACGGCGGGGCCCTGCTCATCCGCGACGCCGGCTCGGCGGCCGACACCCGCTGGATCCACGACCGCGACGACCTGCCGCGCCTGATCCGGTGCGGTCGACACATCGCCGCCACGAAACGCTACATCCGCGGGTACGCCCACGAGGTGGAGCCGGCCGACCTGGCGTCGTACGCCGCGCAGGAGGCCCGCAGCGGCGACGGCTGGATCAAGCTCGTCGGCGACTGGATCTCGCGGGACGAGGGTGACCTCGCGCCGTCCTTCCCGGCGCAGGCGTTCGCCGACGCGATCTCGGCAGCCCACGCCGAGGGCGCCAAGGTCACCGCACACTGCTTCGGCCACGGGGTCCTGCCGGGACTGATCGAGGCGGGCATCGACTGCATCGAGCACGGCACCGGGCTCACCGAAGACCTCATCGACGCGATGGTCCAGCACGGCACCCGCCTGGTGCCGACCGTCATGCAGCTCGACAAGTTCCCCGAGCACGCTGCCGCCGGGCAGGAGAAGTTCCCGGCGTACGCCGAGACCATGAACGACCTCTACTCCCGCATGCCCGCCACGATCATGGCGGCCTACGAGGCGGGCGTGCCGATCTACGCCGGATCCGACGGCGGCGGCATCAGCCGCCACGGCAACATCGCCGGCGAGATCGAGGCGCTCGTGCGGATCGGGATGCCGGCCCACGACGCCCTCGGCGCGGCCAGCTGGCGGGCCCGGGAGTGGCTGGGGGTGGACGGCCTGGTCGAGGGCGCGTCCGCCGACTTCGTCGTCTACGACCGCGACCCGCGAGCCGACCTGTCCGTGCTGCGCACGCCGACGTGCATCGTGCTGCGCGGTCGGTCGGTCGTGGGCTGACTGGTGGGCTGAGTCCACCGACGACGAAGGGCGGCCACCCGGCTGGGTGACCGCCCCTCGTGCGGACGCGACGTGCGATCAGGCGGTGGTGTCCGCCTCGGTCTCGCCCTCGAGCTCGGCCTGGGCAGCCTTGACGTGGTCACGCGCGTCGCGGATGTCGGCCTTGGTGCTGGTGGCGGTGATCTCCAGCGCGGCGGCCTCGGCGGCCGCGAGGTGGGTGACGGCCTCCGGGTCGGCGGCGGCGGCCCCCTCGAGGCCCTCCACCTTGCGCACGATGTTCACGACGATGCGGAAGTTCTCCACGCGGAAGGAGCGCAGCTCCTTGCGGGCGGCGCGGGTGTCGACAGTGCTGTCGGCAGCCTCGACCGTGGTCTTGAGGTCCGCCAGGGCGGTCCGCGCGTCGGTCACGTTGGCCACGATCTCGGCCTCGGTGTCGTCGGCGAGGGCCTCGACGGCGTTGCTGGTCGACAGCCGGGCGAGGCGCTTGTCCTTGCCCGCGATGTCCTTGAGCAGCTGCTTGGTCTGGGCCTTGACCGTCTTCGCCGGCTTGGTCGGCTTGTCCGGGGCCGCCACGGCGGTGGCGGACAGCGCGGACGGCGCGACGAGCGCGGCCGTGGCGAGGGCGGTGGCGGTGATGCGCCGGGTGGTGTTCATCTGAGAGTGCTCCTGTGAATTGGGGGGATGGAGTACTGACGGCGCCCCACCTTGCAGGAGATCGGTGGTCCAGACAACTCGAGGAACGGTCATTTCCTCATGGTCCGTTCGGACCATGGGGCGACCGCGGTCCAGCTGCGGGAGACCGATTTGAGTCAGTTCGGTGCGGCGCGGTGGGATGGGGCCGTGAGCACCCTCGTCGACCTCTTCCCGCCCCTGGGCCTGCACGTCCAGGCCGGCCCGCTGGAGCTGCGGGGCCTGTCCGACGACCTCATCCTCGAGCTGTGCGACCTCGCGGAGCAGGGCATCCACCCTCCCGACGAGATGCCGTTCTACTTCCCGTGGACCGCCGCCCCGCCCGGTGAGCTGGCCCGCAACACCGCGGCGTACCACTGGGGCAAGCGGGCCACCTTCTCGCCCGACGACTTCTGCCTCGACCTCGCCGTGCTCCTCGACGGCCGGGTGATCGGCGCGCAGGGGGTCGCGGCGAAGCACTTCCCCGTGACCAGGACGGGGGAGACCGGCTCGTGGCTCGGGCGCGAGTTCCAGGGCCGCGGGCTCGGCACGGCCATGCGCCGGGCGATGTGCGAGCTGCTCTTCGACCACCTGGGCTTCGAGGAGATCACCTCCGCGGCCTTCCTCGACAACCCCGCCTCGCTCGGCGTCTCCCGCAAGGTCGGCTACCGGCCCACCACGGTGAGCCGGATCAAGCGGCGCGAGGGCGAGCTCGCGCTCAACCAGGGGCTCGTCCTGACCCCCGCCGACCTCGTCCGGGACGCCGAGCCGATCCGCGTCACCGGGGCGGAGGCCGTGCGTGCCTTCATCGGCCTCGACAGGGTCGTGGCGTAGGGAGAAGATCGTGCCGACGGGTCAACCGTCCGGTGGCCTCGCGGCTGTGACCTGTCATGGAGGCGCCGCATGCGAGCCGCTGAGCAGCAGGAGTACGACTGGTACTTCCGCGCGTGCTTTGCACCCGTGTCCCGCACCGTCTTCCTGATCGTACGCGACCGGGGTCGGGCCGAGGACATCACCCAGGAGGCGCTCTACCGCCTGCTGCGCCACTGGAGCACGGTGTCCGCCTACGAGCGCCCCGAGGCGTGGGTGCGGAGGGTCGCGATCCGGATCGCGGTCCGGGAGGTGCAGCGTGCTTCGGCCCGTCCGGAGAAGGAGCGGCTCGCCCAGCCGGCGCCGTACGACGAGCTCCCGGACCCGGACGTCGCCAGGGCCGTGGCCGAGCTCGCGCCCATGCAGCGCGCGGCCGTCGTCCTCTACTACTGGGAGGACCGACCGGTGCACGAGATCGCCGAGCTGCTGTGCGTGTCGGACTCCACCGTCAAGCAGCACCTCCACCGGGCAAGGCACCGGCTCGCC
This sequence comes from Nocardioides sp., assembly GCA_035458105.1. Lineage (GTDB taxonomy): Bacteria > Actinomycetota > Actinomycetes > Propionibacteriales > Nocardioidaceae > Nocardioides. The sequence goes on along the minus strand of DATIAJ010000007.1, from coordinate 552 downwards.
GCCGTGCTGGGGGAGGAGGAGGTCGGCGATGTCCGTCGATGACCGGCTGCGCCGGGCGCTCGAGGCCAACGCCCAGTCGTTCCAGCCGCACGGGGAAGCGCGCCTGGACCTGGTCCGGCGTCGGTGGCGGCGGCGTCGTCTGGTCCTCGCAGGATTGATGGCGGGCGTCATCCTGCTGGTCGGGAGCGGCGCGACAGTCGGCTGGTTGCTGAGCGGTGGAGGACCGTCGGGTGGACGAGGCGTTGATCCGGTCGATCAGACGAGCATTGCTCGGACCCCGCCGCACCCGGTGATACCCGCCTCCAACTGGCGCAAGGTGGTCACCCGCGACGAGCTCGCTGCCGCGGGCGCCGACCAGGCATTCCTGCGCGAGCATCTCGGTTCAGCGTGGCGGATGCCTGTCCTCCTGTCGTTCTCCCGCGACGTCTTCAGCCAGAGCGCTCGCTACGCAGAGGGCTGGAGCGGAGGCGACGCGGGCCGCGTGTCGTACGACGACGGGGGCAGGCTCGTGCTCACCAGCAGCAGCACGAAGTGCTTCGGGTGCGAGTTCAC
>DATIAJ010000006.1:0-3600 GCA_035458105.1 Nocardioides sp. | reverse complement strand
CGGACGTCCCTGGGACTACGACGCCGAGCGCTACGCCCGGGTCGCCGAGGCCCGCGAGCGCGAGCAGCAGGCGATGCTCGGCTACCTCACGACCACCGAGTGCCGGATGCGCTACCTCCGCGAGCAGCTCGACGACCCCGAGGCAGCCGACTGCGGGCGCTGTGACAACTGCGGTGGCCTGACCCTGTCCACGTCGGTCAGCGAGACCGCGGTCGCCGAGGCGGGGCAGCGGCTGTCCCGTCCGGGCGTGGTGCTCGAGCCGCGCCGCATGTGGCCGACGGCCCTGGCCAACCTCGGCCTCGACCTCAAGGGCAAGATCGCCGACGGCGCCGAGCCGGGCCGCACGGTCGCCCGCCTCACCGACCTCGGCCACGGCCAGGCGCTGCGCGCGCTGTTCCGCGAGGACACCCCCGACGGGCCGGTGCCGCCGGCCCTCGCGCGGGCCGTCATGGACGTGATGAAGGACTGGGCGCCCGAGTGGACCTCGCGCCCCGACGCGATCGTCGTGGTCGAGTCGGCGACCCGGCCCACCCTCGTCCGCGACCTCGCCGACGGCCTGTCGCGGGTGATGCAGGTCCCCGTCGTCGGCACCTGGGCGATCCGCGACCCCTCGGTGCCGCCGCGCGCCGGTCAGTCCAACTCCGCCCAGCGCGTCGCAGCCGTGCGCCGCCGCGGCGGGCTCGACGCCGACGTACGACCCGGCGCGACCGTGCTGCTCGTCGACGACCAGGTCTCCACCGGCTGGACCCTCACCGTCGCCGCGACCGCGATCCGCGCCGCCGGGGCCTCAGCGGTCCTCCCCCTCGCCCTCGCGACCCAGGGCTGACGCCCCGGGGCCTCCCGGCTGCCGGCGACCAGCGTCATACGGATCCGCCCCCATGGGCTCGGGTTCGTCTGACTCAAGGGGGAACGTCAGGAGCCGTCGGACATCGGACGCCGGTGGAGCCGCGTTGCGAGCAGCCGCCGCTCGGCGTCGTTCGCGGTCAGCTCGAGCGCGCGGCGATTGGCCGCCGCGGCCTCGTCGTTGCGGCCGACGGCTGCGAGCAGCTCGGCGCGGGTGGCGTGGAAGAGGTGGTACTCCGCGAGCGGGGCGGCCAGTGTCTCGAGCCGCGCGAGGGCGTCGGCGGGGCCGACCACCTGGGCGTGCGCCACGACGTGGTTGAGGCGAACGACGGGTGAGGGGTCGTGGCGGGCGAGCTCCTCGTAGAGCAGCGAGATCTGGAGCCAGTCGGTCTCCGCCCAGCTCGCGCCGGTCGCGTGCACTGCGGCGATCGCGGCCTGGAGCTGGTAACGGCCGGGGCGTCGGAGCGAGGCGGCGCGCTCGATGAGCCGCTCGCCCTTGGCGATCGCGTCGTGATCCCACAGGCTGCGGTCCTGGTCGCGGAGCAGGACCAGGTCGCCGCCGGCGAACCTGGCCCGGCTGCGGGCGTGCTGGATGGTGAGCAGTGCGGCGAGCCCCCACGCCTCCGCCTCCTGGGGCAGCGAGGTGGCGATGACGCCCGCGAGCCACACCGCATCGGCCGCAAGGTCCCGATCCTGGGAGGGTCCCGCAGAGGACACGAACCCCTCGTTGAACATGACGTAGACGACCGCCAGCACGTCGTCGAGCCGGGTGGTGAGGTCCGCGTGCGGAGGGACGGTCAGCGCGATGCCGGCCGAGACGATCTTGCGCTTGGCGCGGACGATGCGCTGGGCGAGCGTCGACTCGTGGACGAGGAACGCCCGCGCGATCTGCGGAGTGGTGAGGCCGACGACAGCGCGCAGGGTGAGCGCCAGCCGCGCGTCCGGGGCAAGTGCCGGGTGGCAGCAGGCGAAGAGCAGCGCGAGCCGGTCGTCGGTGCCGTCCGTGGACGGGTGCTCCTGACCCGGCCCGGCAGCGCGCGTCGCGAGCGCCCGCTGGCGGTCGCGGTGCCGCATGCCGTCCATCGCGTTCCGGGTCGCGGCGACCTGAAGCCATGCGCCGGGCCGGTCGGGCGGGCCGGCATGGCGCCAGGACGTGAGCGCCTCGACGACGGCACCCTGGACGGCTTCCTCGGCGAGGTCGAAGTCTCCGAACCGACGGGACAGGCGGGCGACCAGCGGCCCGGCCTCCTCGCGCAGCGTGCGCGCGAGGAGGTCGTCCGTGGTCGGCATCGCGGGGTCCGTCAGGTCCGGAGGGTCACTCGAACTGCGAGTAGTCCTCGACCATCGGTCGGATCTCCACCGCGACTCCGGGCAGGTCGAGCATCGGCCAGCTCTTCACCACCGCGATCGCGGCGTCCATGTCGGCCACGTCGATGACGCTGAACCCGCCGATGACCTCCTTGGCCTCGTTGAACGGGCCGTCGACGACGACCGCGCCGTCGCTGCCGTGCTTGACGGTGGTGGCGGTCTCGACGCCGAGCAGCTCTGCGCCCGAGTCGGCCATCACGCCGGCGTTCTCACCGAACCACTCGTAGACCCGCTTGTAGATCGCCTGCGCGGCCTCGGGGTCGGTCTCCCCGGCGAGGTCGGGGCGGGAGGTGTACATCAGGACGTACTTCATGGTCGTGCCTCTCTGTCTCGGCCCCGCCTCTCGGGGCTCGGTCACCACCTCGTCGCCGCTGCGGCCCGGCAATCGACAGCCCGCGCGAACTTCTTCTCGCATCTTCCTCCGAGGGCGCAACTGCGTCATCCGAAATGGCACGCACGGGTGCCAGTTCGCACGACGCAGGCCCGTCTCCGCGGGCGGATGTCTGAGGACGTGGTGAACGGATCGGGGGCCGTTCCACGACCGTGGCGTCCTCAGGTATCGGGGGAGTACGACGCCGGGCGGCGGGGACGACAGCGGCCCGCCCTCCGAGCAGGAGGACGGGCCGCGGACGACGTACGACGTCGGGTCAGTGACCCATCACCGCGGTCGGGTCGACCGGGGCGACCTTCTTGCGGGGCAGGAACGCCGCCGGGATCAGGCAGCAGGCGACCAGCACCGTCGCGACGACGAAGACGGTCGCGAAGGCGTCGGCCATGTCGTTGGTGACCAGCTGCTCGAGGGCGCCGAGCTGGTCGGGCGAGATGCCGAAGCGCTCGAGGATCGCGGCGACCGCGGTCTGGTCGTCACCGGCCTCGGCGAGCGCGGTGCCGGCCGCGACGAAGCGCGAGTCCTTGAGCTCGTTGGTGAGGATCACGGAGAACAGCGCGGTGCCGATCGAGGCCGCCACCTGCTGGGTGATGTTGAGCAGGGTCGAGCCGCGGGCGACGTTGTGCGCGGTCAGTGTCGCGAGCGCCGCCGTCATGATCGGCATCATCGTGCCGCCCATGCCGAGACCCATGATGAAGAGCGCGCCGAGGATGTAGACGTAGGACGTGTCGGCCTCGATCTGGGTGAACATCGCCATGCCGACGGTGATGACCGTGATGCCGGTGAGGACGATCTTGCCGGGGCCGATCCGGTCGGCCAGGATGCCGGCGATCGGCATCGTGATCATCGCGCCGACGCCCTGCGGGGCCAGCAGCCAGCCGGTGAACAGGGTGCCCTCGCCGCGGACCTGGATGAAGTAGAGCGGGAACAGCAGCGAGGAGCCGAAGAACGCGATCGCGAAGAGCGTCATCGTGATGACCGCGACCGTCATGTTCCTGTTC
>DATIAJ010000005.1:0-8822 GCA_035458105.1 Nocardioides sp. | reverse complement strand
GCTGATGGTCCTGGCCGCCGGCTTCGTCTCCGCAGTGGCGGGCTGAGGCCGTGGCGACCAAGAAGGACCTCGTCGAGGCGCACGCCTTCAGCCGCCGCCGCCTGGTGACCGCGTTCGTCTCCGGCGCCCCGGGCGGGCGCGAGGTCGAGCCGGTGCGGCCGGGCCGGGTGCTGATCGGTGGCGTCGCGCTGTCGGTGCTGCTGCTGGCCGGTGCCGCGATCGCCGGCTTCCTGCTCGGCCGGCCGCCCGCGCAGTGGCTCGAGGAGGGCAGCTTCATCATCTCCAAGGACACCGGCGAGCAGTACGTCGTGCTGCGCGGCGGTGACGACCCGCTGCTCCAGCGGGTGCCCAACTACGTCTCGGCCCAGCTGCTGCTCGGAGAGGCGGAGCTCACCCCCTACACCGTCCGCGACACGTACATCCGCACCGTGCAGCTCGGCGAGGACCTCGGCATCGACGCTGCCCCGGCGAGCCTCCCGTCGGCGGGCGAGCTGGTCGACGACGGCTGGACCGCCTGCACCGGGGACGGCGTCGGCATCAAGGTCGCGGTGCAGCGCGAGCACACGGTCGAGGACCTGGCCGGGTCCGCCTTCCTCGTGCGCAGCGAGGGCAGGACCTGGCTGATCGCGACCGCGCCGCCGGTCGGGAGCGAGCCGGGCAGCGCCTACCGCTTCCCCATGCCCGAGGACGAGACGCAGTCCTCCACGCTGGGCGACCGGCTCGGGTTCGGTGCCTCGGCGACCGAGGTCGACCCCGACTGGCTCAACCTGTTCCGGCTCGGCGAGCCGCTCGAGAAGGCGTCCTTCCAGATCACGCGCCCCGGCGAGCGCGTGCCCTACGGCAGCACCGGCACCGACCTCTCGCGCTACCGCATCGGCGACCTGCTGCTCTCGAGCAGCGGGTCCTACTACCTGCTGGGTGACGAGAAGCCGGAGCGGCTCAGCGACTTCGCCGGCATGGTCTACGGCGTCGTCGAGCAGCCGGCGCAGGAGCTCCCCGGCGACCTGTCCGCGTCGTTCGGCGACCCCAGCACGCCGGTGGAGTGGCCCAGCGAGGTCCCGCAGCCGATCACCAACGGCGCGCTGTGCGCGGTGCTCCACCCCGCGACCGGTGCGGACGCCACCTTCAGCCTCGCCACGAACCCGACCGGCGCGGCAGACCCCTACGCCGCCGACGTACGACCCGGCCGGCACGCGGTCGACGTCGAGCCCAGCGCCGGGGCCTATGTGCTGTCCGGCTCCGGTGAGGCCGCCGACGGCGGCACCCGCTACGTCATCGACCCCAAGGGTGAGAAGTACGAGCTGGTCGGGTCGGAGGTGCCCGACTTCCTCGGCTACGGCGACGTCGACCCTCCGCTCGTGCCGAGCGCGTGGCTCGAGTTCTTCGAGCCGGGGGTGCAGCTGTCGACCAACAGCGCGCGTCGGGTCCCCGAGGACGCGCCACCGGCGGACGACGCGGCCGCGGACGCCGGCTGATGGCCGCACCATCGACCGGCCGTCGCCTGACCCTGCCACGCTGCCCGGCCGTGCGTACGACACTCGCTGCGGGTCTGCTCGCGGCGTCGGTCGTGCCCCTGGGAGCGGCCCCGGCGGCCGCCGACCACGATGCTCCCTGCCTCGTGACCGAGGTGCCGGGCTCGGAGCGGCTGGCCGACACGCACGCCAAGGACAACCTCGCCCTCGAGCGGATGCACGTCGAGCAGGCCCAGGAGGTCGCCACCGGTCGGGGCGTGACGGTCGCCGTGATCGACAGCGGGATGGTCGGCATCGAGGGGCTCGACGTCGCCGGCCGTGCGGCCATCGCGGGCGTCGATCCCACCACCCGCCTCTCCGGCCACGGCACGATCGTGGCCGGTCTCATCGCGGGGCCGCGTGGGGTCGCACCCGACGCCCGAGTCCTCGACGTGAAGGTCTACGACGCCGAGGACGCCGACACCACGCAGGGTGAACGACCGGTGACGTCGGCCGGCATCGCCGCGGGCATCGACGCCGTGATCCGCGCCCAGCCGCAGCAGCAGGTCGACATCGTCAACATCTCCCTCGCCGTCCGTGAGCCCGACCCCGAGCTCGAGGCGGCCGTCGCGCGCCTGGTGGACCTCGGCGTCGTCGTGGTCGCGGCCGCCGGCAATGCCGCGGTCGCCACACCCGACGCCGGCTTCGAGGGCACGCCGGACAACGACGCCGACGTCTTCCCCGCCGACTACCCCGGCGTGCTCGCGGTCAGCGCGATCCCGCCCGGTGACGAGAACCCCAGCACCTACGTCCTCCCCAACCTCGACACCGACGTCGCCGCCCCGACGCTGGGGGCCGTCTCGGCCAACGCGACCGGGCAGGTCTGCGTCGTGGACCAGGTCGCGACGTCGTGGGCGAGCGCCGAGGTCAGCGGGGTGATGGCCCTGCTCAAGCAGCGCTTCCCCCGCGAGACGCCCCAGCAGCTGGTGGCCCGGCTGCAGGCCACCACCGAGGGCGCAGGTGCTCCCGAGGGCCCGGACGGCAAGGCGGCCAACCCGTGGACCGGAGCGGGTGTCGTCCAGGCCCACGACGCGCTGACCCGCGAGATCAGGCCGGGTCGCCAGGGCAAGGTCGAGACCACGGTCCAGGAGGTCCGTGCCGACGCCCAGGCGCCGCCCGCGCCCGAGCGGATCGACCTGTTCGGCACGCCCCGCGCGATCCTGCTGTGGTCGGGTCTGGTGGCCGGGTCGCTGCTGGCGCTCGCCTTCATGCTGCGCCCGTTGCTGCGACGGTGAGGCAGGAGACGGGGACGCCCGTTCAGACGTGGCCGCCATGGATCGGCGCATGATGGAATCACGCCATGCCTGACATGTCGGACGCGCCCGTCGCCGTCATCCTCGCCGGCGGCCAGGGCTCACGCCTGTGGCCGATCAGCCGCGACCGCGCGCCCAAGCAGTTCCAGCCGGTCGTGCGCGACCGCCCGCTGCTCACGGGCACCATCGAGCGCCTCAGCGAGATCGTCGACCCCAGTCGCATCCACGTCTCCACCCGCGCCCGCTTCGCCGACGCCGCCCGCGCCACCCTCGGACCGGTGCCACCGGAGAACCTGATCCTCGAGGAGGACCCCGCCGGTCCCGCGACGGCGTTCGCCCTCAGCATCGCGACGCTGTCGCACAAGTACGGCAACGCGCCGGCGCTGATCGCCCCCTCGGACCACCTGATCACCGAGGAGGACGCCTTCAACGAGGCGTCACGCGACATGCTCGAGCAGCTCGAGCGGACGCCCGAGTCGATGGTGGTGCTCGGCGCCGAGCCCACCCGCTTCGACCCGAGCCTGGGCTACATCCACACCAAGGGCGGCGACGACGCCGTCCAGGTCATCGACTCCTTCCACGAGAAGCCCGACGAGGACGTCGTCGAGGAGCTCGCGGAATCGGGCAACCTGTACTGGAACACGGCCTGCTACGGGGTACGCGTCGGACGGGCCTGCAACGCCTACCGCACCGCCCTGCCCCTCATCTTCGAGTCGATCGAGCGGTTCGCCCGCGGCGCGACGTCCGACCAGGGCTACCGCGGGGCGTCCATCGGTGGCCATGAGATCTACCCGCTGATGTGGGCCGGCATGGAGTGCCTCGTCGTCCCGCGACAACTGGGGTGGACCGACGTCGGCACCTGGACGCGCCTCGAGCGCGTCCTCGACGACCAGCGGGTCACCTCCATCGGGCCTGCGCTCCAGCTCGACGCCGAGGACACCCTGGTCGCCAGCATGGACGGCCGACCGGTCGTCACGCTCGGCGCGCGGGGCCTGATCGTCGTGACCCACGAGGACGCCGTCTACGTGCTCGACCGGCAGAAGGCGCTGGACACCGGCATCCTCGAGCGGCTCCGCTCGCTCCTCGCGGCGAGCAGCCGCGAGGACCTCCTCTGACCGCCCGCCGCGGTCCTCGTCAAGCAGCTCCACCCGAAGGAACACATGTCCCACGAGAACAGCCAGCACATCGTCGTCGTCGGCACCAAGCCCGACATCATCAAGCAGGCGCCGATCTACCACGAGCTGCGCGACCGCGGCCACGACGTCGTGCTGTGCCACACCGGCCAGCACTACGACCACAACCTCTCGCAGTCGATGCTCGACGAGTTCGGCGTCCGCGAGGACATCAACCTCGAGGTGCGCGGCGGCGTCAACGACCTGGTGTCGGGCATCACGGCCAAGCTGGCGCAGTACCTGCGCGGTTTCTCCGAGCGCGGCGGCTTCCCGATCACCTACGTGCACGGCGACACGACCACCGCGATGGCCGGCGCGCTCGCCACCTTCGGCGAGCGCCAGGCGCTGGTCCACGTCGAGGCCGGGCTGCGCACCCTCTCGCCCAAGCCGGAGGTCCTCAGGGGCTGGATCGAGCAGGGCGCCGACCTCGACTGGGCGTCGTTCCGCGAGCAGTCCATCGACCGCGCCAGCTGGGCGAAGGGGAGCCGCGAGCCCTCGCCCGAGCAGTTCAACACCCGGGTGGCCGACGCCGGTTCCGACCTGCACGCCGCCCCCGTCGAGCTCAACCGCGAGTTCCTCGTCGAGGAGGGCTTCGCCCCGGCAGCCATCGACGTCGTCGGCAACTCCGTGGTCGACGCCCTCGCGCAGGCGATCGCCGGCAGCGACAAGAACCAGGTGCTCGCGAAGTTCCCGCAGATGGGCGACGGGTCGTTCCTCCGCTTCTGCGTCCACCGGCGCGAGAACACCACCAACCGGGAGCGCTTCAACCTGCTGATGGACGCGATGGAGGCGCTGCTCGAGCAGGGCCACCACGTGCTGTTCATCCGCCTGCTCGGCACCGAGGCCGCGATCGACAACTTCGGGCGTCGCCAGTGGCTCGAGGACCTCGAGGCGCGCTACGGCGACGCGCTCATCTCGACGCCCGTGTGGGACAGCTACCTCGACGTCGTCGCCGCGATGTCCATGTGCGCGGTCATCGTCACCGACTCCGGCAGCATCGTGGAGGAGGCCAACGTCCTCGAGGTGCCGTGCGTGACCCTGCGCTTCGGGTCCGACCGCTCCGAGACGTTCCTCGCCGGCAGCAACTTCCTCGCCCCGCCCGTCGACAAGGACCTGATGACCAGCGTCATCCACAACGTCTTCGAGCACCGCGCCGAGCTGTCCTGGGACCGCGTCTACCCCGAGAAGGCCTCCGCGATGCTCGTCGACGCCGTCGAGCGGCGACTCGACGAGGGCAGCCTGCTGATCTCCGAGGAGTGGCGCTACGGCCTCAGGGCCCAGCTGCGCTGAGCGTCGTACGACCGTGCTCGTCACCAACCACGTGCTCACCGGCGCCCTCGTCGGTCTCGCCTGCCCCGGACCCGTCTCGGCGTTCGTGGCCGGTGTGGCCTCACACGTCGCGCTCGACGTGGTGCCCCACTGGGGCGATCGACCGATCGACGAGGTGATGCCGATCGCGGTCGCGGACGGCCTCGCCGGTCTGACCGCGATCGCCGTCGTGTGGCGGCGTACGCCGGCGGGCCGGCGGCTGCGCGTCCTCGCCGGGATGGCGGGGGCGTCCGTGCCCGATCTCGACAAGCCCGGGCAGGTCCTTCTCGGCGCTTCACCGTTCCCGCGCGCCGTCGACGACCTCCACGCCCGCATCCAGACCCGGGAGTCCGCGGACCGGATGCCCCAAGAGGTCGTCGTCGGGCTGGGGGCGGCGGCCTTGCTCGCCCTGGTGCTGCGTCGGCCCCGAGCGTGACACCCGGTACGACGAGGGCCCCGCACCGATCGGTGCGGGGCCCTCGTGTCGGCGGAGGTAGGGGGATTCGAACCCCCGAGGGCTGTTAACCCAACCCGCTTTCCAAGCGAGCGCCATAGGCCACTAGGCGATACCTCCGCCGAGGAGAGTACCGGTCGGTCCGGTGGGCGGTGAAATCGCCTGCCGACCCCTGGGTTTGGGTGCCCGTCAGGGGCTCGCCTAGACTCCCGGCAACCCCCCACGCGGCGTCACCTCGCCCAATTCCCCCAGGGCCGGAAGGCAGCAAGGGTAAGTGAGCTCTGACGGGTGCGTGGGGGGCCTCTTCATGCCCGGTGGGTCTGCCCGTGGGCACTGTGGGTGGGCACGGTTAGGGTTCAGGACGTGGAGTCACCGCTCGCGCTCTATCGCCGCTACCGGCCCGAGACCTTCCAGGAGGTCATCGGGCAGGACCACGTGACGGAGCCGCTGCGAGCCGCGCTGGCGGCCAACCGGGTCAACCACGCCTACCTCTTCTCCGGCCCGCGCGGCTGTGGCAAGACCACCTCGGCCCGCATCCTGGCCCGCGCGCTCAACTGCGCGCAGGCGCCGATCTCCGACCCGTGCGGCGAGTGCGACAGCTGCCGCGACCTCGCGCGCGGCGGGCCGGGCTCGATCGACGTCATCGAGATCGACGCCGCGTCGCACGGAGGCGTCGACGACGCCCGCGACCTCCGCGAGAAGGCGTTCTTCGCGCCGGTGCGCGACCGCTACAAGGTCTACATCATCGACGAGGCCCACATGGTCACCACGCAGGGCTTCAACGCCCTGCTCAAGCTCGTCGAGGAGCCGCCGCCGCACCTGCGGTTCATCTTCGCCACGACCGAGCCCGACAAGGTCCTGCCGACGATCCGCTCGCGCACCCACCACTACCCCTTCCGGCTGATCCCGCCGCGCCTGCTGAGCGACTACCTGTCCCAGCTCGCCGGCGAGGAGGGCGTGTCGATCGAGTCGGCGGCGCTGCCGCTCGTCGTACGAGCCGGGGCCGGGTCGGCGCGCGACACCCTGTCGGTGCTCGACCAGCTCCTCGGCGGCGCCGGACCGGCCGGGGTCACCCACAAGCTCGCGACCGACCTGCTCGGCTTCACCCCTGACTCGCTGCTCGACGAGGTGGTCGAGGCGTTCGCCACCCGCGACGGGGCGACGGTGTTCTCGGTGGTCGACAAGGTCGTCGAGACCGGGCAGGACCCGCGCCGGTTCACCGAGGACCTGCTGCGGCGGCTGCGCGACCTCGTGATCGTCACGGCCGTGCCCGACGCGCCCGCGACCGGGCTGATCGACGTCTCGGAGGACGCCGGCGAGCGCCTCGTGGCGCAGGCCGCGCGCTTCGGCGCGATCGAGCTCAGCAGGGCCGCCGACATCGTGGCCGCCGGCCTCACCGAGATGCGCGGCGCCACGGCACCCCGCCTGCTGCTCGAGCTGCTCTGCGCGCGGGTCCTGCTGCCGGGCGCCGACCACACGGCCGACGGTGTGATGGCACGCCTCGAGCGGCTCGAGCGCCGCATGGACGTCACCGGCGCGCCCGCGCCCGCCGCGCGGATCGAGGCCCCGGCCGCTTCGCCCCGGACCGCACCCCAGGCCGCCCCGGCCGCCGCCGAGCCCGTACGCAGCGACGAGCCTGCCGCGCCGCCGCCCATGCCCCCCGCGGCCCCGACGTCGCGCGACGACGGCCCACCGCCGCCCCCGCCCATGCCGGGCTCGGCTCCCCAGGAGCCCTCGCCACCGGCGCCCCCGGTGGTCGCCGAGCCGGCACCGGCCCCGGCCGCCGCTGCCGGTCCGGACGCTCCGGTCGCCGAGCAGCCGGCCGGTCCGCGCGGCGGCCTCAGCCTGGTCGACGTACGCCGGCTGTGGCCCGACATCCTCGAGCAGACCAAGAACCGCCGCCGTCTGGCGTGGATGGTGCTGTCCCAGCACGCCCACGTGGTCGACGTCGACGGCGTACGCCTGACGGTCGGCTTCGCCAACGCCGGCGCGCGCGACTCCTTCGTCAACGGCGGCTGCGACGAGATCCTGCGGCAGGCCGCGATCGACGTCGTCGGCATGGACTGGCGCGTCGAGTCGATCGTCGACCCGTCGGGCGCCGCCGCCGAGGCGCCGGTCGTGCGTCAGGCAGCCACCGACCCCACCGCGCCCCCCAGCCCTGCTCCCGCCGCCGGTGGCTCCTCCGGTCCGCCCGGCGGTGCGCCGCAGGAGGCGCCCGACGGCCCTCCCGCCTGGGTCACCGGCGACGCCGCCGCACCGGCACCGGCCGCGGCTCCTGCGGCCGCCCCGCCGGTCTCGGCCGCACCCGCCCGCGAGGCGCTCGAGGCGGCCCGCGCCGGTGGACCGGCGGTGCCGGACGCGCCGGTGCGCTCGGCCGATGACGACGTCGACCCCGACGACCCAGACGCCGACTCCGCGGCCGTCGACACCGAGTCCCTGCTCAGCCAGACGCTCGGCGCCAAGCTGATCGAAGAGATCAGGAACGACTGACCCGATGACCACCTCCATCTCCACCTCCACCCCACACCCGCAGCGGGAGAACCGATGACCCAGAACCCCTTCGACGCCCTCGGTGGCGGCGGCTTCGACATGAACGCCCTCCTCCAGCAGGCACAGCAGATGCAGCAGCAGCTCGAGGAGGCACAGGCCAACCTCGCCCAGCAGACCGTCGAGGGCACCGTCGCGGGCGGCGCCGTGACGGTGACCGCCAACGGCGTCGGTGAGCTGGTCGGCGTCGTCATCCGCTCGGGCGAGTTCGACGGCAGCGACCCCGACGACCTGTCCGACCTCTCCGACCTCATCGTCGCCGCCTACCGCGACGCACGTGCGAAGTCCGAGGCGCTGGCCGGCGACCAGCTCGGCCCGCTGACCGACGGCCTCGGCGGGGGCGGCGGCATGCCCGGCCTCCCCGGACTCGGCTGAGGGGACCTCGTTGTACGAAGGTGTCGTCCAGGACCTGATCGACGAGCTCGGCCGGCTGCCGGGCGTCGGTCCCAAGAGCGCGCAGCGCATCGCCTTCCACCTGCTCCAGGCCGAGCCCACCGACGTACGCCGCCTCGCCGACGTGCTGATCGAGGTCAAGGCCCGGGTGAAGTTCTGCTCGACGTGCTTCAACGTCAGCGAG
>DATIAJ010000004.1:0-3363 GCA_035458105.1 Nocardioides sp. | reverse complement strand
CGGTCGTCGAGGCCGCGGAAGCTCAGGGTCGGCCCGCGGGGGCCTGCTTCGGCGGTGTGGTTGTAGACGACGTCGAGGATGACCTCGAGCCCGGCGAGGTGGAAGTCCTTGACCATCTGCTTGAACTCGGTGACCTGCTGGCCGCGGTCGCCGGCCGACGAGTACGCGTTGTGCGGGGCGAAGAAGCACAGCGAGTTGTAGCCCCAGTAGTTGACCAGGCCGCGCTCGGCGAGGTCGGGCTCGGAGAAGAACTGGTGCACGGGCAGCAGCTCGACCGCCGTCACGCCGAGGTCCTTGAGGTAGTCGGTCACCGCGGGCGTCGCCAGGCCGGCGTACGTCCCGCGGAGCTCCTCAGGCACCCGGTCGTGCAGGGCGGTCATGCCCTTGACGTGCATCTCGTAGATCACGGTGTCGCGCCACCGGCGGTGCGGCGAGGTGTCCGGGCCCCACTGGAAGTCGTCGTGCACCACGACGCTGCGCGGGACGTACGGCGCCGAGTCGAGGTCGCTGCGCGTCGCGGGGTCGTCCATCACGTAGCCGAAGATCGCCTTGTCGACGACGAGGTCGCCCGAGACGGCCTTCCCGTAGGGGTCGAGGAGCAGCTTCGCCGGGTTGAAGCGCAGGCCGGCCTCGGGGTCCCACGGGCCATCGGCGCGGTAGCCATAGCGAGCGCCGCGGGCCACGCCCGGGACGGCGCCGTGCCACACGCCCAGCGAGAGCTCGGTCAACCGGTGGCGCGTCTCCACGCCGTCGTCGTCGAACAGGCAGACCCACATCGCGCGCGCCTCGGGGGCGTACACCGCGAAGTTGGTCGCGTCCCAGGACCACGTCGCGCCCAGGGGGTAGTTGCGACCCGGCCAGACCGACATGGTCTCGCCGTCGTGCTGCCAGGCAGTGGTCCTCCAGTGGGGCGGTGTCACGCGGGCCATTGTCGCCGCACGAGTGGCACACGGCACAATGCGGCTCGCACCGCGGCCACCCGAGGCCATCCACAGCCGCGTCCGACGACGCGTCCACGTGACAAGGAGCCACCATGGAGTTCGTCTCGATCGACGTGACCGACGGGGTCGCGGTCCTGCGGCTCGACCGCCCGAAGATGAACGCGATCAGCATCCAGGTGCAGGCCGACCTGCGTGAAGCCGCCGCCGAGCTCACCGAGCGTGAGGACGTCCGGGCCGTGGTGGTGTGGGGTGGCGAGCGCGTCTTCGCCGCCGGCAACGACGTCAAGGAGATGGCCGACCTGAGCTACTCCGACATGGTCAAGGTCTCCGCGTCGGTGAGCTCGGCCACCACCGCGATCGCCCGGATCCCCAAGCCCGTCGTCGCGGCCGTGAACGGCTACGCCCTCGGCGGCGGCTGCGAGCTCGCGCTGGCCGCCGACCTGCGCTTCGCCGCGGAGGACGCCGTCCTCGGCCAGCCCGAGGTCCTCCTCGGCATCATCCCCGGGGCCGGCGGCACCCAGCGGCTCGCCCGCCTCGTGGGCACCGCGAAGGCGAAGGACATCATCTTCACCGGACGCTTCGTCAAGGCCGACGAGGCGCTGCGCATCGGGATGGTGGACCGGGTCGTCCCCGCGGACCAGGTCCTCGCGGAGGCGACGGCGTACGCCGCCCAGTTCAGCAACGCGGCTGCGCTGGCCATCCGCGCGGCCAAGGAGTGCATCGACCGGGGGAGCGAGGTCGACCTCGACACCGGCCTGGAGATCGAGCGCCAGCAGTTCGCCGGGGTCTTCGCGACCGAGGACCGTACCCGCGGCATCACCTCGTTCGTTGAGAACGGACCGGGCAAGGCAACCTTCGTGGGCCGCTGAGCGGCCCAGGGACCGAGAGGAACACGACCACGTGACGACGAAGATCCGGGCGATGCTCGCCCAGCTGGTGTGGCTGGCGTGCGCGTTCGCCGCACTGCTGCTCGCGGTGGGGGCGCTGCTGATCGCGCTGGACGCCAACAAGTCCAACGAGCTGGTCCAGGCGATCCTCAGGGGCGCCGCGTGGGCCGACCTGGGGATCTTCTCCCGCCAGGACGGCATCAAGCAGTTCCGCGGCGAGGGTGCCGAGGTCAAGAACGCCCTCTTCAACTGGGGGCTCGCGGCGATCGCGTGGCTGGTGGTGGGGCGGGTCCTCGAGCGCATCATCAAGCCCTGACGGCGCCCTGAGCGGGCCGGGTCGCGGACCCACCGTGACAGTGTCACTGTGAGCGACTGCACCCCGATCGCCATTCCGGTCGTCGTTGACCGACCAGTAACCTCATAGCCACATCCGAGTGCACAGGAGGGGCCGCGAGGCCACACCACCATGAACATTGTTGTCTGTGTGAAGTACGTGCCGGACGCGACGGCCGACCGCAAGTTCGAGGACGACAACACCGTCGACCGCGTTGGCGTCGACGGCCTGCTGTCCGAGCTCGACGAGTACGCCGTGGAGCAGGCGCTGCAGTTCCGTGAGAAGCGTGAGGGTGAGGAGATCACCGTCACCGCGCTGACCGTCGGCCCGGAGAAGGCCGTCGACGCGGTGCGCAAGTCGCTGCAGATGGGTGCCGACTCCGGCGTCCACGTCGTCGACGACGCCATCGCCGGCTCCGACTACCTCGGCACCTCCCTGGTCCTGGCCAAGGCGATCGAGAAGATCAAGGCCGACGCCGGCGCCGACCTCGTCGTCTGCGGCATGGCGTCCACCGACGCCTCCGGCTCCGTCGTCCCGGCCATGCTGGCCGAGCGCCTCGGCATGCCCCAGGTGACGCTCGCGTCCGTCGTGGAGTCGCAGGGCGACCAGGTCCGCATCAAGCGCGACAACGAGGGCTCGACCGAGGTCATCGGCGCGACCCTCCCGATCGTGCTGAGCGTGACCGACCAGTCGGGCGAGGCCCGCTACCCGTCGTTCAAGGGCATCATGGCGGCGAAGAAGAAGCCGCTGGAGACGTGGTCGCTGACCGACCTCGGCCTCGACGCCGACCAGGTCGGCCTGTCCGTGGCCTACACGCAGGTCGAGGACACCACCGCCCGCCCGCCGCGCACCGCCGGCGAGATCGTCACCGACGAGGACGGCTCGGGCGCCGGCGCGCTGGTCGACTTCCTCGCGTCCAAGAAGTTCATCTGAGGAGCAGCCAGAGATGTCTGAGGTTCTTGTTGTAGTCGACCACGCCGACGGCGAGGTCAAGAAGCCGACCTACGAGCTGCTGACCATCGCGCGCCGCCTCGGCGAGCCCGCCGCGGTGTTCTTCGGCTCGCCCGAGGCGGGCGACGCCGTGGCCGAGAAGGTGAAGAAGTACGGCGCCGCGAAGGTCTACGTCGTCGACGACGCCCAGATCAAGGGCTACCTCGTCGCTCCGAAGGCCGAGGCGCTGCAGCAGCTCGCCGAGAAGACC
>DATIAJ010000003.1:0-6213 GCA_035458105.1 Nocardioides sp. | reverse complement strand
AGGCCAGCACGGACACGTGGCTGTGCCCGGCGGCGTCGAGCGCCGAACGGACCACCGCGACCTGGCCGTCCATCATCCCGCTCGGGCCGACCATGTCGACGCCGGCCGCGGCCTGGGCGAGGGCCATCTCGGCGTACGCCGCCAGCGTCCGGTCGTTGTCGACCTCGCCGTCGGGGGTGAGCACGCCGCAGTGGCCGTGGTCGGTGAACTCGTCGAGGCACAGGTCCGACATGACCGTGAGCTGGTCGCCCACCTCGGCGACGACGTCGGTGATGGCGAGGTTGAGCACCCCGGCCGGGTCGAGCGCACCGGAGCCGGTGGCGTCCTTGCGCTCGGGGATGCCGAAGAGCATCACCCCGCCCAGGCCGAGCTCGGCCGCCTCCGTGACCGCCCGCCGGAGCGAGTCGCGGGTGTGCTGGACGACGCCCGGCATCGAGGAGATGGGGTGCGGCTCGGCGAGGCCCTCACGGATGAAGACCGGCAGGACCAGCGAGCTGGGCACCACGTGGGTCTCGGCGACCATGCGCCGCAGGGCGGGGGTGCGCCGCAGCCGCCGGGGTCGGATGGTCGGGCCCTGGACGTGCGTCTCGTCGGTCACGCCGACCATCCTCTCGCAGCGGTGTGTGAGGCGGGTTCCCGGCCGCGGGAATCCGCCTCACGCACCGCTCGGGCTACTTGGCGCGGGCCTTGCGCCGACCCGACGCGGTGCGCTCGCTCGGGCGGGTCACCGGCTCGCCGGCCTCGAGCATCGCGAGGCGTCGCGACGCGCCGAAGTCGGCGAGGGCGTCGACGAGGACCTCCACGTCGGGCGTGGGGGCCAGCACGTCGACCCGCAGGCCGTGCTCCTCGGCGGTCTTGGCCGTCTGCGGGCCGATGACCGCGATGATCGTCGACGGGTGCGGCTTGCCGGCGATGCCGACGAGGTTGCGGACCGTCGAGGACGAGGTGAAGACGACGGCGTCGAACTTGCCGGTCTTGATGGCGTCGCGGACCGGCGCCGGCGGCGGCGTGGCGCGCACCGTGCGATAGGCGGTGACGTCGTCGCACTCCCAGCCGAGGTCGACCAGCCCGGCGACGAGGTTCTCCGTCGCGATGTCGGCGCGGGGCAGGAAGACCCGGTTGATCGGGTCGAGCACCTCGTCGTAGGGCGGCCAGTCCTCGAGCAGGCCGGCGGCGGACTGCTCCCCCGACGGGACGAGGTCGGCGCGCAGGCCCCAGTCGGCGATCGCCCGGGCGGTCTTGTCGCCGACGGCGGCGATCTTCAGTCCGGAGAAGGCGCGGGCGTCGAGGCCGTACTCCTCGAACTTCTCGCGCACGGCCTTGACTGCGTTGACCGACGTGAAGGCGATCCACTCGTAGCGACCCTCGACGAGGCCGCGGACGGCCTTGTCCATCTGGAGCGGGTTGCGCGGCGGCTCGACCGAGATGGTCGGCACCTCCTCGGGCACGGCGCCGTACTCGCGCAGGCGGCGCGACAGCGAGCCGGCCTGCTCCTTGGTGCGGGGCACCAGCGCGCGCCACCCGAAGAGCGGCTTGGTCTCGAACCACGACAGCGTCTGGCGCAGGTCGACGACGTCACCGATGACGGTGATCGCCGGCGGGGCGATACGCGCGGCGCGGGCGTCGGCGGCGACGTTGGCCAGCGTGGAGACGAGCGTGTGCTGCTCGGTCGTGGTGCCGACGCGGGTCATCGCGACCGGCGTCTCGGGCGAGCGGCCCGCCTCGATGAGCGCAGCCGAGGTCTCGGCGATGCTGCCGACGCCCGAGAGCAGGACCAGCGTGCGGTCGTCGGCGTACGCGCTCCAGTCGACCTTGTCGCCGCAGGTGACGACGGCCATCTCCTTGTGGCGCTTGGTGGTCAGCGGGATGCCGGCGTAGGCCGGGACCGCGCTCACCGAGGAGACGCCCGGGACGACCTCGAAGCCGACGCCGGCCTTGACGCAGGCCTGCGCCTCCTCGGGGCCGGAGGCGTAGAGGAACGGGTCGCCCGTCATCAGGCGGACCACGCGCTGCTTCTTGCCGTGGCGTACGACGACCTTGGCGCGGGCCGCGTGGGTCAGGGGCTGGCCGTCCTCGCCGAAGCCGCCGTCCACGATCTCCGGGCCGCCGACGAGGCCGTCGGGGCCCTCGACGAGGCCGAGGACCGAGCGGACCAGGGCGACGTGGTCGGGGGCCTCGGTCACGATCACCTCGGCACCCTGGAGGAGCTCCACGGCTCGCACCGTCAGCAGGCCCGGGTCACCGGGTCCGCTGCCGACGAACGACACCCAGCCCTGGGCCGGGGTGGGCGCGCCCATGCCATTCGTGCCAGTGGCCTGGGGGGTCTGTACTCGCGTCATGCGTGCTGATTCCTCACTGGTGGTCCCTGCAAATGTGATGCAGTCATCAGGTCTGCTGCTCCCTCGGCGAGCATGTCGCTCGCGAGGCGTGTTCCGATCTGTGCGGCCTCGGCGACCGGTCCGGTGGCGCTCATCCGCACCGACAGGCCGCCGTCCTCGGAGAGGACCACGGCGCGCAGCCACAGCTCCTCGCCGTCCTCTCCCTCGACGACCTCGGCCAGCGCACCCAGCGGGGCCGAGCAGCCGGCCTCGAGGGTGGACAGCACCGCGCGCTCGGCGGTGACCGCGGCGCGGGTGGCGGGGTCGTCGAGCCTGGCCAGTGCCGCCACGAGCTCGGTGTCGCCGGAGCGGCACTCGATCGCAAGAGCGCCCTGGCCGGGCGCGGGCAGCATCTGGAGCGGATCGAGGACCTCGGTCACCTCGTCGAGGCGGCCGAGTCGGGCCAGGCCGGCGCGGGCCAGGACGATCGCGTCGACCTCGCCACTGCGGACCTTGCCGATGCGGGTGTCGACGTTGCCGCGGATGCCGCGCAGCTCCAGGCCGAGGCCGAGGGCTGCGAGCTGGCTGACGCGCCGCGGCGAGCCGGTGCCGAGCCGGCTGCCCACGGGCAGCTCGCCGAGGGTCAGCCCGTCGCGGGCGACGATGACGTCGCGCGGGTCCTCGCGCGGCGGGACCGCGGCCAGCGCGATGCCGTCGGCGGGCGTGGTCGGGAGGTCCTTGAGCGAGTGCACGGCGAGGTCGACGTGGCCGTCGAGGAGCGCGTCGCGCAGGGCGCTGACGAAGACTCCCGTGCCACCCATCTGCGCGAGCGGGGCGGCGCTGCGGTCGCCCTCGGTCGAGACCTCGACGAGCTCGACCTCGCGCCCCAGGTGTGCCTCGACCATCCCGGCGACCAGACCGGACTGGGTGGTGGCGAGGGCGGAGGCGCGGGTGCCGAGACGGAGGGGCTGGTCGGTGCTCATGGCTGTCCCTCCGCCCGGGAGATGGCGTCGACCGCGTCGGGGTCGAGGCGGAAGAGCTCGGCGAGGGCGGCGGTGTAGGACACGGCCGGCTCGGCGTCGGCGAGTTCCTTGACCCGGACGGTCGGCTCGTGGAGCAGCTTGTCGGCGACCCGGCGCACGGTGTGGAGCACCTCGGCGCGGGTGGCGTCGTCGAGGCCCGGCAGGCGCGTGGCCAACCGCTCCATCTCGGCGTCGACGACCGCGGTGGCCATCGAGCGCAGCGCGACCACGGTGGGCGTGACGCTCGCCTGGCGGCGTACGGCCAGGAAGGCGCTGATCTCCTGCCCGACGATGGTGCGTACGTCGTCGACGCCCGCGGTGGCCTCGAGGCCACGCAGCTCGTCGGCGAGGCCGGCGAGGTTGATCAGCTCCACGCCGGGCAGGTCGGCCAGCGACGGGTCGACGTCGTGCGGCAGCGCGAGGTCGATGACGGTCAGCGGCCGGTCGCTGCTGCCCCGCGCGGTGACGACGTCGCCGAGGCGCACCAGCGGCTCGGGCGCACCGGTGCAGGAGATGACGATGTCGGCGGTGGCGAGCTCGTCGACCAGCTGCTCGAGCGGCACCGAGGTGGCGGCGTACTCGTCGGCGAGCCGCTGCGCCCGGGCAGCGGTGCGGTTGAGCACGGAGATGCTGGCGGCGCCGTTGCGCGACAGGTGGGCGACCGCGAGCGACGCCATCGCTCCGGCACCGATCACGAGGGCCTTCGCGCCCTCGACCGGCACCGAGCTGCGCTCGAGCGCGGCGCTGACCAGCGACGGGGCCGCGCGGTCGATGTCGGTCTCGGCGTGGGCCCGCTTGCCGACGCGCAGCGCCTGCTGGAAGAGGGTGTTGAGCGCCGGGCCGACCGTGCCGTGCTCCTGGCCGACACGCAGCGCCTCGCGGGTCTGGCCGAGGATCTGGCCTTCGCCGACGACCATCGAGTCGAGGCCGGCGGCGACCTGGAAGAGGTGGGAGACCGCTCCCTCGTCGTAGTGGACGTAGAGGTGCGGCAGCAGCGCCTCGGTGGACTGCTGGGCCCGGGCGACGAGGAGGCCGGACAGGTCCTCGACGCTGCCGTGGAACCGGTCGACCTCGGCGTAGACCTCGAGGCGGTTGCACGTGATGATCGCCGTCGCCTCGGAGACGTGGTCGCCGCCCATCACGTCCTGGATGAGCTTGGTGGCGCCCTCACTGTCGAGCGCGAGCTTCTCGAGCAGCTCGACCGGGGCGGACTTGTGGGAGATGCCGACGACGAGGACGCTCATGCCGTCACCTCCGTCGTGGGGAGGCCCGACTTGCGCTGCTCGTGGTAGGCGAGGATCTGCAGCTCGATGGAGAGGTCCACCTTCCGTACGTCGACGCCGTCCGGCACGGTCAGGACGGTCGGGGCGAAGTTGAGGATGCTGGTGATGCCCGCGGCGACCATGCGGTCGGCGACGGACTGGGCCGCGACGGCGGGCGTCGCGATCACGCCGATCGAGACGGCGTCCTCGGCCACGATGGACTCGAGGTCCTCGAAGGACCGGACGTCGAGCCCGGCGACGACCTCGTCGTGACGGTCGGGGTCGGCGTCGAGGAGCGCCACCACCCGGAATCCACGACTGCGGAAGCCGGAGTAGTTGGCGAGGGCGTGACCGAGGTTTCCGATGCCGACGATGACGACCGGCCAGTCCTGGGTCACGCCGATCTCGCGAGCGATCTGGTAGCGGAGGTACTCCACGTCGTAGCCCACGCCGCGGGTGCCGTAGCTGCCGAGGTAGGAGAGGTCCTTGCGGAGCTTGGCGCTGTTGACTCCGGCCGATGCGGCGAGCTCCTCGCTCGAGCAGGTCGTGGTGCCGCCCTCGGCCAGGCCGGTCAGGGCACGCAGGTACACGGGAAGCCGAGCGACGGTTGCCTCGGGAATGTCCCGGGCAGAGTCGGGGGTCCGTGCGGTCACAGCGCGCTTCTTCCTAGTCCCCGCGAACCTCGCGCGGACTCCGCCACTGTAGGAGTTTGTGAACGGGAGAACAAAACGGGAGAAGAGCCGGCTAGCACATGTGAGAAGACCCACCCGAAGCGGGGGTCCCTCGACTTGCATCAGGGGTGCCGCAGGGCTTACTGGACCACTCGCCATCTTCCGCTTCAGCAGGTACGCAGTCCCGTCGCGAGACCCGGCGCGCGAGCCGTGCGGGGGTGTCCACAGGTGCCGTCCGGAACGGGCGACAGTGTCAGACCCCTTCCCTACAATCGAACACATGAGCGAAGTGCGGGCGGATCGGGTGGCAGGTGGGGTCGAGGACCTCACCGCGTCTGATCTGCTGGCTGCGATCCGGCAGCGTCGCGTGGACGAGAACCGCGCCGCTGCCGATCAGCTCCTCCTGGCGGCGCAGTGGGCGGACCTGCACCCGCCGGAGTCGATCCACGACGCCGCAGCCTTCACTGCACCGGGCTGCGAGCACGAGGAGCCCATCGCCGGTGAGGGATGCCCGCTGGTGGCGGAGTTCTGCATCGCGGAGCTCGGTGGCGTGCTGGGGGTGTCGACGACGGCGGCGAAGAAGCTCATCGGGCAGGCCCTCGAGCTGCGGCACCGGCTCCCGCGGCTGTGGGCGCAGGTCCAGGCCGGGCGGGTGCCGGCGTGGAAGGCCCGCGCAGTCGCCGAGACCACCATCCACTCCAGCCCAGCTCTGACGCGCGAGGCGGCCGGGTTCGTCGACGCGCAGGTCGCCGCCGTCGCGGGGCGGGTCGGTCCCGCCCAGCTCGACCGGCTCGTCGCCGAGGCGATCAAGCGATTCGACCTCGCCGACCCCGACCCAGCCGCCGACCCCGACGACGGCTACCTCCACGTCGACCCGCGCCACGTCACGGTCCACGACGAGGACGTCCACTTCGCCGGCACCATGAAGGTCGAGGCCGAG
>DATIAJ010000002.1:0-13010 GCA_035458105.1 Nocardioides sp. | reverse complement strand
GCGGGCCGGCGGAGTGGTGCGGTGGAGCAGGTGGGTCAGTCGCCACGCATGATCGCGAGGATCCGGAGCAGATTGGTGTAGATCCAGACCAGGCTGACGGTGAGGCCGAAGGCCGCGCGCCACGACTCGCGCTCGGGGAGGCCGGCGGCGACGCCGTTCTCCACGAAGTCGAAGTCGAGGATCAGCATGAAGACACCGAGCACGAGGCCGGCGATCGCCATCACGAGGCCCAGGGTGCCGAAGCCGAAGAGGCCGGTGTTGATGCCGAAGAAGCTCAGCACCAGCGACAGCAGGCCGAGGCCCACCATGCCGAACATGCCCGCGATCACGAAGGTGCGGAACTTGTTTCCGACCTTGATGTCGAAGAACTTGTAGGCGGCGAGCGTGCCGGCGAACGCGGCGAACGTGCCGAGCACGGCCTGGGTCACGATGCCGTCGCCGAACTGGGCGTCGAAGAACTTGCTGACCGCGCCGAGCGCGACACCCTCGACAGCCGCGAAGGCCATGACCAGGGCGGGGCTGATGACGCGCTTGAACGAGTTCGCCAGCGACAGCAGGAACGCGAGGCCCGCGCCGAGCATGGCCAGGAGGCTGGCCTGCGCCAGGTTGTCCTCGTCGACGACCGTGTTGCCGAAGCTGTCGGTGGCGGTCATGTCACCGATCCACCACCAGGTGGCGAACGCGGTGACGAAGACGAGGGCGATCGAGATCGCGGTCTTCTGGACGACTGAGTCGACCGTCATCCGGCCCTGGTCCACCTGCCCGGGCGTGCCGGTGCCCCACTGCGAGGGGTCGGTGCCGGCGTCGCCGTAGCCGGGGTAGGACGAGCCGCCGGCGGGGTAGGTCTGGTTGCCGTAGGCGTTGGAGGAGGCTCGGTTGAACTCCTCGGAACGGGCGAAGACAGGGTTGTTGCTTCTCATGGTCTCTCCTTGGAGGCCGCCCCCGGAGGTTCCGGAGGGTCGACGCCGTCGCGGTGACGACGCCTGTCGTGTCACCTCACTCTATCCGGGGTGACACCACTTCAAACGTGGGCTGACGGCGCGCTGTTCCCGTCACAGCAACTTCTCAGGCTGCGCGCGGCAGCCGGGGAACCAGACGCAGGCCGATCGGGTCGATCGGGCTGTATCTCGTTCCCCACACGCGCTCTCGG
This sequence comes from Nocardioides sp., assembly GCA_035458105.1. GTDB lineage: Bacteria > Actinomycetota > Actinomycetes > Propionibacteriales > Nocardioidaceae > Nocardioides. The sequence continues at coordinate 11,860 of DATIAJ010000002.1, read as the reverse complement.
TGCCCCGGCTGGGGTTCGAACCCAGACTGTGCGGTTTTTAAGACCGCTTCCTCTACCGGTTGGGATACCGGGGCGGCGACCTGCGGGCAGGTCAGGGAAGGTTCAGAGGTAGGTCTTCCGAGCGTAGACGGCGTGCGCCCCGGCCGCGCGGTCGAGGAAGAGCAGTCCGTCGCAGTGGTCGATCTCGTGCTGCAACGCCCGCGCCTCGAACGCCTCCGCCTCGAGCTCGACCTCCTCGCCGGACCCGGGCAGCTGGCCGCGTACGACGATGCGGCTGGGGCGCTTGACGTCGCCGGTGAAGTCAGGGACCGACATGCACCCCTCGCGCGCCTTCTCGTTGCGGCTGCCGGAGACGACCTCGGCGTTGCAGAGCACGAAGGTGCCGTGGTGGCCGCGGGTCTTGGGGTGCTCGGACACGTCGACGCAGAACACCTTGGCGCCCACGCCGACCTGTGGCGCGGCCAGGCCGACACATCCCGGCGAGACGCGCATGGTGGCGACGAGGTCGGCAGCGAGGCGTACGACGTCGGGCGAGGTCGGGTCGACCGTCTCGCCGACGGTGGAGAGCACGGTCGCGGGTGCGCGGACGACCTCGCGCCGCTCCCCCGCCACGCCGAGGTCGGTCTCGGTCCACTCCAGGACCCGGGTGTTGACGGCCATGACGGGGGCGCTCAGAGCTCGTCGGTGTCGGCCGCGCGGAGCGTGACGCCCACCCCGAGGTCCGCGGCGACGCGCGCGAGCTCGTCCTCGACGGCGGCCACGTCGGCGTCCGCCGGCAGGTCGACCTCGGCGACCAGCAGGTAGAGGTCGCCGGCGAGACGGGTGGTGAGGTCGGTGATGTTGCCGCCGACACCCGCGATGACCGCGACGACGGCCGACACGATCCCGGGACGGTCACCGCCGTGGACCGACAGCACCCACGACGTCCCGTCACCGGCCGCCACCTGCTCGGTGGGCACCTCCCGGACGGTCACGGTGAGGCTTCCGTCAGCAGTGAGGGGCGCGAGGGCCTGCTCGATCTCCGCATCCGGCACCGAGCCCTCGCACACCAGCATCATCGCGAAGTGGCCGCGCAGCAGGGTCATCGTCGAGTCCTCGAGGTTGAGGCCCAGCCCGGCGAGCTTGTCGGTGGTCTCGGCGATGATGCCGGGACGGTCGTGGCCGAGGACGGTGATGGCGTGGAGGGTCACCACGCCATTGTGTCAGCGCCCCGACCCGGTCAGCGCCCGTGCCCGCATGAAGACCTCGTCGGTCATCTCGCGGGTGAGCCGACGGGTGTAGGTGTTGTGCGGAGAGGGGTGGTAGCAGCCGAGCAGGGTCACGTCGCCCAGCACCACCTCCGCGCCGTGGGCGAACTTCGGACGCCGGGCCGGCGCGGGTGCCCCGGCTGCCACCAGCGAGCGCACGGCACCGTCCCAGCCGAACGACCCCAGCGCCACCACCGCCTGGACGGTGGGCAGCAGCCCCAGCTCGGCGGCGATCCACGGCGCGCAGGTGTCACGCTCCACCGCGGTCGGCTTGTTGTCCGGGGGCGCGCACCTCACGGTGGCGACCATGCGGGCCCCGACGAGGCGCTGCCCGTCGCCGGCGTGCTCGCTGGTGTCCTGCACCGCCCACCCGGTGCGGTGCAGGCTCGCGAAGAGCCAGTCGGCGCTCGGGTCACCGGTGAAGATCCGGCCGGTCCGGTTGCCACCGTTGGCCGCCGGGGCGAGCCCCACGACGAGCAGCGACGGGTCGGGGTCGCCCCACCCCGGGATGGGTCGGCCCCAGTAGGGCTGGTCGGCGAACGACGCCCGCTTCTCGACCGCGACACCCTCGCGCCACGCCACCAGCCGCGGGCACGCCGAGCACACGCTCACCCGGGCGTCGAGCTCGGGCAGCGGGGCGCCGTGGGCGAGACGTCGTACGTCGTCGGCGTCGCGCGCGACGGGCGTGTCGGGCGCGCCGGGGTCGTCGGGCCACCCGGCGCCGGGCGCGACCGGGCTGGTGAACGCTCCGCCGACCACCGGGTGCGGGAGGAGGACCGGCCCGGTCATCGCGCGATCGCGGCGGCCATGCCGTGCAGGATGTCGGCCTCGGAGACGACGTGCTCCATGACCGGCACGCGGTCGAGGATGCGGGTCCAGATGAGGGCGCCCGCGCCGATGACGTCGGCGCGACCGGGGTGCATGTAGGGCAGCGCCCGTCGCTCCTCGACCGTCATGGCGAGCAGGTCGGCGACGTAGGCGGCGGTGGCGGCGTTGGGCAGCACGGCCAGGTCGAAGGCCTCGCGGTCGTAGGAAGCCAGCCCCAGGACGCCGCACGCGACGGTCTTGATGGTGCCCGAGGTGCCGACGACGGTGCGGGCCCGTCCCAGCGCGATCCCGGAGACGTCGAGGTGCCGGTCGATGTCGGCGACGCAGGCCTCGACCTCGTCGGCGCCGGGCGGGTCGGCGTGCAGGTGGCGCTCGTGGAGCCGGACGGAGCCGATGTCCATCGAGACCGCCTGCCGGTCGTCGCCGTGGCCCAGCACCAGCTCGGTCGACCCGCCGCCGATGTCGACGACGAGCACCGGCTCGGGCGGCATCGGGACCTGCGCGGCGATGGCGCCGGCGTAGACCAACGCCGCCTCCTCGTCGCCGGACAGCACCTCCGGCTCGATGCCCAGGCGACGTCGTACGCCCTCGGCGAAGACCGCCGCGTTGCTCGCGTCGCGGGTGGCGGACGTGGCGCAGAAGCGCAGTCGCCCGGGCGGGACGTCGTGGTCGCGGAGCACCTCGGCGAACTCGTCGATCGCCGCGAACGTGCGCTCCAGGGCCTCATCGGCCAGCACGCCCGTGCGGTCCACGCCCTGGCCGAGGCGTACGACGCGGGAGTCCCGCAGCACGACGTCGAGCCGCCCGTCGTCGCGCACGGTCCCGATGAGGACCTTGATGGAGTTGGTGCCGCAGTCGATGGCCGCGACGGTCGTCCCGAGGGTGCTCATCGGGTCATTGTGCAGTCCGGTCGTCAAGCAGGGGGCCGCTCGACGCACGGACCCGTCGCCCACCAGTCACCGAGCAGGTCGAGGACCTCGTCGCCGAGTGGGTTGACCCCGCGGCCCATCGCGAGGGACTGCCCGGCGAGGACGTGGAGGCACTTGACCCGGTCGGGCATCCCGCCGGCGGAGATGCCGTCGATCTCGGGCACGTCGAGCCCGGCGCGCTCCCCCACCTCGGCACGGAACGCGAGGTAGCGCTCGTGCGCACTGCGGTAGGCCGCCGCGAGCTCCTCGTCGGCGCCGAGGCGGTCCTGCATCTCCTTCATCAGCCCGGAGCCCTCGAGGGTGCCGATGCGCGAGGCCGCACGCGGGCAGGTCAGGTAGAAGGTCGTCGGGAAGGGCGTGCCGTTGGGCAGCCGCGGCTCGGTCGTCACCACGTCGGGGTTCCCGCAGGGGCACCGGTGACCGACGGAGTCGATGCCGCGGGGCCGGCGCCCGAGCTGGGCGTGGATGGCGGCCTCGTCGGCCGGATCGATCGTGTGATCACCGGCGTGATCGTCCTTGCGGTTGCTCACTGCTGTGTTCCGTCGATCATCTCGGCAGGTTCCTCGTCGGGCGGGGGTGGGTTGCCGGCCAGCTCCATCGACTCCCAGGCCGACGTCCACCAGGCCTCGGGCACCGTCTTGATCACGTCGTCCGGGTCGTTGAGCGAGGCCTGGGCCTCGAGGGGCTTGCCGTCGGCTCCGATGACCTCGAACCCGGCCTCACCGGGCATCAGGTAGCCGAACCGCGCACGGGCCTGGGCCTTGACGTAGGCCGGGTCGTCCCAGCGCCTCTTCTCCCGCTCGAGGTCGTTGATGCTGGCCTCGCGCTCGGCGATCTGCGCCTTGAGGTCGCCGATGTGGGAACGCTGCTGGAGGTAGGCCCGCAGCGATGACGCGTAGGACACGGTCAGCACCGCGAGCACGAGCACCAGCACCGCGGCCCGACCCGTGAACCGCGGTCGCCGCGCGGCGCCGCGCGGGGCGGCGGGGCGCACGGGCCCGGCGACCGACTCCACGGCGCGTGCGGACGTCGTACGCGTCCCGGCCGCCCGCGGTCGTGGGCCGCGGGCGCCGGGGTGCGTGCTGGAGCCCTGCCTCGGACCGCGCGACCCACCGGGCCCGCCCCGAGGCGTACGGCGCTGGGAAGGCATGCAGGCCAGTCTGCCTGCTTCAGCCGCCGAATCGCGGGAAGGCACCCCGGCCGGCGTAGCGAGCCGCGTCACCCAGCTCGTCCTCGATGCGGAGCAGCTGGTTGTACTTGGCGACGCGGTCCGAACGGGCCGGCGCACCGGTCTTGATCTGGCCGCAGTTGGTGGCCACGGCGAGGTCGGCGATGGTGGTGTCCTCGGTCTCGCCGGAGCGGTGGCTCATCATGTTGCGGAAGCCGGCACGGTGGGCGAGCTCGACCGCGTCGAGGGTCTCGGTGAGCGACCCGATCTGGTTGACCTTGACCAGCATCGCGTTGCCCTGGCCGCCGTCGATGCCGCGCTGGAGCCGCTCGACGTTGGTGACGAAGAGGTCGTCGCCGACGATCTGGGTCATGGTGCCGAGGCTGTCGGTGATGGCCTTCCAGCCGTCCCAGTCCTCCTCGTCGAGCGGGTCCTCGAGGGAGACGATCGGGTAGCTGGCGACCAGGTCGGCGTAGTAGGCGACCATGTCGTCGCTCGACTGCTTCCTGCCCTCGAAGGTGTAGGACTTCTTCTCGAAGAACTCGCTCGCGGCGACGTCCATCGCGAGCGCGATGTCCTTGCCCAGGGCGAAGCCGGCGGACTTGACCGCCTCGGCGATCAGGTCGAGCGCGGCGCGGTTGCTCTCGAGGTTCGGGGCGAAGCCGCCCTCGTCGCCGAGACCGGTCGAGAGGCCCTTCTTCTTCAGCACCGCCTTGAGGGCGTGGTAGACCTCGGCACCCTGCTGGAGCGCCTCGCGGAAGGTCGCCGCGCCGATGGGGGCGATCATGAACTCCTGCACGTCGACGTTGGAGTCGGCGTGGGAGCCACCGTTGAGGATGTTCATCATCGGCACCGGCAGCAGGTGGGCGTTGGGTCCGCCGACGTAGCGGAACAGCGGCAGCCCGGCCGACTCCGCGGCGGCCTTTGCCGTGGCGAGCGAGACGCCGAGGATCGCGTTGGCGCCCAGCTTGGCCTTGTTGGCGGTGCCGTCGAGGTCGAGCATCGTCTGGTCGATGAGGCGCTGGTCGTCGGCGTCGAGGCCGACGACCGCGCCGGCGATCGAGTCGATGACGCCGTCGACGGCCTTCTGCACGCCCTTCCCGAGGTAGCGCTTGCCGCCGTCGCGGAGCTCCACCGCCTCGAACGCACCGGTCGAGGCGCCGCTGGGCACGGCCGCCCGGCCGAACGCTCCGTCCTCGAGCAACACCTCCACCTCGACGGTGGGGTTGCCGCGCGAATCGAGGATTTCGCGGGCACCGACTGCAGCGATGATCGACATGGCAGAGCTCCTGATGGGGGATGTCCTGGGTCGGCAGCCAGCCTAGCCACGTCGTACGCCGACGTCGCCGGGGTGTCCGTCCGCACCGCTAGCGTGCGGCGCGTGCCGACTCCCGCCGACCACCTGCGCGCCCTCGTCGACCGGGCCGTGCGGGCCGAGGAGGACGACGAGACCGGCGAGCGCCTGCGCCGGGCGATGGCCGGCGAGTCACCGGCGCGGTTCACCGGCCGCCTCGTGCTCGAGCGGGCGGCGCACCAGGTGGCGACGACCGACCGCACGCTCCGCGACATCGCGACCGAGTCCGGCTTCACCGGCTACGACGTCTTCGCGCGCGCCTTCCGGCGCGAGCTCGGCGCCCTGCCGTCGCAGTGGCGCGCCGACCCGACGTCCCACCTCATCGACGCACCGGGGGACGCCCACGTTCACCCACCGGACGGCGTCCGGCTGCCGGCGCGGTGGAGGATGGACTCCGTGGACCTGGTCGTCGAGATGGCAGGGCGCCACGTGCGCGTGGTGGCGGGCCTCGTCGAGGCCGCCCGTCAGGTGCCCCACCCCGAGCTCGACCGGTCCGCTGAGGGCGGCACCCTGCGCTCCGCCCTCGCGTCGGCGGTCGGGGAGCTGGCAGCCCTCACCGCGTCGGTCCGCGAGACCGAGGTGGACGCCCCGGCCGGCGACGAGTCCCTCACGGAGCTCCGCGATCGGCTGGCCCGGGTGGGCCCCGACTTCGTCGACACCGTCGCCCTGCTGGGCGCGACCGGGCGCTTCGACGAGGCGTTCGTCGACGCGTTCCGGCCCGCACCGACCGCGACGTCGTACGGCACGATCCTCGCCCGGACGCTCACCGACGCCGACGGCACGCTCCTGCTGGCTCGCACCCGGCTCCGCGCGTGCGGCGTCGAGTGGCAGGTGCCGGCGTGAGCGCCCAGCCCGAGCTCGCCCGTCGGCTCGACACCACGGACGCCGTCGTCGTGGGGTTGAGCGCGATGCTCGGGGCGGGCGTCTTCGTCGCCTTCGCCCCGGCCGCCGAGGCCGCCGGTCGCGGGCTGCTCGTCGGGCTCGCGGTGGCGGCCGTCATCGCGTTCTGCAACGCCGTCGCGTCGGCCCAGCTCGCCTCGTCCTACCCGGCGTCGGGCGGCACCTACCTCTTCGGTCGTGAGGTCCTCGGCCCCTGGTGGGGCTTCCTCGCGGGGTGGGGGTTCGTCGTCGGCAAGACCGCTTCGTGCGCCGCCATGGCCATGACCTTCGCGGCCTACGCGGCCCCCGGTGCGGGCGCGTGGCAGCGCGCCCTGGCCGCGCTCGCCGTGGTGGCCTTCACCGTCCTCAACCTGCGTGGCGTGACCCGCACCGCGACCGCGGCCAAGATCCTCCTCGCCGCCACCCTCGTCGTCCTCGGCGGGTTCCTGGCCCTCGTCGTGACGGGCGAGGCCGAGCCGGTCGACCCGCTCACCGCGACGGGGGGCGCATGGGGCGTCCTGCAGGCGGCCGGCCTGCTCTTCTTCGCCTTCGCGGGCTACGCCCGGATCGCCACCCTCGCCGAGGAGGTCCGGCGTCCGGAGGTCCTCGGTCGCGCGATCCTCGTCGCCCTCGGCGCCGCGGTCGTGCTCTACCTGCTCGTCGCGCTGGCCCTGGTGCAGGTCCTCGGGGACGCCCTCCCCACGTCCACGGTCCCGGTCGCGGACGCGACGGCGGCGCTCGGCGCCGACTGGGCGGTCCCGCTCGTCCGGATCGGCGCGGCCGCAGCCGCCCTCGGTGCCCTGCTGGCCCTGCTGGCCGGCGTCGGGCGTACGACGCTCGCGATGGCGCGCGAGCGTGACCTGCCCGGCCCCCTCGCCTCGGTCGACGAACGGCACCGGGTCCCCGACACGGCCCAGGTCGTCATCGGCGTCGCCGTGGTGGCGCTCGTGCTGATCGCCGACCTGCGCGGTGCGATCGGCTTCTCCTCGTTCGGGGTGCTCGCCTACTACGCCGTCGCCAACCTCTCCGCCCTGCGCCAACCACCCGAGCAGCGCCGGTGGCCGCGCGGGTTGCAGGTGCTGGGCCTGGTCGGGTGCCTGGCGATGGCCGCCGCGCTGCCGCTCGGCTCCGTGCTGGCCGGGCTGGCGGTCTTCGCCGTCGGCATCGTGGGCCGTCTGGTGTCGCTGCGACGTCGCGGGTGACCGATCGCTGACGTCAGGGGAACCGTCGGTTCGAACCGCGGATCCTCATGACGTCCCGGTCGACCCCAGGGCCTTCTCGGCCTTCTCGGCGGCCTTGGCAGCGTTCCACAGCTCCATCACCTCGGCCACGTCGGTGGCGACCGCGTCGCCGAAGACGTGGGGGTTGCGCCGCTCCATCTTGGCGATCACCCCGCGGGCGACGTCGTCGAGGGTGAACTCGCCCGCCTCCTCGGCGATCACCGCGTGGATGAACACCTGCAGCAGCAGGTCGCCCAGCTCGTCGCACAGCGCGGCGGGGTCACCCGACTCGATCGCCTCGACGACCTCCTCGGCCTCCTCCCGGACGTAGGGGATCAGCGAGGTGTGGGTCTGCTCCCGCTTCCACGCGCACTCACGCTGCAGCACCCGCATCTGCTCCGCGAAGTCCTCGAGAGCCGAGCTGCCGGGCGTGGCGCTCACGGGCTCAGCCGCACCGGTGGCTGACCGGCAGCGTCTCCGCGAAGGCGGGGTCGGGCTCGGTCGCCGAACCCGACTTCGCCGTGTCGCTGACCGCCACCGAGGTCGAGGTGTCGACCGGGGACAGCACCCCGTCGACGGTGCGCAGGCCGAAGCGCGGGTCGATCTCCAGGTCGTGGGTGTTGGGCCACTGGTTGAACACGTCGATGCCGGCCTGGGTGGTCTGCTCGGCGGTCGCGTCGGTGACGCCCTGCTCCTCCAGGACGATGCGACCGACCTGGTCGAGGATGTCCTGGGCGTAGGCCGAGGTCGACGCGAGCTCGACGTAGTCGTCGCGCACCTCCTCGGGCTGTGCCTCCGCCGCGGTCTCGCGCTGCGCGACGTCGTTGTAGTAGGTCGAGCCCGGCTCCACGCCGTAGTCGTCGGCGATCTGGGAGGCCTGTGAGCGCAGCGTCAGCAGCTGGACGACGTACTGGCGCACGAAGCCCATCGGCACTGCGGACTCGAGCTCGCCCACCGCGGTGCAGTAGTTGGTCGTGACCGCGTCGACGTGGCGGGTGCTGATCTCCTCGTCGCCGACCTTGACCGCGACACCGGGGCTGGCGCTGCCGCAGCCGGTCAGCAGCAGTCCTGCGAGGGCCACCATCACCGAGGTGGGCGCGGCCGTCATCCGGCGGGTCTTGCTCACGGGGTCACTCCTTGGTCGAGGCGGTCGAGGCGGCGACGGGCGCCGGGGCGGCGATGATGTCGTCGATCACACCGCGGGCCCATTCAAGCAGGGCCACGCCCGCCACCGGGCGCACGGGGAAGCCGCTCCCCTGCGGCCTCGGCACCAGGATCGTGCTGGTGGGGGCCTTGACGACGCTCTTCGGGTGCAACCGCTGGAGGCGTACGACGCGCGACTCGGGCAGGTCGACGGGCGCGAACCTGACGTACTTGCCGGCCACCGTCACCTCGCCCACCCCGACCTGGCGGCACCGCGCCCGGAAGCGCGCGACGACGAGCAGCGACTCCACGACCTCGGGCGGATTGCCGTAGCGGTCGAGCAGCTCGGCGCGGACCTCGTCGACGTCGGCGTCGGTGCGCACCTCGGCCAGTCGCTTGTAGATCTCGAGCCGCAGCCGCTCGCTGGGGATGTAGTCGTGGGGCAGGTGGGCGTCGACCGGCAGCTCGATGCGGACCTCCGCGAGCTCCTCCTCGGCACCGCCCTTGAAGTCGGCGACCGCCTCGCCGACGAGACGCACGTAGAGGTCGAAGCCGACGTCGGCGATGTGGCCGGACTGCTCCCCGCCGAGCAGGTTGCCCGCGCCGCGGATCTCGAGGTCCTTCATCGCGATGGCCATGCCGCCACCGAGGTCGGAGTGCTGGGCCAGTGTGGCGAGCCGCTCGTGGGCGGTCTCGGTCAGCGGCTTCTCCGCCGGGTAGAGGAAGTAGGCGTAGGCCCGTTCGCGGGAGCGACCGACACGACCGCGCAGCTGGTGCAGCTGGGAGAGGCCGAGGGTGTCCGAGCGCTCGATGATCATCGTGTTGGCGTTGGAGACGTCGAGGCCCGACTCGACCAGCGTCGTGCAGACGAGCACGTCGAAGCGCTTCTCCCAGAAGTCGAGCATCACCTGCTCGAGCTGGCGCTCGTTCATCTGGCCGTGTGCGGTCGCGACCCGTGCCTCGGGCACGAGCTCCTTGATCCGGGCCGCGGCCTTCTCGATCGACTGCACGCGGTTGTGGATGTAGAAGACCTGGCCCTCGCGCAGCAGCTCGCGACGCACGGCAGCGACGACCTGCCGGTCCTCGTAGGCGCCGACGTAGGTCAGCACCGGGTGCCGCTCCTCGGGCGGGGTGGTGATCGTCGACATCTCCCGGATGCCGGTCACCGCCATCTCGAGCGTGCGCGGGATCGGCGTCGCGCTCATGGACAGCACGTCGACCGACGTGCGCATCCGCTTCATCTGCTCCTTGTGCTCGACGCCGAAGCGCTGCTCCTCGTCGACGATGATCAGGCCGAGGTCCTTGACCCTGATGTCGGGGTTGAGCAGGCGGTGGGTGCCCACGACGATGTCGATCGACCCGTCTGCGAGACCGGCGACGACCTCCTTGGCCTCCTTGTCGGTCTGGAAGCGCGAGAGGCCCTTGACGACGACCGGGAAACCGCTCATCCGCTCCGAGAACGTCGACAGGTGCTGGGTGACGAGCAGCGTGGTCGGCACCAGCACCGCCACCTGCTTGCCGTCCTGCACGGCCTTGAACGCGGCGCGGACCGCGATCTCGGTCTTGCCGTAGCCGACGTCGCCGCACACGAGCCGGTCCATCGGCACGACCTGGCGCATGTCGGCCTTGACCTCGTCGACCGTGGTGAGCTGGTCGACGGTCTCGGTGAACGGGAAGGCGTCCTCGAGCTCGCGCTGCCACGGGGTGTCGGGACCGAAGGCGTGGCCCCGCGTCGCCTGCCGGGCGGCGTAGAGCTTGATCAGCTCGGCCGCGATCTCACGGACCGCGCGCCGGGCCTTGTTCTTGCGCTTGGTCCAGTCGCCGCCGCCGAGCCGGTCGAGGCTCGGGTTCTCGCCGCCGACGTAGCGGGTGACCTGGTCGAGGGTGTCGGCCGGGACGTAGAGCATGTCGTTGGGCCCGCCGCGCTTGCTGGGGCCGTACTCCAGGACGAGGTACTCCCGCACCGCACCGGAGATCTCCCGCTGCTTCATCTCCACGAAGCGGCCGACGCCGTGCTGCTCGTGCACCACGTAGTCGCCGGCCTTGAGCTCCAGCGGGTCGATCTGCTTCTTGCGCCGCGCCGGCATCTTCCGCATGTCGCGCGTCGAGGCTTTCTGGCCCGAGAGGTCGTCGCCGGTGACGACCGCGACCTTTGCCTCGTCGTCGACGATGCCGTGCACGAGGTGGCCGCACGTGACCGTCACGACGTTCGGGCCGGCGGTCTCACCCTCCTCGACGAGGCGGGCGGCGACGTCGTTCTCGCCGAGCAGCTCGACGAAGCGCTCGGCCGGTCCGTGGCCGGCATGCACGACCACGACGTCGACGCCGTCGGTGACCCAGCCGCGGATGTCGTCCACCGCCTGCTGCAGGTCGCCGCGGTAGGCCTCGGCGGGGTGGGTGGGCAGCGTGCGGCTCGGCACGCCCGTCGTCTGCGCGTCGACGGGCACGTCGCTGGTGTCGATGCCGAAGGGGCTGACCGTCCACCACGCCAGCCCGAGACCGAGCGCGTGGAGCCGGACGTCGGCGATCTCGCGGTAGGACGCCGCGCCGAGGTCGATCGGCGCGGTGCCGCCCCCGGCCGCCGCGGCCCACGAGGCGCCGAGGAACTCCTCGCTCGTCGCGACCAGGTCGTGCGCCCGGGTGCGGGCGCGCTCGGGGTCCAGGACCAGCACGGTCGTGTCGGCCGGCATCAGGTCGACGAGCAGCTCCATCGAGTCGACCAGCGCGGGCGCGAGGGACTCCATGCCCTCCACGGCGATGCCGGCGGCCATCTTGTCGGTGAGCTCGAGCAGCTGCGGGTGCGCCTGGCCGAGCTCGGCGGCGCGGCGACGTACGTCGTCGGTCAGCAGCAGCTCGCGGCACGGCGGCGCCCAGAGCCGTTCGACGGTCTCGAGGGTGCGCTGGTCGGCGACGGAGAAGGCGCGGATCTCCTCCACCTCGTCACCCCAGAACTCCACGCGCAGCGGGTGCTCCTCGGTGGGCGGGAAGACGTCGACGATTCCCCCACGGACCGCGAACTCGCCGCGACGCTCGACCAGGTCGACGCGGGTGTACGCCGCCGCGGACAGCCGGCGCGCCACGTCCTCCAGGTC
>DATIAJ010000001.1:0-2263 GCA_035458105.1 Nocardioides sp. | reverse complement strand
CGCGCCACGACGTCGTACACCGCGCAGGAGCAGGACGCCTCGATCCGCGCCTTCCGCGACGAGGTCGTCGCCGCGATCGGCACGCAGAACCTCGTCGACGTGCGCAGCCCCGACGAGTACGCCGGCCGGCTGCTCGCCCCGGCCCACCTCCCGCAGGAGCAGGCCCAGCGTGCCGGTCACATCCCGACCGCGGCCAGCGTGCCGTGGAGCAAGGCGGCCAACGACGACGGCACCTTCAAGTCCGACGACGAGCTCAAGGCGATCTACACCGAGGCCGGCGTCGACTGGGACAAGGACACCATCGCCTACTGCCGCATCGGCGAGCGCTCCTCGCACACGTGGTTCGTGCTCAAGGAGCTGCTCGGCCAGGACAACGTGAAGAACTACGACGGCTCGTGGACCGAGTACGGCTCCCTGGTCGGCGTCCCGGTCGCCCTCGGCGACGAGCGCGGGGAGGCCTGACATGTGCGGAGCCAAGGAAGGCGGCCTGTCGCTCGACGGCGTCAACGTCGCCAAGGAAGCCGTGATCCAGGGCCAGGTGCTGCGCGCCGGCGACGAGCCGGTCGCCAACGCGTACGTCCGGCTGCTCGACCGCAGCGGCGAGTTCACCGCGGAGGTGCCGACGTCCGCGACGGGCCACTTCCGCTTCTTCGCCGGTGACGGCGAGTGGACCCTGCGCACGCTGGCGCCGAAGGCCCAGCCGGTCGACACCCGCGTCGTCGCCGCGACCGGGTCGGTCGCCGAGGTGCAGGTGCTGGTCAGCGCCTGAGACCCACCCCGGCCACACGCTGGTCCAGACCACAGGAGGGACGTCCCGCACGCCCAGTGCGGGGCGTTCCTCTCATTTTCGCCACTGTTCCCCCACACCTCGCACGGCGGTGTCGCGCGCGTCCTACCGTGGCAGCTCGGGCTGTCTGCCTGTCTTGGGCTGACTCGTGAAGAGCGGAGGTGGGTGGTGGTCGCTGAGATGGCACCTGTCGCCGCGCTCGAGACCGACGAGCTCTGGCGCCTGACGATGGAGCACTCGCCGGTCGGGATGGCGATCGTGTCCCCGACGGGCGGCTTCGTGACGGCCAACGTCGCGCTGTGCGAGATGCTCGGCCACGAGGCCGACGTGCTCATCACGAAGTCGTTCCAGGACATCACGCACCCCGAGGACCTCGACGCCGACCTGCGCCTCTTCGAGCAGACGCTCGCCGGGGAGATCAGCTCCTACCGGATCACCAAGCGCTACCTGCGCGCCGACGGCAGCACCCTGGTCGGCGACCTGTCCGTGGCCCTGCTGCGCGACCCGATGGGCACCCCGATCCACTTCATCTCCCAGATCGTCGACCTCAGCGAACGCCAGGCGTTCGTCGACCGGCTCGACGCCGCGGAGGCCGCGGCGGATGCGGAGCGGCGTACGGCACAGGCGGTCTTCGAGGGCGTCGCCGTGGGGCTCCTGCAGATCGACGCCAAGGGCCGCTACGTCGCCACCAACGCCCGGCAGCGGGAGTTCCTCGACCTGGCCTTCCCCGACGGTCACCGTGGTCGGGCCGGACAGACCGGCTTCGCCTACGACGCCGACCAGCAGCCGCTGGCCCGCGGCGACATGCCGTCGGTGCGGGCCTCGCGCGGCGAGGAGTTCGACGACGTACGCCTGTGGGTGGGGGAGGACCCGCACTCGCGCCGGGCGTTGTCGGTCTCCGCGCGCCGGGTGCTCGACCGCTCGGGCGGGCTCGCGGGCGCCGTGCTGGCCTACCACGACGTGACCGACCTGGTGCGTGCGATGGGCGTCAAGGACGAGTTCGTCTCGACCATCTCCCACGAGCTGCGTACGCCGCTCACCGCGGCGCTGGCCTACCTCGAGCTCCTCGACGAGTCGACCGACGTCAGCCCCGAGGGCCACCAGCAGGTGACCGCGGCCCGGCGCAACATGCTGCGGCTCTCGCACCTGGTCGCCGACCTGCTCTTCACCACGCGGGCCTCCGCGGGTTCGCCACTGGTCGACCCCTACCGCGTCGACCTGGCCGTCCTGCTGTGCGAGGCGGTCGACGCCGCCGCGTTGTACGCCGACAGCCGGGGCGTGCGGATCGCCGCCCACGTGCCCGGCACGCTGCCGGCCGACGCCGACGGGATGCGCCTGCGCCAGGTCTTCGACAACCTGCTGGACAACGCGATCGCCTACAGCCGCGAGGGCTGTGTCGTAAGTGTCGACCTGGGGGTGCGTGACGAGCACGTGGTGCTCACGGTCACGGACGAGGGCACCGGCATCGACCCGGCC